>JAUHXY010000272.1 GCA_030426785.1 bacterium
TTCCGTTCCCGCTTGATGGGTGAGCCGTAGTCCCACCACCAGTTGTAGTCGTAATCGGTCACCGTGACCTGTTCCAGGTCTGGCGCCTGGGCCAACGGTCGGGTCCAGCGCACGGCAAACCCATCTTTGCGCAGCGCCACATCGGAAACCTCCTGGGGCGTTTCGCCGGTCCAACGCACCCGTGCGATGCCCGAGCCAGGTGACAGCCCTCCCCACCCGCGGTTCGTCATGCCGACGAACAGGGAGCCGTCGGGTGCTTGGGCCAAACGGAAGGCACTTCCGATCTCTTGCCGGAAGGGCAGGCAAGCACCCTGCACGTGCCCCTCGACCTCTTCGAGCATCGCTCGCAACACCATGCCGTTGGTGAGCTCTGCCAGGAACAAGTCGCCAGCGAACGGGCCAAAGTTCCCTCCACTCTGATCCTCGAGCACGGATCCGGTCGAGCGAGACCACTCGTAAGGAATCCACAGAGCGGGCGGCGTGCGTTCCACCTGAGGTGCCTCGATCATCGAAGGAACGCGGGCGTCCTGCAGGAAGTCCTCGCGCCAGCGCAGGCTGGCCGGATGCCCAAAAAACGCGCCCTGCTGCACGTGAAACAAGCCGCACACCGGCATCCAATCCCCTTGGTTGTCGGTGTAGTAGATGCGCCCAGCCGAATCTTGCCCGAGCCCGGCCGGACTGCGCACGCCCGAGGCCCAAGGGGTCACGGTGCCATCGGGGCCGATGCGCAACACCCAGCCCCGATAGGGTTCCAAGCTGTTGCCCAACCACCATTCCGGTGAGGAAAAGCCCACGTTGGTGGAGACGTAGAAGTTCCCCTCGTCGTCTTGGGGCAAGCCGAAGGCAAACTCATGGTAGTTGCCGCTCATGCCCCAGCCCATGCTGACCACCTCGATTCGGTCGCACACCCGGTCGCCATCCGCATCGACCAAGCGGGACAGTTCACTGCGCTGCACGACGTAAATGTCGTCGCCGACCACCCGCAACCCGAGGCCTTCGTGCAGGCCTTCGGCGAACCGATGAAAGCGCACTTTGGCCGGGTCTTGTGCGGTGGGATTTTCGATCCACCAGACCCGACCGCGGCGCGTACTCGCGAGCAAGCTGCCGTCGGGCAAAAAGGCCAAACCTCCGACCTCCAAGACCTCACCCTCGGGCACCTGGAGGTAATCCAAGGCGTAGAAGTCGGCTTCCGCAGGCTCTTGGGTCAGGGTAGGCGCCAGGCCGAAGGCGAGAGCCAGGATCGCGATCATAGGTAGGCCTCCCAGAGGGCTTCAAAGGCGGGCGGTTCAGGGGACAAGCCAAACAAGTAGTCTTCCACCCGCTCGATCTGTCCCCCCTCGATTTCTTTGGGAGGATGGCTGACGCGTACCAAGCTGTGCTTACCGTGGGGCCGATAGCGCATCCACAAGTAGCGATCCCGTCCGGCGATCATATTGGCGCGCGGGACCGGAGGACCGGTCCATTGGGTGGCCGCGTCGTCGGCCCACTGCAGCCCCCAATCATCGGACCATGCGCTGCATTGCACCGTCCGGCGAAACCCGGACCAGCCGCCCAGGCTGAGCGCCGCGAAACTCTCGCGCACGCGCAGCGAGCCACCCGCTTCCGGAACCAACAACTCGTATTCGACCCAACCGGTCGGCCCTTCGATGGCCGTGCCGGCAAAGGTCGCCGGCACGGAGACCCAGGCTCCCGGTTCCTCCGCCGCCGAAGGACCGCGTCGCACCCACTCCGCCTCGATCGGCACCTCACCGGATTCGGCGTGCGCGCCGAAGCGGTACACCAGTTGGCCCAAGGGCTGCAGCACGTCGCCGCCCCGAGATTGCCAGTCCTTACGATCGACGAACAAGCCCTGACGTACGCCAAGGAGCCGGAAGGGCTGGGTGGCGTACTGCAAACTCAACCCATCGGCATTGCCCACCAACAGCCCGCGCGCGACGCTTGCCTGGCCTTCTGCGATCGGAGGCAAACCTCCGCGCACGACGAGCGCTCGCTCGCCCACGGTCATGCGGGTCTGCTCTTCGCTCGGCGAGCTCTCGCGCTCGGGCCCCAAGGAGATGACGTGCTGGACCACCGCTTCGATCTGCGGTTCGCTCAAAATGGACCCGAAACCGATCATCTGCGTTCCGCCGATTCCGTGGGCGACGGTCCGGGTCAACGCCTCGGGCGTGTTGCCGAATGAAAAGGCCCCTTCCACGAAGCTGCGAGCCTTGCGATCAAACTGCACTACCCCATCGCCATCCCCCCGTTCCCCGTGACAAGCGGCGCAGTGGATGCGAAAGAGAGCCGCCCCATCCAAATTCTCGCTGCCCGCCTCGGTCGCATCGTTGGGGGGTGTTTCCTCCGTCGACTTGCTGCAAGCGCTCCCCCAAACGAGGGCCGCACACATCCCAGCGGATTGGAGCCAGGTGACGAAGGAGGGGCGCACCCGACGCCGAGGGTCGTCTCCTCGGCATGGCGCGCAAGAGCTTGCTGTCATGGGGCGCATCCTAAGGAATCCGCCCGGACCAGACCAGGATACGGCCGAACGCGAACTCCCTGGGAATCGCGGACGGTTTGACGCGGCTTTTGCGCTGGAATCGCTCCCCGGCGGTAGGATGGTGCCGGGTGAGGGGGCTTTCCGGACCGGAAGTGGACCTCGAACCCACCTCCCTCTCTCAGCAACCGCAATGAAATCGATCCAAGTCAACGGTCAGGCGCTTTCGCTCGAAGGCGTCGACCCCTCCACGCCCCTCTTATGGGTGCTGCGCGATCACTTTGGCCTGACCGGCACCAAATTCGGCTGCGGCCGCATGCTGTGTGGTGCTTGCACCGTCCACCTGGATGGCAGCCCAACCCGCTCGTGCATGCTCCCCATCAGCGCGGCCGAAGGGCGACAGGTGACCACCATCGAAGGGTTGCACCCGGAAGGGGAACACGTGCTGCAAAAGGCTTGGCGGGAACACGAAGTGCCCCAGTGCGGCTACTGCCAGTCGGGACAACTCATGAGCGCGAGTGCTCTGCTCGCTTCGAATCCCAAACCCACCGACGAGGACATCGACAGCGCCCTGTCCGGCAACATCTGCCGCTGCGGGACCTACTCCCGCATCCGCAAGGCGATTCACGCCGCGGCTGGCCAACTGCAGCAATCCACCGAGGAGGGCAAGTAATGAGCACGCCCCTACAGATCGATCGGCGCGATTTCTTGCGCGGCCTGCTGGCCGGCTCCAGCTTTGTCGTCGCGGCCCAGGTCAGCACCCAACGGCTGTGGGCCCAAGGCGATCCCGAGCCCACGGATTGGACCCCCGACATCTTCGTCAGCCTGGACGAAAAGGCCACGCTCACGATCTACACCCACCGTTCGGAGATGGGCACGGGCATTCGTTCCACCCTGCCGGTCGTGCTGGCGGATGAGGTCGACGCGGATCTGGACCGGATTCACATCGTGCAAGCCATCGGCGACGCTCGCTACGGCAGCCAAAACACCGACGGTTCGCGCAGCATCGTGCAGTTTTACGACACCATGCGCCTAGTCGGGGCGCGGCTCCGCTATTACCTCGAGCACGCGGCGGCCGAACATTGGAGCGTCGACGCGAGCGAATGCCGCTTGCAGCGCCATACCGTGCGCCATAGCGATGGACGCAGCCTCGACTTCGCCGACGTGCTCGCCCCGGCGCGCGCCGTCCAGGAACGGCTCGATGCACAGGCGCAAGCCGAAGCCGACGAAAAGGGCCGCAAGCGCGTGCGTCCGAAGCCCAGCCGCAAAGAACTGCGTTTCAAAGAGCCGGAAGAACAAAACTACGTTGGAAAGCACATCCCCTCGATCGACCTGCGCAACTTGACGACGGGCGCCGGCCAATTCGCGGCCGATGTGACCCCCGAAGGCTGTTTGTACGCCGTCATCGCTCGCGCGCCCGTACTCGGCGCCGTCGCAAAATCGGTGGACGACAGCGCCGCGCTCACGATTCCCGGGGTCCAGAAGGTCCACCGCATGGAAGCGGCCTCCGCCCCCTTCATGTTCAAGGCCCTGGGCGGGGTCGCGGTCATCGCGAGCAACACTTCGGCAGCCCTGCGCGGGCGCGACGCTCTGAAGATCGAGTGGGACTTGGAGCCCGCTGGCGCCAACGCGCAGTACGACTCCGATGCGTACCGCCAACAACTCGAAGCCAACGTGCTAGCAGAGGGAGCCGTCGCAAAGAAATCGGGGGACGTGGATGCGGGCTTTTCCGCAGCCGCTCAGACCCACGAAGCGTCGTACTACCTGCCCCACCTGGCACACGCTCCCATGGAGCCGCCGGCCTGCGTGGCGATCGCGAAACCGGACGGTTGCGAGCTGTGGGCCTGCGTGCAAAACCCGCAAGCGGCTCAGGCGGAAGTGGCCCAAGCCCTCGGCTTGGACCCTGAAAAGGTCATCTGCAACGTCACCTTGCTGGGCGGCGGATTCGGTCGCAAGTCCAAGCCTGACTTCTGCGCCGAAGCCGCTCTCTTGAGCCGCGACCTGAAGGCGCCCGTCAAAGTCTTCTGGACCCGCGAGGATGACCTACGCCACGACTACTACCACGCCTGCTCGGCGCTCTACCTCAAAGCCGGCCTCAGCGAAGACGGTTCTTTGACAGCTTGGCTCGGTCGTAGCGCGTGCAACCCCATCGGTTCGACGTGGTCGGTGGAACAAACCCGTGGCGGTCCGCAGCTCTCCATGGGCTTCAATGCTATCCCCTACCAGGTCGAAAACTTCCGCACCGAATCTTGCGAGGCACCGGCTCACGTGCGCATCGGTTGGCTGCGGTCGGTCGGCCACGTGTTCCACGCCTTTGGCGTTTGCTCGTTCGCCGATGAGTTGGCGCTGTTGCAGGACCAAGATCCCGTCGATTACCTGACCGGCTTGATCGGCGACGAGGAGGATCGTCTCCTGCGGGTGGCACGCCACTGCCGCGACCAGTCGAACTATGGGGAAAAGCTGCCCGCTGGCCAAGCCCACGGCTTCGCCATGCACTCCA
>JAUHXY010000273.1 GCA_030426785.1 bacterium
CGTCCAGCGCGCGTTGATGTCACCCGCCGCTTGCAAGCCCAGGGTGCCATCCGCACGCCGATAGGCGAATCCGTCCACGCTGAAGGGACCGCGATAGCCACGTTGGGCGAGCTGCGCCCCCACGAGTCGGGCGGCCTTTTGCAAATCCTTCACGCAGTTGAGTGGCTCGTCGGCGTGCAAGAGCGGTCCGGCGGACTGCCATGCACCCCGTGCGTCGACGTTTTGACGCCGGGTGGGGAACACCAAGACCTGAGCGTTTTGGTCGATCCAGCCGCAGGTGGAGGCCTCCCAGGCCAGATCTTGCTGGGGTTCGGCGATGAGCGCACCCTGCGCGAACGACGCGTCGATCCAAGCGCGCGTGCGCGCATCCGGTTTGGGGTCGGTGACGAGTTGCGCATGACGCCCCGCAGCGCCCAACGGGCGCCGCAAACGCCATGGAGTGGCGCCCGAGGGAGACCAAGCCGCTGCGAGCTCTTCCCAACTCGTCACCACCGCTCTGCACGGGCCGGGCAGGCCCGCTCGTTCCGTCCACGAAGCCCAAAAGGCTTTGTCCTGCACGACCGGTAGCAGCGAGAAAGGGACACCATCCTCCCAAACCCAGCCTTGTTCTCGGGCGCTGCGTTCGGCTGACCGTGTGGGACTCCAAGCGATCGCACGCGTCCCCGCCGGAGCCACGCGCCCGTTTTCTGGCGGCCAAGTCCAATCTCCGGGCTGCACCAAATGGGTCATGAGCGGGCGACGCTTGGCGCGTAGCACGGCTTCCAGTTTCGGTGAACGCACATAAAGCTGGTCCGGATGCGCCCGTTCGTGCGCCCACTCCTCTTCCGCGTCGAGGTTGAGGATCCAAACCACCGGTTCGCGATCGCTCTGGAGCCAATAGCGCAGCCGCCGATCGCCCACGTCTTCCGGCAGCTCGGCCGGGCGTGCTGCAAGGTGAGCGGGCGCTGCTGCGTCGAGCGCATCGAGAAACGCTTCGCTCAAACCCGCGCGCCGACGTGCCTCTCGATTGAGGGGTTGCCCCCGAAACACGGCCGGCGTCAAGGGCGGCGGCAAGTGCGCTTGCCAACGCTCGAGCGTCAAGGGGGCCCCGGTCCACCGCTCGAACCATTGCCGTGCGAAGGCCACATGCCCGATTTCATCCCGCTCGACCTGATCCAACACCGCAGCGCCCGCTTCATCGCCCGCTTCCCGAAACCACGCGGCGAAGCGTGCGCTGTGCTCTAGGTTGGCGCCTTCCAGCCCTAAGCCCATGAACGCCACGAAGTCCGTCGGGGTTTGACACGCCGTGGCTCGCTCCCAAAACCAGTCGCGCACGGGCTCGCTGGGATACTGGCGGCCCAGGCGCTGGAGCTGGTCGCGGTACAGCTCCAAGTGCTCCAACTCTTCGAGCGCGATGCGCAACAGACCCGCGCGGAACGTTTGCGGCGTGTCAGGAAACGCGAGGATGGCCCACGCGAACAATTCCGCCGCCTGCAGCTCGTGGTGCGCCAAGGTGTGCAGCAAGTGAGCTCGCTGCGCCGCGTGCACCATGGCGCCCCGCTTGGGGGTCTTCGGAGCGCGTTGGATGACCTGCCAGGGGGCGGGGCGGCTGGGCGCTGCGATGCGCTCTGGTTGCTTGGGAGGTTGCCAAACCCAGGAGCTGCGAGGAGACATTCGCCCGCGAGCCCCCAACTTCGAGGCCGCGTCCGGTGCCAGCAACAACTCACGGCACCAAGCCTCCACGGTCCGCGCACCCGGCCCGGTACGCGGGTGAGACGCATCGTGAGAGGGGCCTTCGGCGTTCACTGTCGGTCGAAGACGTAGGGTCCTGAAACGGCGCCCCAGGCTTGCTCCCCGCTCCCCAGGAAGCCGCGGTCCCAACTGCGAATGCCACTGGCGTCGATTTGCACTTCGGACGTCACGTACTTCGCTTCGCCCCAGTCGCTGGTGCAACCGTTGCCTTCCGTACCGCCGGAGAAGGCCTCGGGCCCCACGCGTTCGAGGAACACGCTGCAGCCTTCGCGCAGCACGAGATCCGTGGGTTGCACGCCGGCAAACTTCTCCGGATGGGCTTGCGCGCCCACGAAGTCTTGCGGGTCGCCAGGCAACTCGTACACGTGGCTCACCAAGCGCCCCGTTTCGCGGGTGACTTGGTAGACCCGCTGCCGATACGGGGCGTCGGGGCGCGCTTCGGTGGCTTGCTCCACGTACAGCCAGTGCCCGTCGGTTCGATCCTCCCAGATCGGTGCCAAGATCATCTGGATGGCAAAAAAGTCCTCGTCCGCCTCGGATTGCGCCCGGCTGCTGAAGTGCCCGACCATGATCTGGGCCAAGTCCTCCAAGTCCTGATCGACGGGACTCGCCGCTTCGATGGGGGTGGGATCTTGCGCGGCGGTGCTTTGGCAGGCGATGGGGAGCAAGCTGCCGGTCAAGCCGAGGGTCCAGGTCAGGGGGCTGCGCCAAGAGAATCGAGCGTGGGAAGCGACCTTCATGGCGAGGTTATACCACCCTTCCCTGGGCGCCGGTCGGGTGCGCAGCCATCTTCTTGCCAGCCCTGTTCTTGGCCCGGTTTCCGTTCTCCGTCTGCGCGGATCTAACGCTGCGAATCATCCGGGGATTCACCCGGTTCGAGCGTGAATTCGTGCGGGCCACGCAGATACACCACTTCGCGGGTTCCCGTGAAGAGGATCTTGCGAGTCTCCACCATGGGCACCTTCTGGTCGTCGTACGTGCGGAAGTGGAATTCGTATTCGTCTCCGTCTGCTCCGCTGCGCGGTTGGGGCCACGCGACTTCGATCAGTTGTTCGCCTTTGCCAAAGCGGTGCCAAACCAATGCGGACGGGGACGGGGAAACCCCGCTTTCGAGGGTGATGCCGTAGCCAGACTCGAACCCGGTCAGCGGTATGGTGCTGGCCAAAAAGCCGAGCAGCGGCATGACCTCCAGGGAGCCTTCCAAGCTGGGGCGCACTCGGGGGGATTGCAGCGCTCGGTCTTGGTCGCAAGCGGGCATCCCGGTAGCGAGGCACAGGCCCAGGATCAGTGCCACCCCACGGTGTCGTGCGGGGAAACGCCGCGCCCGGCTCATTGGATGTTCCCCATCCTTTCGGTCAGGCGTTCGAACTCGGCTTTCAGTTCAGCGTTTTCGAAACCGCGCAGGGGCGGCAGGTCCAGACGCAAGAGGGCGGCGAAGTTCCGCGAACCTTCTTTCAGGAGCGTAGCCACTTCGCTCGAAAGGGCCACCGTGTCGAAGGTGTTTTCCGCATCGCGCAAGGCGATTTGCAGTTGCTGATTGCGCTGTTCGATTTCGTCGGCTTGTTCGTGCAGGTAATCCGTGTACAAACGCGCCGCCTGGATGGTGAGCTCATTCGAGCGAATGTTCTGCTCGCCGATCGTGCGATCGCCGCCAGCAGCCATGTTGTTTTGCGCGTCGACGATGAGCTTCTCGGCCTTCGTGCGGTATTCGGCGAGCTGTGGGATCATTTCCTCGCGCGCCCGGCGGATGAAATCCCTCTGCACGTGGTCCAGAAGACGAATCAGTACGACGTAGGAGCCGTAGTAGCGTTTGGCGGCCTCCAGGGACTCTCCGGACGCTTCGGTCAGCTCTTGGAGCTGCACCGTGACCCCACGCACGTTGTCGAACACCACGCACATCTTGACGAAGTCGTCGCCCGTGACCGTCGAAAGCAGGCTTTGGGCGGACTCTAGGTCTAGTTCGACGCCGATGCCGCGCATTTGTTGCACGAACTCCAGTTGCGTACGCAGGATGGCCTCTTTGTTGTCGGAAAGCTTTTGCGCCGCCTCGTCGATGCGCGCGTCGTACTCTTCGCGCGACATGGTGTAGGTTTTTTGCAGGCGGTTCAGCTCTTCCTGGGTCGGGGCGGCCAAGCGCGCTTCGCGGTCCTTCACCATCTGATCCAGCAACCCGGCGTTCTCTTCCTCCAGGTTGCGGATGGTTTGGCGCGCGTCTTCGATTTCCGCGATCTGCAAAACCTCGATGGCCTCATCGAGCAATTGATTGATGCGTTTCTGGTTGTCGCTCTGGTCCTTTCCAAACCACGAACTCTTGTCGAGCGATTCGTGTTCTTCGTAGGCCTTGGAGGCCTCGGTTAGGGGGTCGATGACCCGGCCGAACAGCTTGGCGGCCCGGCGTTTGCGCGCTTCGTCCGCGAGCCGCTTGGCTTCCAGGTCCTCGGGGGAGGGCGGCGCCGGTTCTTTCGCGGCGGGCGGATCGGGGAGCGGGACGGGCCCTTCGGCCGTGGGGCCGGAGTCCGCGGGGGTGCTCTTGGAACCAGGTTCTTGCGGCTCAGGATCCTTCTGGACCGGATCTTGCTGCGCAGGTGCTTCCGTCGATTCGGAGGTCGGGGCAGGATCGGTTTCCAGGTCCTGGCGCTTGCACGCCAGACAGGACAGCCCCATCACGAGGCCTAGGGCGAGGAGAGGAGTGCGCATGGTCATCGAAGGATACGGCATGCACCTGGTGGGCATGCGTGGTGAAGCCTGAAAGGGGGCGGTCAGAGGCCCAGATTCCGATCCCCGTGCCCGCCCGACTTCGTGAGTAGGGGACTCTACGCCCTATTCCAACGTCTATTTTGATCCCTCGCGGAATCCAGGCGTCACGCAGCCTGTTGAACGGCCTGGAGGGAGCTTGCCCTCGCCACTTTTGGCAGTTCCAGGTGCAGCTGGGCCCCGCTTCCGAGACCGCCACTCTCCGCCCAGAGCCGTCCACCCATCTCCATCGCCGCCGTGGAAGCCAAGTGCAGTCCTAGACCCGAGCGCTCGGGTTTGAGGGAGTATCCGGTGCGGAACACCTGCGTCAGGTCGCTCGGGTCGATGCCCAGGCCGTTGTCAATCACCTCCAGACGCAGCGTTCCATCTTCTCGACAGCTAGCACGCAGGATGACCGTCGGATCGTCGCTGCCAAGCAGGGCAGACTCGACGGCGTTGGAGATCACTTGGAACTCGATCTCGAGGAACTTC
>JAUHXY010000274.1 GCA_030426785.1 bacterium
AACACCCCGTGGGTGGAGGGGTAGGTCACCATGAGGGCCGAAAGCTTGTCGGCGTGTTTTTCCGCCTGCTTGCGCAAGTCGTCTACGTCGATGTTGCCGTTCGTGTCGCACTGCACGGCCACGACGCGCATGCCGGCCAGCACCGCGCTGGCGGGATTGGTCCCGTGAGCGGAGGTGGGGATCAAGCACACGTCGCGGTGCTGTTCCCCCCGGGAGCGATGCCACGCCTGGATGACCAGCATACCGCTGTACTCCCCTTGGGAGCCTGCGTTGGGCTGCAAAGAGATGCCGGGGAAGCCGGTGATCTCGGCGAGTTGGCGCTCCAAACGACCGATCATCTCTTGGTATCCCTGGGCCTGATCGAGCGGCACGAACGGGTGCATCGCGCCGAACTCGGGCCAGGTAATGGGCATCATTTCGCTGGTGGCGTTCAGCTTCATGGTGCACGAGCCGAGGGCGATCATCGAAGTCGTCAACGACAGATCCCGGCTGGAGAGGCGCGTCAGGAAACGCAGCATCTCGTGCTCCGCGTGGTAGCGGTGGAAGATCGGGTCGGCCAGCAGCGGAGCTTTGCGCTGCAACGCGGCGGGGATGGCCACCTCGTGTTGTTCCAACGCCGCCTCCAAGGAAACCTTGGCACCCGTTACGACCTCCACGAGGTCGAGCACGTCTTGGGCTCCGGTCGTCTCGGACAAGGAAATCCCGACGGTGCGCGCGTCGATCGGGCGCAAGTTGAGCGCTTTGGCGTGCCCCGCCGCGTGGACGGCGTCCGCTCGCTCGGATCCCAGATCCACGCGCAACGTATCGAAGTACGGGCCCTCGGCCACCTGCACGCCCTGCTCGAGCAACAGTTGGCGCAAAACCTGCGTCCAGCCGTGCGTGCGCTCGGCGATGCGCTTGAGCCCCTGCGGGCCGTGGTACACCGCATACATGCCGGCCATGATCGCCAGCAACACTTGGGAGGTGCAGATGTTGCTGGTGGCTTTGTCGCGCCGGATGTGTTGCTCGCGGGTCTGCAGCGCCATGCGCAGGGCGAGTTTGCCGTGGCGGTCTTTCGAAACGCCGATGATGCGACCGGGGATCAGGCGACGGTATTCGTCCTTGCAGGCGAAGAACGCCGCGTGCGGACCTCCGTAGCCCATCGGAACGCCGAAGCGCTGGCTGGAGCCCACGGCAATGTCCGCGCCGATGGCGCCCGGTGAGCGCAGCATCTGCAGCGCCAAAAGGTCGGTGGCGACGATGAACATGCCACCTTCCGCATGAATGCGGTCGGCCAGCTGGGTGAAGTCGTGCACCTTGCCGTAGGTATCCGGGTATTGGGCCAAGACCCCGCAGCAATCGGTCAGGTCGGCGCTGAGTTCATCCCCCACCACGAGCTCCAGGCCGACCGCTTCGGCCCGCGTGCGCATGACCGCCAAGGTCTGCGGGTGCGCGTTTTCGCTGGCGAAGAAGCGGTTCTTTTTGCGGCGCCCCACCGCCCAGGCCAACAGCATGGCCTCCGCCGCCGCCGTGCCCTCATCGAGCAAGGACGCGTTCGCCATGGGCAACCCGGTCAGATCGGACACCATGGTTTGGAAGATCAGCAGGGCCTGCAGGCGCCCCTGCGCGATTTCGGCCTGGTACGGGGTGTACTGGGTGTACCAGGACGGGTTTTCCAACACGTTGCGCTGGATGACCGGCGGGGTGATCGTCGGGGAATACCCCATCCCGATGAAGCTGCGGTACACGCGGTTTTTGCGGGCCACGGTGCGCAGTTCTTCGACCTGGCCGCGCTCGCCGAGAGGCTCGTCCAACCGCAGGGTCCGGTCCAGGCGAATGCCCTTCGGGATCGCCTCGTCCATCAGGGCTTCCAAGGAGGGCGACTCCACCGCGGCCAACATGGCCTGTACGTCGTCGGGAGTCGGGCCGATATGGCGCTCGGGGAACGTATCGGAGGGGCTCAGGTGCGCGGGCAGTTTCAAAGCGTGAAGCCGGTCGGGGACCGGCGCAAAGGGCTTGGAGACGAGGAGAGGGTTGGGGGCTGGGGCGAGTAGTTTAGGACGCGGCCAGGACCTCTGCGCCTGGCTGGCAGCGCTTTTTGGGCGCAAATCGTCGATCGACAAGCCCTGAGTTGGAAGTCCATGCCCAACGCCTCCGCCCAATTCCCCTAGGCAACCCCTCGGTCGACGCCTCGGTTCGATGCCCCAAGGGGCCCCGCTCCGTCCCACTCACTTGGGGTCCGAGCGCTCCAGTACCCCGGCCGTCACGAACCCTCGCTCCTGGGACAGCCATCCGACCGCCGACCATTCCCCCATCAGGTTTGGGTCGAAACGGTCGACCTACCCTCCGAAGCGGGATCCCCCTCCGTAGGACTCCCCCCGCGATCCCCTTCTGTTCCCAATCCGCTATGAAAATCATCCAATCCATCGCGCTGAGCACCCTACTGATCGGTCTTCCCTGCGCCTGCTCCAGCACCGAAAGCTCCGTAACGACGAACATCCAGCCCGAAGAAATGGGCGAGGTCGCGACCACTTTGTGCGAGGAAGGCGTGCAGGTCGAATTCCTGCGCGGCCTAGAAGGCACCTTCGACGTGATCTACCAGGTCTACAACCAGGCGAACGCCGAAGCGACCTCGTTCGAAGGCCACGTGACCTACGAGTGGGATCACAAGGCGAACGTTCTCGTGGGCAGCCACGATAGCTGGTGGGGCGACGTGCCCTTCCAAAGCGCCATCCTGATGGCCTTCGACATGCAGGACGAAACCTATTGCATGGGGTGGGCGAAATCGGACGGCGACGTGGTCCTGCCGATGCTGCCTATGGTCGAGTCGGGCGTCCCCGGCGAAATGGTCGTGCAGCGCAACACCAGCGAGTCCGTCTCCCGCACGGTCATGACGATGCAAAACTCGAACATCCACACCGTGCGCCGCTTCGTGCAAAACGAAAATGGCGTCGAGTCTTTGGTGCTCGAGATGATCTGCACGCGCATGCCGCAGTAGCGCCCGACGCCCTCTCCATCGCAACAGGGTCGATTCCGCCGGTCGGAGTCGGCCCTGTGGCATTGGGTCGCCGCAAACAACGCTACCGCGGCTGCGCTAGCACGTTCCACTGCCATCGCAGGGCATCGGTCAAACGCTCAGGATCCCCTACGTTCTGCCGATCGATGCGCCCCATGTCGTGCACCCACGCGCTGGGTTCGGGCGGCCGCTCCCCCCACAAAACCCCGGGAGGATAGAACAGGAAGGCGCGTTTGAGCTGACCGCTCAACACCGTGCCGTAGGCCAGGTTGCGCGTCGCGAGCCACTCGGAGTCGTGGTAGAAGAGCGCGTTCATCTCGGCGACCTCCCGGCAGGCTTGACGCGCCGCGTGAAAGTCGTCGCCCGGCAGTTCCTCCTGCCAGATCACGAACCACTGGATCTCCGAGCCGTACTCGAGGTCTTCCACCTCGCGCTGCGCCTCGCGCAAAGCCAAACGCATCTCCGCACAACTCGGCGGGATCAAAGCCACCAAGCGTGGTGCGTGGACGTTTTGGTTGAACGCTTGACGCAGGACCTCGAGGTTCCCTTCCAAACGCACCACCGGCGGAGTGGTATCCGGCACACCTAAGTCGGCCATGCACCCGAACAGGGGCAGGGTCAGAACGAGGGGAAGGCTAGAGCGGCACCAGGAGGCCATGCACGTTCCTTCGGACCCTCCGCCGAGGGGAATTTAGGCATTCCTAGCCGTCAGGTCCGGTTGCCGCGCATTGGGGCGCGGTCCCGTTTTGATGCGAGACCAGAGGTCAGCCCGGGGACTTTCCCGCCTCGGTCTGCTCGGATTTCCGCCCCGCACCCAAGGACCGAACAGCCCCCGAAGGTCCGCCCCCGGCCCAAAAAACGGCCTAGGGGGTCCGGGCCTCGCGCCGGCCGGGCCCGTATCATCCCGCCATGTCGCTGACCGCCATCGAGATCGTCGAGGACCGCACCGCCCAGAGCTCCTGCAGCGAGGGCTTCCTCACCTTGAAGCGCCTGATGGTGCGCAACCAGTACGCCGACGGGACCATGTCGGCGGTGTACCCCTGCGATGTGCTGCACCGGCGCGGCAGCGATGCGGTGGTGGCCGTGCTCTATCGCATCGCCCCCGACGGGCGCATCCAAGTGCTGTTGCGCGAGGCGCCGCGGGTCCCGATCTACTTGCGCAAGCACGCGACGTTCGTGCACCCCGACCCCCGGGAGTACTTGGTGTTGATGGAGACCGTGGCGGGCATGGTGGAGCCGAGCGATCCTTCGGGGCAAGCCGGTTTGGCCCAACGCGCTGCGGCGGAAGCGTTGGAGGAAGCGGGCTTGGAATTGCCCATCGATTCCTTCTTGCCTGCCGGCGGGGAAACCTTCGCCTCGCCGGGTACGGGTGACGAAAAACTGTACTTCCAAAGCGCCCCCGCACCCCTCGAGGAAGCCACCGGCGGAACCGGCGATGGATCGGTCATGGAGGAGTGGGGTCGCCCCGTGATCCTCGACCTGCGCGAAGCGATCCGGCGCACCCGCTCCGGAGAAATCCCCGACATGAAAACCGAGGTCGCGCTGTTGCGCCTGGCCGATCAATTGGGCTACCTGCCGCAACTGGATTGTTACGTGCGCGAATTGCCCTCCCCGTGGACCGAGCGCTACAGCGCGTTGGGGGTCACAACCCGGGTTTGAAGCCGCGTATCGCATTGGTCGGCGCGGGCCGCACGCGACAGGGCTTAGGGCCTTTCGTGGCGCGCTTTTTGAAGGCGGCCGGCGCACAGGTTTGCGGTCATGTGGGGCGCAGTGCCGCGAGCCGAGCCGCGACCTCCGAGCATCTGCAAGGGATCCTCGGACACCCGTGTCCCGGGTATACCGACCTAGCCTCGTTGCACGCCGCGCAGGAAGTCCATGCGGTGGCGATCCTGTGCCCACCCGAGTCTCACCTCGCGTACTTGCAGCAAGCCGCCGACTTGG
>JAUHXY010000275.1 GCA_030426785.1 bacterium
GCAAAGGCGTGGTACTGGACCACCAAGCGGTTGCGGGTCACCTCGCCCGGATCCTTGCGATAGGCCTCCCACAACTCGGGGTGGGTCAGCTTGAACTCCTTCTTCGGTCCCGGAGTGGCCCCTGCCCCGCGGCGCGGGCTCGAGATGGAGCGGGAGGAGGGATCGGACGGGGTCGGATTCACAGGAAGAGTTCGGCAGAAAGGGCTTGGCGGCCCAACGGGTAAGGAAATTGGACAAACCGCCCCCCTCTAGGTGCAACCGTCTCCCCCACTCCCTGAGCTTTCCAAGGCCTTGGTGTCCCAACGCGCGGAGAAACCGGACACAAAACGCACTCCAAACGGGAATTGCGCACCAAACTTCGCACTTGCCGCCAACACTTTGCCGTTCCCGAATTCGGAATGACCCGCTTCGAAAAGTGAGGCGATGGCGAGCGCTTCGCCCCTCCTCCGTTCGTGGCGACGCTCGGACTCCGCTTCGAATCCTCCCCGGGGGCATCCGGCCCTGCGCTCGTTTTAGGCGTCGTGGGGCATACGATCCGCGTCGAAGCCGAGCTGCTCCATCACATGAGCTTCCGCCTGGCGCATCGCCGCGCGGTCGGCTTCTTCGTGATCGTCGAAGCCGCACAGGTGCAGGGCTCCGTGCACTATGTACAAGGCCAGTTCCCGTTCGACCGGCACGCCTCGCTCCGCCGCCACCCGACGGGCACAGTCCACGCTGACGTACAGTTCGCCGATGGGCCCAGCATGCACGGGGTCGTCCGGGTCTTGCAGGTCGAACGAGATCACGTCGGTGGGCGAATCGTCGTCGAGGTACTCGCCGTGCATGCGGGCTAATGTCTCGTCATCGACCAGGACGATCGACAACGCGCCGTCCGGGCGACCGCCGTGGGCTAAAGCGGCTCGTGCAATCGCTTGCACGCGCTCGACGGAAAGGACCTCGGGGGACACGGTCCAATGCACCTCCCATTCCGCCGGGGGCGGGCCTTCTGACGGCGCTGCGCTCACGGCTTAAGCGCGATCGGCTTCGTCCCGCTCCCCATCGCGACGATCGCTATCACGCCGCTCGGTGTCTTTGCGGTCCGCGTCGCGACGATCGGGGTCCTTATGGGCGGAATCCTTGCGGTCCGACTCTTTGCGCGCCGGCGCCTGGTACGCGCGGATGATCTGCGCCACCAGCGGGTGACGCACGACGTCATCGGGTGAAAACTCCACGATCCCAATGCCTTCAAAACCGCGCAAGCGATGCACGGCGTCGAGCAAGCCACTGCGCACGTGATGGGGCAAGTCGTTTTGGCTCTGGTCGCCGGTGACGACCATGTGCGAGCCCTCCCCCATGCGCGTCAGGAACATCTTCATTTGACCGATGGTCGTGTTCTGGGCTTCGTCCAAAATCACGAAGGCGTTCGAAAGGGTGCGACCGCGCATGTAGGCCAACGGCGCCACTTCGATGACGCCGGCCTCTTCGAGCCGCATCAAATCATCGGAGTGGATCAAATCCGACAAGGAGTCGTAGATCGGCCGCATGTAGGGATTGAGCTTGTCGCGCAGGTCCCCCGGCAAAAAGCCCAAGTGTTCGCCCGCTTCCACCACAGGGCGCGTGATGATCAAACGTCGCACTTCTCCGCGCCGCAGTTTGCGTACGGCCGCGTGCACGGCCAAGTACGTTTTGCCGGTGCCCGCCGATCCGAGGGAGAAGACCAAGGAGTTTTTCTCGATCAGCTCGAGGTAGCGGCGTTGGTTCTCGTTGCGCGGTTCGACCGGACGAATTTTGAAACCCGTCCAAGGGCGATCCGGCGTCGCGAAGTTGGAATGGCGATCGAAACGGCTCGAACCGTTGCCGGATTCGTGACTCGACTCGTTGCGCTTGCCCTTCTTTTGGTCCAGCAAGATGGCTTCGATGTCTTGCAGCTCAAGATCGCGTCCCTTGCGGGACTTGCCCAGCAGGTGTTCGATGCGGCGGCCGGCTTCGGCGATCGATTCGTCGGGCCCCTTGATGCGCAGCGCGCCCGAACGAGCAAAGATCTCGATGTCGAGTTCTTGGCGCATCAGCTTGGCGAAGCGGTCGAAAGGCCCCAGCACGAGAATGGCTTCGTCGTGGGATCGCAGGGGAATGGTTAACTCGGGCAAAGGCTTTCTCCAAGGTGCGGACGGAAGGTCCGGCGTGGCTCGAAGCTTATCCTAGTCCCGCCCCGGAGCCCAACCAACCGAATCCCACCGGCCAAGTGAGCGCAGCGAGGGGAGCGCTCCACAACAGGCTGTCCACGAGGTCGAGCACGCCACCAGAGGGCCCAAACCAGGTCCCCGAGTCCTTGACCCCGGTCTGGCGCTTCCAAAAGCTCTCGTAAAGATCGCCCGCTTGGGCCGCTAGGTTGATGGTGGCCCCCACCAGGGCCCCGACCAGCCAATCCCATCCGAGTGTGCCCAGCAGCGAGCCCTCCAAAACGGGTAACAGCCCGCCCCAGAGGCATCCGATTCCAGCCAACATGCCCGCGACCAAGGAACCGACGCAGCCGGCGGTGGTTTTACCGGGGCTGAGTTTTGGAAACGGCTTGGTCTTGCCCATCAGGCTGCCGACGTAGTACCCGGCAATGTCGCCGACCTTCGAGAGCACGACCAGCGCGATCAAAGCCTGCACACCACCAAACAGGCGCACCGGATACAGGCAGGCCAGCGGCACGCAAAGCCACAATAGGCACCACCACCGCGCGGTGGAGCTGGGCCCGTCCGACGGGTCGGCTGGGGTCCGGGCCAAAAGGCGCCAAGCTCCGACGACCAGCAGGGGCAAGGCGACCGAGGCCGCTAGGGTGATCGCGTAACGCTGGCCCGATGAGCTGCCAAGGGTTTCCAGTGCCAGAGCGGGATCCCAACCCAACAGCCAAGCGCCTTGCGCCCCGATCACCGCGAGCACCAAGAGCGCCAAAGGCGTGCCCTTCCAAGGCAATCCCATGCGGCGCGCTTCCCAGGCTCCTAAACCAGCGGCCAGGGTGGCGAACGCGGCGACAAAGCGCGGTCCGAAGTCCAAAGAGGCGAGCCACAGGAGCGCGACCAGCGCGAACACGAGCCCCCCGCCGACCCGCGTGCGCCTCCACAGCTTGGCTTTGCGTTCCGAATCCATCGTCATTCGGAGGCCGCCGAAGCGTCCGCCCCGGGAACGAGACCGTAGCGCCGCTCCCGCGCGGCGTAGTCGTGGAACGCCGCGTGCAACGCTTCTTCGCGGAAGTCGGGCCAGCCTACGGGGGACACGTAAAACTCGGAGTAACTCAACTGCCACAGGAGGAAATTCGACATGCGCATTTCCCCTGCCGTGCGGATGATCAAGTCCGGGTCGGGCGTTTCGGGATCGTAGAGGTAGCGCCGCAGGGTCTCCTCATCCACCTCGCTGGGATGGGCGCGACCCGCCTGCACGTCCTCCCCGAAGCGGCGCACGGCGTCCGCGATTTCGCTGCGTCCTCCGTACGAGAGGGCAAGTCGCAGGACGAGGCCTTGGTTGTGCTGGGTTTTGGCTTCGGTGCGTCGCAGTTCGGCCAGGGTCTTCTCCGGCAGGTCGTGCAGCCGCCCGATGCAGCGCAAGCGCACCCCATTTTCCATCAAGGTCTTGAGCGCGCGACGCAAGTAGGCGCGCAAGAGACGCATCAGGTAGCGCACTTCGGCGGGCGGCCGCTTCCAGTTCTCCACCGAAAACGCGTACAGCGTCAAGCTGCCGAGGCCCAGTCGCGCGCACTCCGTCACGACCGCTCGCACCGATTGCACCCCCGCTACGTGACCGAACACCCGGGGCTTGCCGCGCTCCGTCGCCCAGCGCCCGTTGCCATCCATGATGATGGCCACGTGCCGGGGAAAGGAATCGGGCAGGGCGGGAGCGCTCAAAGTGGCTTCAGGCTTGGCAATCGAGGACCGCGTCTCGCTCGGGGCCGACGCTGACCAAGGTCAAAGGCACACCGACCATCTCCGCCAAGGCGTGCACGTATTCGCGCGCGGTCGTCGGAAGATCGGACAACTTGCGTACGCCGGTGATGTCCTCCTTCCAGCCGGGGAAGGAACGGTACTCCACCTCGACATGGTCGAGACTCGCAAGGTGCGCCGGGTACTCTTGGAAGCGCTCGGAACCCACCCGATAGGCGTCGGCGACGAAGATCTCGTCGAGCCCCGAGAGCACGTCGAGCTTGGTCATGACCCAGCCCGAGGCCCCGGCCAACGCGAACGCGTGGCGCACCGCGACCGCATCGAACCAACCAGCACGGCGCGGGCGCCCGGTGGTCGTACCAAACTCATGCCCCACCTTGCGCAGGTGTTCGCCCATCTCGTCGTCGAGCTCCGTGGGGAACGGACCTTCGCCCACGCGGGTGCAATAAGCCTTGGCGATCCCGATGGCTCCTTCCAGCCAGACCGGTGGAAACCCGGTGCCGGCCGGGATGCCGTTCGGCCCGGTGTTGGACGAGGTGACGTAGGGGTAGGTGCCGTGGTCGATGTCCAGCATCATGCCCTGGGCGCCTTCGAACAGGATCTTCTTGCCGGCTTGGTGCGCGGCTCGCAGCATGGACCCGGTGTCGCGTACGAAGGGGCGCAAGCGGTCTGCCAACGCGCCGTAGCGGTCGAGTTGCTCGGCCAGATCGAGGGGCTCTTGTCCGTGCACCTTTTCGATCAGGGCGTTTTTTTCCGCCAAGGCAGCGCGCAACCGCGACTTGCAACGTTCGGGATCGAGTAGATCGGCAACGCGCAGGCCCGTGCGGGCGGCCTTGTCGCCGTAACACGGTCCGATCCCGCGTCCGGTGGTCCCGATCCGGCCTTCGCCTTTCCAGACCTCCGAGAGACCGTCGATGCGCTTGTGGTGCTCGAAGATCACGTGGGCGTTGGAGGACAGGGCGAGGTTGTCTCCGCCGACGGGAACGCCGCGCGCCTGTAGGCCTTCGACCTCCTGTAGGAACGTG
>JAUHXY010000276.1 GCA_030426785.1 bacterium
GGTCCGGTCCCAAACTGACTGGACAGGTAGCAGATTGGCTGTTGGACGCTGTTGCACAAGAATCCATCAACATCCGCCAGGAGCGACTCCGCTTCAAACTCGACCCGCACGCTGCCTCCAGGCGGCGCGCAAAGGACGTATTGATCGCCTCCCGCCCGCAACGTCAAACCGTCGTACTCGCCGTTGCCGATGGGCTGCTCCAGTGCCGCGCCATACAGTGGTCGATCGAGCACATCCTCATCACTGGGATCGCAAATTTCGTCGTACAAGGAAAGAGTGAATCCGTAGGAATCGCAATCCGGCAAAACGGGACCCGCATTGAACAGCGGGAAGAAGACGAGGCGCTGGACAACTCCCGTTTGATTGATCGGACCCAATTGCGGAAAGCTGCCAACCCCGCTTCGAAGCGGAAGGGACTGGCAGCTTTCCGTATTCAAACCAAAAACAAGTTGGATGTCGTTACTGAGCATCTCTAGGGCCACCCCTTGCCCTGGAGGTACATCGACGGCATAAAAGTCGAGGCTTCCGGCACTTCCCCAAAGATCTAAGTACGTTCCAGGGGTGACCAGTTGCGCTTGAGCGCAAGTATCATTGGGTTCCAACACGGTATCCCCAATGCTCGGAAGGGTGCAGGGAAGAGCACTCCAGGAGACCACCAAGTCGTAATCTGCGCATTCAGAAGCCGCTTTCGGAGTCACCCGCACCCACACCGACTTGGTTTCAAGGGACAGGTTCTTCCAATCGACCTGATTCGCAGGCAACAGATTGGAGGTACAGCTGAAACCGAAGGCTAGCTGCGCTTGATTTCCCAAGGGCAGGGTGAGAACTCGAAGCCTCGACAAAGGCGGCACCGAAACTTCATAGAAATCTGGGTGCGGCACACTGGTCCAAAGACCTGCATAGGTGCCTTGCCCCAATACCGCGGCCTCCGAGCATTGATCATTCGGCTCGAAACCGTCGTCATACACAGCGGCAGGCGTGCAAGGATTGAGAGCTACGTCAAGGACTCCGATCCCGTCGCCAAAACCTAAAGAAGCGCAATGGAGGAGATACGTCTCGCCCGCCTGGACTCCAAAGAGCTCGTAGGCCACGCTGGAACTGGAGCTAGGACCGGCCACGGATCCAACACACAGCGCCGAACAACCGCTGCCCTCGTAGACCGCTAGTCCAGGGACAAAGAAGAGCGCGTCGAGCGAGATGATGTAGTCCCCATCCGCGAGTGCGGTCCACTGATAGAAGATTTCATAGGCCCGGCTCGCACCTTGCCAGTCGCACGCCGTGCCTTGACCGAAGGTCGTCGAAGGAAAGCCGATGGAGTTGTAACTCTGCGTGACCTCACCTTGAATGGCAATCGGCGACGAGCAATCGCTTCCCTGGGCCCAAACGGGCGGGGTGAGAGTCGCTAGACCAAAGAAAATCGCTAGGCACTTCATCGTGGCTTCCTTTCGTGAGTTGAGCTCGGAGTCAGGGGGCTCCGTTCTTCCAATCGAAGGTAGCGGGTCACGTTCCGTCAGGTGGCCTTCACGACGAATCTCTGCGTAGGGTGCGAACTCTCACGCAAATGGCTGTGCGGAGCCGCACCTTGGCCAGCCCGAATGGGCCTCTAGAGCCTTTGCGCGCCCCTGGCGGTGAGGGCGTAGCGGTTGCCTTCGCGGTCGTGGAGGAGGCCGGCGCGTAGGAGGGGGACCAGGAGGCGGCGGGCGCGGCGCTCGCCCATGCGCAGGGCCTTGGCGATTTGACCTAGGCTTTGCGGGTTTCCTTGGGACAAGAGGCGTAGCAGTTCGCGCTCTTTGGGGCCCACTTTGACCTTGTGCCCAGCGTTCAGGTCGCGCACGGTGCGCGCGCTGGCGCGACGGTTGGACGAGCCCTCGCGCAAGTACACGTGACCGGGGGCGCCGTCCTTGGCGAGCACGGTCGCCACCCCGTCGCGCAAGCGTTCGATGTGCACGCGAATGATCACCTTTCCATCGATGCGCAAGCGCTCCCAACGCCAGCGCGGGGTGGGCTGCACCAAGTCGGCGGCCGCTTGAAAGCCGGCACGCAAACCGTCTTGGCCATTCAAACCGACGACGCGCCCGTCATCGGCCACACCGATCCAAAGGTCGCCTCCCGCGCTGTTGCCAAAGGCGCACAGGGTTTTGGCCAGGCGCTCGGGCCGTGGCAAAATCTCTTTCCATTCGCTGGTGGGCCCTTCGGGGCGAATGGCGGGGACGGACATGATGGCTCGCAGAGGTCATCCAGAATCCCTGGCTGGATTCGGCGCTTCACCAACTATAGTACCGCTCTCGCCCTCGCTTCCGGATTGGATCCCAAACTGGAACCCATCGCCCACGTAGCTTCCCTTGGACGTCAAAGCCCAACCCAGCCGGTTCTTCCTGGTGATCTTCGTGGTCATCGCGCTGCCGGTCATGTTCCTGTGGCGGATCTTCCTGCCCGGATCGCGGCTCTTCGCGTGGCTCGTCGCCGCTAACGTCTCGGCGTTTTGCCTCTGGGCGTACGACAAGCGCCAATCCCAGAAGGACGGCTGGCGCGTGCCCGAAAACGTCTTGCACACCATGGCCGTACTCGGGGCCTCGCCCGGCAGCCTGCTCGCCATGTCGATGTTGCGCCATAAGACGCAAAAGCGCTTCTTCACGACCTTCTACACGATCTTGCTCGTGTTGCACTTGGCGGTGCTGCTGTTGGTGCTCTTCCCGCCGGGAGACTAGGGGTTAGCGGGCGGAAGGCCGTCCTGGTTCTTCCGGAGGCGAGCCCAGCAGTTCCACCAAGGCCTCCACGGTCATCACCGGCGCCGCGCATACGAAGTTGCGGCACACGTAGGCCGTCGTCTGGCCGCCCTGCGCGACTTGGCTCGCCACGTAAGGAGCCCACTTCACGATCTCCGGGTCAGGACCTTGCGGGCGATGGAGCCACACCTTGTTCGGTCGAAAGGGTCCCATCAACTGGTGGCGCATCGCTTCGAAGGTCTTCTCTTGAAGATCCCCCGCCAACACGACTTCGCGCGTCGGGCCCAGCAAAAAGTCGTACCCGATCAGGAACTGGGTAAAACCCTGTGGCACTTGGCCCACCGGGCCACCCAGTGCTTGCACCATCTCCTGCGCGCGTTCCTCGTACGCTGTTCGCCCCGTCAAACGAGCCAAACGTCCCAGGTTCCACAACATGACCGAGTTCCCGGAAGGAATCGCGCCGTCGTAGATTTCGCGGGCGGGGATGAGGTGCTGCTCACCGCCTTTCGGCGTCATCAAAAAACCAGGGTTCTGCGCATCCCAGAAGCGCACGATCGCCTGGTCGGTCAACTCCAATGCGATGCGCAGCCATTGGGGATCTTGCGTCGCTTGGTGCAGTTCGATCAGTCCCCAAGTCAGGAAGGCGTAATCGTCGAGCAGCCCCGACAAGCCGGCCTCTCCTTGGCGCCAACGCTTGAAGAGCTCGCCGGTTTCGGGATGGCGCAATTGCGTCGTGACGAATTCTGCAGCCTCGCTAGCGGTTTGCACCCATTCGGCTTCCATCATGGCCCCGCCGGCCTGTGCCAAAGCGGCGATCATCAAGCCGTTCCAATCCGTCAGGACTTTGTCGTCTTTTAAGGGCCGCACGCGACCCTCGCGATGCCGAAAGAGAGTCTTGCTCGCCTCATCTAGGCGGTCGAGCACGTCGGATTTTTTTGTTCCGAGGTCGTGGGCCAAGCGCTCGGCGACCTCCTCAAGGGGCGCATCGAGATGCAGAATGTTCTGTCCCGTCTTACGGCCGGTGGCTTCGTCGCGAAAGTTGCCCTCTTCTTCGAACCCGTAGGCCCGCGCGAAGAACGCCGCCTCTTCTTCGCCCAGCACCGCCTGGATTTCCGCTCTTGTCCACACGTAGAAACGGCCCTCTTCCCCTTCGCTGTCGGCATCTTCGGCGCTGTAAAAGCCCCCGTGGGGATCGCGCAGATCGCGCTGCACGTACCGAAAGATGTCCCGGACCGTTTCCCGAAAGGTGCTATTACCCGTTACCTGCCACGCTTCGGTGTACGCCATCGCCAGCAGCGCTTGGTCGTAGAGCATTTTCTCGAAGTGCGGCAAAAGCCACTCGTCGTCGGTCGAATAGCGATGAAAGCCGTGTCCCAGGTGGTCCCAAAGGCCTCCTTGGCGCATGTGCAAGAGCGTCGTGGTCACCGCTTGCAGCGAGCGCTCGTCCCCGCGCAGCGCATGCTCCCGCAACAAGAAGCGCAATTCGTGGGGCATCGGAAACTTGGGGGCTCCGCCAAAACCTCCGTGTTCGGCGTCGAACGTGCTCAACAGCGCCAAACGCGCGCGGCGCAAGACCGAAGGCTCCAACGCCTTGCCGGTCCCCACCGCTTGCCGTTGTTGCACAAATTGCAGCAGCTTTTCGGACTGCTGTTCGAGCTTGGCGCGATCCTCCTTCCACAACCGGCTCACGCTGGGCACCAAATCCATCATGCCCGGCCGACCCTGGCGCCCGTGCTTGGGAAAGTACGTGCCCGCAAAAAACGGCTTGCGCTCCGCGGTCATCAAAACCGTCATGGGCCAGCCCCCATGGCCCGCATAAGCCTGGGTGAAGGTCATGTAGACGTGGTCGATGTCGGGCCGTTCTTCGCGGTCGAGCTTGATGCACACAAAGGACTCGTTGAGGAGCCGCGCCACCTCGGCGTCCTCGAAGCTCTCGTGCTCCATGACGTGGCACCAGTGGCACGTGGAGTAGCCGATCGACAAGAAGATCGGCTTGTCTTGCTCGCGCGCCGCCGCAAAAGCCTCGTCACCCCAGGGATACCAGTCCACCGGGTTGCGCGCGTGCTGCAACAGGTAGGGGCTGGAGGAGAAGATCAGCCGATTGAATTCCGGCCCGCCGTCGGACGGCAGTTTGGCGATTTCGCTGGGGCTGGGAAGGGGCTGGCGCACGGGCGG
>JAUHXY010000021.1 GCA_030426785.1 bacterium
CCGACAGCAGTGGATTGATTTCGAAGGTCAGCTCGTACCAATCCGACCACTGGCCCACCCGCAAGGTTTGCGTCTGCTCGCCCAAGGTCAGCGCGACGGCGTCGCCGGATTCCCCTTCCAAAGGCTCGAGCACCAGCGGCAGGTTCGTGCGCGCCGCATTGCTCGCGCCGCCCAACGAATCCCCTTCCCGGGTCATGGCGAAGGCCGCGGCCTCGCGCTCGATGCGCCGCAGACTCTCGTTGAGGCGTCCCTTTTCCTCCCACCCGAGCCCCTGCGCGTTCTCCGCTTCGTCCGCCAACGCCCGCCACTCATCGAGCACGCGCTGACGGCGCTCAGCGTGCACGGGCCCATAGAGTTCTCCTTGCAGACGCCCACGCACGTCGCGCAACAGGTAAACCCGGCCGCTGCCGGTCGTCCCCGCAGGCTCCCCTTCGGGCATGGGACCGCCCAGGAGAGGATCGTCGGTGTACACCGACCAAGTTCCGTTGATCGCGCCGGTCGCATCGGGCAATCCCAAGCCCCCTAACACGCGCGCTCCTTCCACGTGCGGACGGTCGAAGGACAACGCCGCATCGAGCACGATGGACGGAACGCCCGCGCGCGCAGCGTGCTCCCAAAACCCGTCAGCGTGCACGCGCGACCGAAACACGTCAGGAATGTCCACCTGCGCGTAGCGCTGTCCGCGCTGCACGCCCCAACCGATCACGACGCCGCTCGCGAGCGCAAACGTCCACGCAAACAGAGGCGGCATCGCGAACAGGCGCCACGCCGCTAGGAACAGCACGAGGGTCGCGCCAATCCCCAATCCCAGGGCCATGACCCACGGGGGCGAACCGGCCAACAAGCCCGTGATCCAAGGCAGGTTTTCCACCTCGGAGAGGGGTACGGACTCGATCCGCACATGCCCTTCCCGCGGCGTGATGCGACCGTCGGCGGTGGAGCGCACGATGAAACTCGCGACCCCGTTCTCGGTAGGGCCGACGCCGGTGTTCAAAGCAGCCCAACCGGCCGCACTCTCGGCGGGATGGGTCGAGCGCAGAGGGGCAAAAGTGCCCTGGGCGGCGAGGCGGGCCAGATTCGGCAGTTCCCCAGCCTCCATCATGCGCTGGGTCGTGCGCGCGTCCGCGCCGTCGAACCCAAGGACGATGACGCGGCCTTGCGAACTGCTTGCTGAGGTGGTCGTGGGGGCGTTGCCCGCCCCTGAGGACGACGGGTCCGCGCGCAGGGGTCCGACCGCACAGGCGAGCGCGACCCACAACCAAAGCACACGAAACGACGGTAGGTTCGACATGGAGGCGAAAGGAAGAAAACCGCGCTGGTCGGCCCGGAACGATGGAGGCAAGCCCCTAGGACGACAGGTCCGGGGGTACGGCGCGATCACGCGACACGCCCGCATCGTGCCCCCGCTGGGTGCCCGGCGCAGGGCGTGCGCAGAGTGTAGACCGGCCAGAATCCGGGCGACCGTTCGGCTCCGCACTTTTTGCCCGCCCCATTCCCAACCGAAGCGGTCGACGGGCGTACGACCTGCACGGGTCCCTCAAAAAAGAAAGCCCTGTCCCACGGCCTTCCCGCCGGGTGACCTACACTGCTGCGTTCCGCGGCTGCCGAAATCTCCGGTTGGCCCTGGTGCAACCGCCACAGGGACGTCCCCTTGGATCCCCCGCCATCCAACGCATCCCCCACCCATGCCTCGCGTTTCCATCATCCCCCGCGACCCCGTTCGGAGTCTGCGTGCTTCCCAAGCGCCAGAGGGTGCGCGTCGCCGCACCCAGCGGGGTGGAGCCGCCTTGTGGATCGTACTCGCCCTGCTCTTGGGCTTGGGACTCTTGTACGGATTGCAGCGCGGACTGAACTCCGAAGAATCGCCGACCGGGCTCCAGGATGCGGGCCAAGGTGAAACCCAGGCAGCGGGCACCCCGGAGTCCCTGCTGCCGCTCGAAGAACCCGAGGATGACGTCAGCCCGGTCGGCCGCGTGGAGGCCGAACCGCTCCCCTATCGCAACATGCCCCGTTCCTTCGACGGGCAAGGGGAGATTTCTGGCGAGGTCTTCCCCGCACCCGATCAACCCTTCCCGAGTCACTGGACCTTGCGTATCCGCCCTTCGCAATTCGCGTCCGGAAAGGAGAAGGCGATCTCCAAGGACCTGGAGTTCGAAGGGGCGCAAACCACATTCGAGGTGCGCGACCTGCCTATGGCGAGCTACTCGATTCAGGTCACCGCCGAGGGTCAAGCCTCGCGGCCAGTCGAAGTTTCGCTATTCCGCATCGAAGGCGGGGCGCCGGGAGCCAGCAAAGAGCGCTCGCACATCATGCTGCGCTTCGAACCCCTTTCGGAAGTACGAGTCGAGTTACGGGACGCGTTGCAACAACCCGTTCGCGCATTGCCGCTCGTGCTGGAAGCGCGCGCAACGCGCGAACGTTGGACGGCGCAAACCGACGCACTGGGGCGTGCGACGATCGCCGACGTACCCGAAGGCCTGTACCAACTGTTCGTTGGAGATGCGCAGACCCCGCATCTGCCCCCCGTCGATCTCAAGGTCCTGCGTACCGAACCCACCGAGTGGCAAGGCGAACTGCCGCCGACGCAGTCGATCACCTTGCGGGTCGTCGACCATCGGGCCCGCGTCCTGCCCGACGCCGTCGTGCGCGGTCACGGACCGGTCCCGATCGACGTGCGCACCGACCAAGCGGGAGAAGTGCTTTTGCCCTACTTGCCCTTCGGTCGTTACCAGATCCGCGGGGAGCACGCCGCGAGCGAAGCGGGTGGCCGCATGACCGTCGAGATTCCGTTGGTGGGTCCCGACGCCACTTCGGAAACCATCACGCTGCACCTGCGCTGAGCGGATTTTCGGGAACCGGGTGGGACGGCTCGTGGGTTCCGGCACTCGAACCCGAGGGTTGGTTGCTCGCAGGCAAGCGATGCTAGGAAACGCCGGGCGCAGCCACTTTTTCGGGCGAATCGGGCTGCCCAAGGGGTGTTCTCGCGTGGTTTTGCGATGCCCTTGCCGTAGACTGCGCCCATGGCTGCCACCCCGATCCTCGATCTCTCTGCTATCGACCTGACCCAGGTGTTGGTCGGGCCCCGTGACCTCGACCCGTACCTCAAGCAGTCGGGCCGGTTCCGCATGCTCGAAGGCGTGTTGCACGAGGACGTGGATGCCGGCGTGCTCGTCGGCTATCGCGACATTCGGGCCGATGACTGGTGGGCCAAAGACCACATCCCTGGCCGGCCGCTCTTCCCGGGCGCCCTCCAGATCGAAGCGGCCGCCCAGCTCGCCGCTTACGACTATTCGGCCCATCGTTTGGCCACCGATACCGAGCACCAAGGCTTCGTGGGCTTCGGCGGCGTCGAAAAAGCCCGCTTCCGCGGCTCCGTGGAACCGGAATGCCGCCTGCACTTGGTCTCCAGAGTGCTCAAGTCCTCGCGCCGCATGTTCCGCTACGAAGCCCAGGCCTTCGTCGAAGACCGCATGGTGTTCGAAGCCGAAATCATCGGTGTGATCTTTTAGGGCTGGCGCCCTTCGTTCAGGGGCGTCGCCAGCGGGTCGTAGGTAGGGGCCCCATGGTCCCCCGTCCGTCCTGGGGTTGGAACGCCGTGCTGCAGGAGGCGCTTCTCTAAGCGATCGCAGTAGTTCTCGAGGTTGAGCTCCACGAGGTTGGCGAGTTCGAGAGTGCGCCGTAAGGAGCGCAAGCGCTCCGCGAGCCGTTCGCGCTGGCCCCGCTCGCGCAGGGCGATCCACTGTTGCTGCAGCGTCGCTTGCGCTTGCCGCGCACGCTCCGCTTCCGCCGCGGCTTCCGCTTCATCGGCTTGGCGAGCGGCGTGCGCCTTCTCCAAAAGCACGCGGTTCTCTTCGGAGAGCTGCAATCGTTGGGCGAGATCCCTTTGCCGAACCTGGCCCTCCTGCAGTTGAGCGCGCAAGGCTTCCAACTCCCGGTCGATGCGCTCGCGCTCCGACACGATCAATTCCAAATCGTTCAGCCGATCCGCCCAATGCCCCATCTGTTGTTCGCGCAGCGCGAGCCGCTCCTCGAGCTCGATGCGGCGCCGTTCTTCCGCCTGGGTGCGTTCGACCTCGACCCGCAGGGCTTGACGCATTTCCTCCAGCTCCACGGATTCGCTGCTCTCCCCCACGGGTGTGCGCAAGGCGAGATGCAAGGCGAAAGCGTCGGGCAAGGTCAGGCAGGTCAAAAACACCCCGCGCCAGGGCAGAGCTTCCAAGGTCAAACCCATGTGCCCCGCCAAGCGCTCGATCTCGGATTCGGTGCGACCCGTCAAACCGGCCAAGTCGCGCAAAGGCATCAAGCGATCCCGGGGGGGCGTGGCTAAGTCCCCGGTTTTGTGGCGCATCGGGCTCCTGGCGTTGGAATCCATAGGCGAAGCCTATCCGAGTGCGCCCGTCGCCGAGGCGCATGCGGACGCCGGTGGCGCGAAAGCGCGCCGCTTGCCTCCAAGCGAGACGCCGGATCCCCGAGTGAGTCGATCGCCGAACCCATCCCGCTCGCTGCGGAGCGCAACCGACCTGCTTTGCGGCCCGCGATCGGTGGTTTCAGCGCGGTTGGGCCATCGAGAAGCCCCGGGCGAGGGACGCTTGCCCCGGACCGTGCAAAGCCGTGGGAGCCTCTTGCTGGACGAGGACCTCCGCACGGGGCTCAGCTGCTTCGGGCTCAGCTGCTTCGGACTCTTGTGCCTCCGGTACGCCAGCCAGGCGCAACACCTGCGAGACGGTGTGCAGGCGCTCCTGCATGGAGAGCGATTCGATGGGAATGTAGGGGATGGCGAACATCTCGAGCATCAACTTGACCATGCCGTCGATGCGCAGCACATCCTCCCAATCCAAGGTCTCGCGCACGCCGTCCTGCACCAACAGACGCTCTTGGGGTCGCAGGAAAAACACCACGCCGGAGCGCACCGAATCCATGTAGCCGCTCAGTCGCGGGTCGGAAAAGACCTGGGGCAGGATCGTGGAGTGGTGGGCGGCGTAAGCCAGGTTGCAGAAGGCCCGATCGGAGACGAAGCCCCCCACGTGGTGGCTCTCCGCCTCGATTTGGCGCTCAAACACCTCGAGTTGGTAGCGGTCCACCAAGTCCAGGTTGGTGCGCAATTGATCCACCTGGGCTTCCATTTCGGCCAAGACCCCGCGGGCCACCTCCGAGATCATCGGCAGGTCGTACCGATCCCGAATCATGCGAGCCAGGGTGGTTTTGCCGGTGGCGTGGGCGCCAACGAGGTAGATGCGGGTGGGGCGTTCCATGGGCGCCAGCATACCAGTCCTTGTGTCCAGTTCCAGAAGCGCCACTACGGATAGGGTCCAGAAGAGGCCAACCGGTGCGGTGGTCGAACGTAAGCCCTTGCATCGCAGAGCCTCCTGGTCGAATCTCCTCAGGCTCCCTCGGGCGGTCTCCCGCGCCCTCCCCACCCAACAGCGCCGTCCCATGGCCCCCATCCCGACCGCCCCCCGCCCACGTCGCCGGCTCCCCCGTCCTGCGTGGGCCCTAGCCGGAGTCCTGCTCAGCCTCGCCGCTTGCGGAGCCAAGGACGACGGAGCCGGACTGGCCTCGGTGGAGGAGCACCCCGACGGCTACTGGCAAGACCCCCGCTATCCCCAGGGCACCGGGATCTTGGAAGCAGCCGATCGCAAGCGCCTGGAGCGCTTAGCGCAGGCGGGTTACGCCGACGGCATGGAACCCGCGCCGGTGCGCACAGGGGTGATCGTGCACGACCCAGGGCGCGCCCAGCCGGGCTACAACCTGTACTGCTCGGGGCACGGCGCGGAGGCGGTGCTGATGGATATGCAGGGCCAAGTGCTGCACCGCTGGAGCCGGCCGTTCGACCAAGTGCCCTCCGAACGCGAACCTTTGATCCGCACCCAGCTCACTTGGCGCAAGGTGCACCTGCTCGAGGGCGGCGATCTTTTGGTGTGTTACGAAGGGTTAGGCCTCGCGCGCATCGACCGGCACTCCGAGTTGGTGTGGTATTGGGACGGGGCGGCGCACCATGACTTTGAAGTGCAGGACGGTCGCATCATCACGTTGGCCCGGGAAGCCCGCTTCCTGCCCTTCCTGGGCACCGACCAGGGCGTGATCGAAGACACCGTGTGCGTACTCGACGTGCAGACCGGCGAGTTGTTGCAGCGCGTTTCGATCTACGCTGCGCTATTCGCCTCCAAGTACAAGAGCGACTTGATCGCTTGGTCCCGGGAGGGCGGCGACGTGCTGCACAACAATTCTGTGGCGCGCGTCACGCCGGAACTGGCGCAGCGTTTGCCGCGCGTGGAACCGGGCGATTGGTTGCTGGTGTTTCGGGACGTGAACGCGCTCGCCATCATCGACTTGGAAGACGAGGTCATCCCGTGGATGCAGGTGGGTCCCTGGCAAGGCCCCCACGCCGCGTCCTGCCTCCCGAACGGCGAAATCCTGTTGTTCGACAACATGGGTCACGGAGGGTTCACGCGCCTCGTGCACTGGGACCCCGCAGCCGCCTCGATCCAATGGCAATACGCCGGCACCCCGCCCGAGTCCTTTGTCTCCATCTTCTCGGGCAACGTCGCTAGGCTGGAGAATGGCAACTTCCTAGCGGCCGTCTCCTGCGCAGGTTTCGCCCGCGAGATCACCCCGAGCGGCGACACGGTCTGGGAATACGCGTCGCCGCATCGGGCGGGGCGCGAAAAGGAACTCGTAGCCGTGCTGTTCGACATGGAACGCTTGTCGGAGACCCTGGATCTCACCTGGCTCCCCGAGGGCCTCAAAGCGAGAAAGTAGCGCCCTTTTTGGCCAATGCCATTCGGACAGCAGGGCTCGCTCTCCGATGCACGGGAAGTCCAGATCCCTAGGAGAGAGAGCCCCCATGTTCTTCCACAAGAAACGCGTCCAAAAGGTCACCTGCCGTCGCGGCCAGGAACGCGCCCAACTTCCCGAAGCGGAAATGCTGGTCGTAGAAATCGACCTGCCCGATGGCAGCACCATCCCCGCCGACCTGTACGACCTATCCATCGACGGCAGCGGTGTGCTGGTGCCCGCCGATTTCATCGAAGGCTTGCAAACCGAGGACGTGCTGCAGTTCCAACTATCCCACCCCATGCACGGATGGTCGGTGCGCACGCCGGTGCAGGTCATTCGCATCCTGCCGCACGGGCATCATCAGTGCTTGCTGGGCATGCAGTTCATCAACACGGGCAACCTTTACGCCCAGTTGGACGACGCCATGGGGCGCTATTTCAACCGGCGTAAGATGGGTCGCGTGCACCCCGATGAGAACCAAACCATCGACGTGCACATCCAGGTCGGGTCCGACAACATCCTGGCGCGCATCTACGACATCTCGCGCGAAGGCCTCGGCGTGGCGGTACCTTACGTACAAGCCATCGATCTCGTGCCCGACATGGAGATCGAGATCAAGTTCCGCTTGCCCAATATGAAAAAGTCCATCTCCGGCACCGTGAGCATCCAACAGCGCCGCGTGATCGGGGAATACGGCTTCGTCGGGATGATCTTGAACGAACAGTTCGACCCCTATCGCGCCAAGATCGAAGAGTTCATCGAAGACCGCAAGCGGGAGGCGCTGGAGTTCGAAGCGGGTTTCGTCGACGACGAAGAGCCCTTGCAAGACGCCGCGTAGGCCCCATCGCCAACGGCGCACGCTCGCGCCCTGCCCGAGCCTCGGCCTAGCGCCGGGGCTCGTTTGGTTTAAGAACGCTCGCCGAGACGCTTGATGAGCTGCGCGGGGTTGCCGCCGTACAGGGCGCGAGGCGCCAAGTCCTCCATCACCACCGAACCGGGGCTGACGGTCACCCCTTCGCCCACGGTCACCCCTTTGAGCACGAAGACGCCCATGGTCAGCCAGACGCGGTCTTCGAGCACGACTGGGCGCGGCGTCGGCACTTCTTCGCGCCGGTCGGGATCCAGGTTGTGGTAGTCGGAATCCAGCAAGCGGCAGTCCGCCAGAATGCAGTGCGCACCGATGCGGATCGAGTCTCCGCAGGACATGCGCGTGCCGTTTAAGAAGGTGTGATCGCCGATCTCGATGACCGCATCGGGATGGTCGGTGAACAGGTCTACCCGGTTCCCGCAATGCACGAAGTCCCCGAGAATGACCTTGCCCGGACCGCGGATCACCAGGCGGGAATCTACCAGCAGGCGCTGGCCGATTTGGTGGCGGCCGAGCACCCCGTAGCGGAACTGGTACCACAGGCCGCGCAAGCGCACGAAAACGAGCCGGAGGAGTCCAAAGAAGCGGGAAAGCATGGGGAGAAGGCCCGGTGCGATCTTTGAGCTTCCGGGGAGGTTCGGCCTAGGATAGCCCGACCCCCGGTCCCAGGGTGACGCAGGGAGCGCGAGCGCCCGCCCAAGCCCAAATCTGCGAACATCGGCACGGGCCTCTACCCGCCCGCGCCCATCGATGCGGTCCCTCCCCGAGGGACGAGCCCCCATGCACCCGCCCACTCCCGATACCTTGCCCGAGCGCATCCTATTCGTGCGCTTGGGAGCCATCGGCGATGTGGTCAACGCGCTCACCGTGGCGGCGGCGGTCAAGGACTTCCGCCCCGCGACCCAAGTGGGTTGGCTCGTGCATCCCTTGGCGGCTCCGCTGGTCCAAAACAATCCGGTCGTGGATCGCGTGCACCTCTTGCCGAAGACCGGTTGGTGGCGTGCTTGGAAAGCCCTGCGGCCGGAGGTACGCGGCGCAGGGTACGGGTTGGTCGTCGATCTGCAGCGCATGCTGAAGAGCGCCTTTCTCGCCCGCAGCGTCGGCGCCCCACGCTTGCTGGGCTACGACCGCGCACGCGCCAAAGAGGGAGCCGGATGGCTCTACCGCGAGCGCATCCCCGGCGGTCCGCGGCACGCCCACATGGTCGCCCAATACGCGCAGTTCAGTGCGTACTTGACCGGCTCCGACGCGGTGCGGCACGCTTTGCCGAACTTGTCACCCGATGCGATCGCTTGGGCGGCCCCTTGGGGGTCGGTCGCGCCTCCGCCGATCGTCGTGCATGTGGGAGCCAGCAAGCCAGAGAACCGTTGGAGTCCGACGTCGTACGCCGAGCTGGTCGGAGGCCTGCTGGCAGAAACCGACCGCCCGGTCATTCTTACCGGGGGCCCTGGGGATCGCGAAGATGCGCAGCCCACCTGCGAGGTTCACGGCGGCCATGTGCGCTTCCACGATCTGGTGGGTCAAACCGATCTGTTGCAGCTCCTAGCGCTCTTGCGGCACGCTCGTTTGTGGATTGGTTGCGATACGGGTCCGATGCACTTAGCCGCCGCCAGCGGCGTTCCCGTGCTCGCTCTGTTTGGTCCGGCGGATCCGCGTCGTACCGGTCCCTGGGGAGCGGGACACCGCGTCTTGCGAGCGTCCCTTCCCGAGGCAGAGGGTCCGCTGCCGCCGGCCAGCATGGACCAAGTCTCAAGTTTGCACACCCTGGAACGGGCCCTCGAAACCCTCACGAACTGAACGTTCGTTAACGCAGATTTTCGCGCTCTCTAGTACACTGGCCCCAGGCCAGCTCGCACCCGGCCTGCAAGACTTCCCACCCCAAGAGCTTCGATTCCCCGAATCCTGTTTTTGGACAAATCATTCAAAACACCCCGATTCCAACCTCCTTCCGCAGGGAATCTGGATTTGAGGTGTCCTGCCTGCCGATGGAGATCTGCAGGTGTCGTTGACGAGCGGCACCCACTCCGCCCCCGATTCCCATGCAAGAACGCACTGTGAAGGACCGCCCGAAGGCCTGGTCCTCCATCCGTTCCATGTTCCGACGCAACCCGTCGGTGCCCGGTGCGTTAACGGTGGACGATCTGGCGCGCGCCTTCCAGCAGGAGCGCTCGCGCACCGACCGCAACGGGCGCGCCTTCTGCATGGTCATTTTCTGGGGACCGACCGACCGCCCCCGGCCCTACGACCTGCGTCCCCTAGCCAAGCACCTGCGCGAGCAGATGCGGCTGTACGACCTGCTCGGTCACTTGGATGCCACGCACTTGGCGGTGCTCTTGCCCGAGACCCCGCCGGAGGGTGCTCGTCAATTCGCCCACAACGTGCTCGAGGCCTTTGAAGATCCGGAACTCGGTGTCGAGCATGGCGTGCAGTACGAGATCTGCACCTACCCGTTGGAAGAAGGCCCCGGCGAATGGGGCGACGACGGGCACAACACGCGCACTCGCACGCAGACCACACCGCGCCAGAACGAATCGGAACAGGCCGAGCCCGCTCCCAGCCGTTCGGACGCAGAGCCGGTGGGCGCCCAAGGGGAGGCTGTGCGCGCCGAGGCGAGCAACCTCGCCGGAGCCTTCACCCACCCGGTTTCCGCAGGCCGCCGTTTCATCGACATCCTCGTGTCGGGGACCGCGCTGGTCGTGCTCGCACCGGTCTTCCTGGTGGCCGCTTTGGCGGTCAAGCTCACCACGCCGGGTCCGATCATCTTCAAGCAGCAACGCGCTGGTCGCGGCGGAGTGCCGTTCACCTTCTACAAGTTCCGCTCCATGTATCTGGACGCGGAAGCGCGCAAGGCGGCCCTCGCCGAGAAGAACGAACATCGCACGGGCCCGATCTTCAAGATGAAGAAGGACCCGCGCATCACGCCCGTCGGGCGCATCCTGCGCAAAACGAGCATCGACGAGCTGCCGCAGCTCTACAACGTGCTCAAGGGCGACATGACCCTGATCGGCCCCCGGCCGCCGACGTTGGACGAGGTCGCCAAGTACGACCTGTGGCAGCGCAAGCGCTTGGACCTGACCGGCGGCATCACCTGCATCTGGCAAGTGAGTGGTCGCAGCGAGATCAAGTTCGACGAATGGGTGCGCATGGACATCGAATACCAGCGCAAGCGTTCGCTGTGGTTTGATGTGAAGCTGCTGTTCCGCACCATCGGAGCCGTCGTCAGCGGACGCGGCGCGTACTAGCGCCTCCTGCTGTACTGATGCCAACCGTTCGGCTTTGCGGGACGGCGTTGGTGGAATCGCTGCCGCTGACTTGTGCGCGCCACCCCAAGGTTCGTCGCGCTGACGAGCCTCTTCCCCGGGGGCATCGCTCGCCGGGATCCGCAAGCGGCCGATGCGGGGCCCTGATCCGGGGCCCCAGATCCGGGGCGGGGTCGCCACTCTCCTCTAAGCGTGAGAAATCTCGGGGCTGGCCCGTGCCGGGGTTGGGCCTCCGAATCGGGGTTCTAGGGGCCTAGAAGCGGGCCGAGCGGTCAACTTTCTAGGAAATCGCCGGATGTCTTGGCTCTCTTGCCCGGATTTCCTAAAAAAACCGTCAGCGCTTTGTCCCCCCGGGGCAAAGAGTCCCCGAGACGGCCGCCACCCCAAGGCTCTCCGCCAACCGGCATCCCAGCCCAAGGCACCCCTGCCCTAGGCACCCTGCCATCAGGATCACCGGCATCCCGTCTCTTCTCTCTCCAAACTACGCCATCCCCTTCTGCTTCACAGCTTCCCCGTGATGGCCCACGAACCCCCCTTTCTCCCGAGGAGGGTTTTTGCGTATCGGTTCGCTCCGCCCCTAAGGACGCCGAAATCGCAACGGGTCGCGAACGGGGGTCCCCCCGACGGGTGGATGGCATTCGAAGGACTTACCCAGGGAAGGCATGACTGAAGGAAATTGGCGCCGCGGCCTCGCTGCGGGCATCTTGGCAACGTGTTTCGCGTTCGGTGCGACGGGCTGTTCTCCGTCCTCAACGGGCGCAAGCGCGGACGCAGGTGACTCCAGCGATGGTGGCGGGATTCTTTCCCTCAGCCAGCTCGGTGGTCCTCTCCACCTCTTCGGCCCCGAAGGTGGCCCCTTCCCCCAGGGGACGCGCACCTATCGCCTCAAGAACGAAGGCACGGGCCCGATCGCGTGGCGCATGGAGGGCAACGATTCGTGGCTGAACGCCACCCCCATCGGCGGCTACCTGCTGCCCGGCGGGTCGGAACCGATCACCGTCGAGATCAATCACACCGTGGCGAACGCGCTGCCCGAAGGGGAATATCCCGCGGAACTGGTCTTCCGTGACCTCTCCGGCCCGCAAGGCGAGGTGTACATGGGCTTCGACCTGCACGTGCTGCCCCCCGGCGGCAGTGCTCTGCGTCTGCACCCGGCCTCAGGCCTGGTCATTCACACGGACACCAACGCACCGCAGGGCGCGGTGGACGGGGAGATCGAGGTGGAGAACAGCGGCTCCTTGCCGTTCGTGTGGACCGCCAGCTCGCCGGATGCGTGGATCCAAGTGCAACATCCCACCGAAACGCGCTTCAACCCCGGTGAGATGGACATGTTCGGCATCGGGATCGATGAGGCCCTGTTGGCGACGCAAGGGTTTGGAACCCACGTGGGCACCGTGCGCGTGATGGACGCCGCCAACCCCACCACGACCTTCCTGGATCTGTCCGTGACCGTGCACTTGGCCCAAACCACCAACGGGCGCGTCACGGCGAACCTGCAGGCGGAGTACCGCTTCGATCAGGGCGCGGGCAACGTGATCCACGACGTCTCGGGTGTGCAGCCGTCCATGGACCTCGTCATCAACAACATGAACGACGTGGCTTGGCAGCCCGGCGGCCTGCAGATCGTGAACCCCACGCTGATCGCGACGCCCGGACCGGCGACCCGCTTGACCAACAGCATGCGTTCGGCGGGGCAAGCCACCGTGGAGGCCTGGATCCGCCCGGCCAACACCAACCAAGAGGGTCCGGCCCGCATCGTCGGCATCTCGAACGGTCCGAGCCTGCGCAACTTCACCCTGGGCCAAGGCCTGTGGGGTGGTCAGCCCTCCGACACCTTCAACATGCGCGCACGCAGCACCACCACCAACATGGACGGCATGCCTATGCTGACCACGGGTCCGGGCGTCGCCACCACGGGGTTGCAGCACGTGGTGTACACCTTCGCTCCGGACGGCAACGAGACCCTCTACGTGAACGGTCAAGTCGTCGCTCAGCAGTACAAAGGCGGCAACCTGAGCAACTGGGATCCGAGTTATCGTTTGGCTCTCGGCAATGAAATCGGTTCGTCGCGGCCGTGGCTCGGTGAGGTCTTCCTCATGGCCATGTACGACCGCGCCCTCTCGCACGGCGAGATTCAGCAAAACCTGAACGCTGGCAGCGGCGCGAGCAACTCGGGTCACCTCAACGTTTCGCCCGGTAGCGATCTGTACGTGACCGCAGTGCGTGGCCAAGGCCCCATCGGTACCGTGCAGGACTTTGTCTTGGCGAACGTCGGTGGTGAGTCCTTGCAGTGGACGGCCTACGTCGATCAGGCTTGGTTCCAGTTCCCCAACAGCCAGGGCAACCTGAACCCCGCCCAGACGACCACCTTGCCGGTGAACCTGAACGCGTCGGCGATCGCGGCCTTGCCCGCGGGACAGTTCACCGCCAACGTGCTCATCCGCAACGACACCAGCCAATACGGGAGCCGACTGACCCGGGTCAACCTGAACGTCGTCGAGCCCGGCTCGAGCGGGAGCGGGATTCGTCCTGGCCCCACCAACACGGGCCCGAGCAATCCCAGCATCCTGCAAAACGTCGGCGGGATGACGATCACGCAGGATGGAGCGGTCATTGAAAACGTGCGCGTGTTCGGCGTCATCGACGTGCGCGCAAACAACGTGACCATCCGCAACTTCGTGATCGACGCGGGCAACCAGCCCTACGCCATCAAGTGCAACAACGGCACCTACGGCACCGTGATCGAAGACGGCGAGTTGTTCAACGTGAACAGTGCGCACATCATCGGTAGCGGCTTCTCCGCGTTCCGCTTGAACATGCACCACTCCGGTGGCGATGGCTTCAAGGCCAGCTCCGACGCTTTGGTCGAAGGTTGCTGGGTCCACCACCTGGGCACCAACCCCGGTTCCCACGCCGACTGCGATCAGACCCGCCAAGGCGGCAACCTGATCTTCCGCGGCAACTACATGGACTTGCCCGTCGACATCGGCGCGCCCTACAAGCAAAACGCCTGCTGGATCATCCAGACCGGCGACGGCCCCATCGACAACGTTCTGATCGAGAACAACTGGATCAATGGCGGCAACTACTCGATCTTCGTGGAGAACAAGCACGACACCAACCCGTCGTTGCCGGATTACGGGGACCCCACCAACGTGCGGATCCTCAACAACCGCTTCATGCGTGATTTCCGCTTCGGTCCTCTGCGGGCTACCAGCTACGCGCTGGTGAGCGGCAACCGCTGGGACGACAACGATCAGTTGATGAACATCAACAACCAGTAACGGCCGGGGGACATCCCCCTGCTTTGCCCACACGAAGGGAGCCCCAGGGCTCCCTTCGTTTCATTTTGGGCCTACATCCGCGCCCCCCCTCGGCCTAGCAGACCCCTAAACGCTCCCCTGCCCCAGATTGCTTCCCCTCAGGTTGAGAATTGCAATTGCCTTTGAGCGACTTCCTACCAGGGGCCGATAGCTCGACCCAGTTCAGGATCCTTTGGGATTTGGAACCGGCCCCATGGGCCTCGGAAAGCGCGGACTCGCCGCGCCGCCCGATCCACGGGGTCCGAAAACGAGCAAACGAACCAGAGTCCTGCCATCTCGCTGCGCGTCGGCTTTCCCGATGCGTGGGGGCGTAAGCCCCACCCTGGCAGGGCCCGGTCACGGGGTATAGGCCCCACAGGAAGGTATGATCGAGAAGCTATCGCAAGCGCGCACGCAGTGCGTCATGGGTACGTTGGGGTTGGTCCTTGGGCTGGCGAGTTGCCGTCCGAGCGACATGAGCGTACCTGTCGAGGGGGACGGCGTCGTGACTTCGGGGATCACGGTGGAAGGGTCGGGTCTCTTCCACATCGTGGGTCCCGAGGGGGGTCCCTTCCCGGAGGGGACGCGTACGTATACCGTCAACAACCAGTCCGGGGAGCTCTACGTGTTCGACATCGAAACGGAGTCGCCCTGGCTCATCGCATCCCCCATCGGCGGCATGATCGCCCAAGGGGCTAGCGCGCCGATCACGGTCGAGATCGACCAGGAGTATGCGGCCACGTTGGGCCCTGGAGACTACCCGGCCAACCTGTTGCTGCGCAGCCGCTCCAACGTGGAGGGAGACCTCTTTCTGGCCTTCCAGTTGACCATCGAGGGTCCGCCGCAAGGCCAGCTCACGGTGCAACCGGACGACGAGTTGAATCTTTCGGTCACTCTGGGTTCGGATCCCTCCCGCGTGGACGGAACGCTCCAGGTGACCAACAGCGGCGAAGCCGCCATGCAATGGGAGGCGTTCAGCGAGGCCAACTGGCTCACCTTGAACCTGCCCGATGGAGACACCCTGATGCCCGGCGATCAAACCCAACTGGAGTTGTTCGTCGATGAAGCGTTGTTGCACGGGGAGAACATCACCTCGGCCTCCACGCAGGTCTCCTTGACTCCGATGGCCGACACGAGCGCCGTGCAAAGCGTGACCATCCACGTCGAGCTGCTCGACGACTCCGACGGTCGCGTCGGCGCGGGCCTGGTGGCGGAGTACCTCTTCGACGAGGGCAGCGGCAACTTGGTGCACGATGTATCGGGAGCCACGCCCGCCCTCGACCTGGTCATCGAAAACACCGGCAACGTGCAGTGGATTCCCGGTGGTTTGCACATTTCGAGCCCCACCCGCCTGGTCACGCCCGGTGCCGCTACGCGCATCAACGAGGCCGTGCAGAGCAGCGGAGAAATCACGGTGGAGGCTTGGCTGCGGCCCGACAGCTTGCTGCAGGACGGCCCTGCCCGTTTGATCAGCATCTCGGACGGCGCTTCGCTGCGCAACTTTACCCTGGGCCAAGGCCTGTGGGGTAGCCAGCCGAAGGACACCTTCAACATGCGCTTGCGCGCCACCAGCACCGACCTCGACGGTATGCCGTTGCTGTCGAGCTCGGCGGGCACCGCCAACGGTGGTCTGCAGCACGTGGTCTACACGCGCCGCGCGGATGGCCAGGCGCGTCTATTCATCGACGGTCAAGTTTCGACCGAGATGCAGCTCACGGGCAGCCTGACCAACTGGGACAGCAGCTACCGCTTGGTGGTGGCCAACGAGTTGGGTGCGGATCGACCCTGGCTGGGTGAGATGTACTTGCTGGCGGTCTACGACCGCGCCCTTTCGGCCGAAGAGATCACCCAGAACCGCTTGGCTGGTTCGGGCGCCTCGGTGGCGGGTCACCTTGCGGTAGGCCCCCAAGCCGAAGTGCGCCTGACGGCGACCATCGGTCAGGGCATCGTGGCCAACTCCGATGGCTTCGACCTGGCGAACCTTGGCGGGGAGTCCCTCCAGTGGACCTCCCAAGTCGACCAGCCTTGGGTCAGCTTGGCTAGCCAGTCGGGCCAATTGGCTCCGAACCAAAACGCCAGCACGGACATCGCTTGGGACGCCGGTGCGATCCAAGCCCTGCCCGTGGGCCACTACGTGGCGACGGTGAACTTCCACAACACCACCAACGGCTACGGCGACACGTCGAAGACCGTGCGTTTGACCGTGCAGGAAGAACCCTCGGCCAGCTCCGGGGACAAGCCGGGACCCCACAACACGGGTCCCACGAACCCTTCGATCCTGACCAACGTCAGCGGCATGACCATCACCCAAGACGGGTACGTTCTGGAGAACGTGCGCATCTCGGGCACGGTCAACATCCAAGCCGACAACGTCACGATTCGCAACTTCATCCTCGATGGCGGTGGCATGTCCTACGGCATCCGCGCGACCTGGGGTCACATGGGCATCCTGATCGAAGATGGCGAGCTGATCAACGTGGATAGCTGTCACATCTACGGTGGTGGATACACCGCGCGACGCCTCAACCTGCACGAATCGGGCGGGGACGGCTTCAAGGCGACCCACGACGTGCTGGTCGAGGACTGCTGGGTGCACCACATCGGTACCAACCCGGGGTCTCACGCGGACTGCAACCAAACCCGTTGGGGATCGAACTTCATCTTCCGGGGCAACAACTTCGACATCCCGGTCGGCATCGGTGCGCCGTACAAGCAAAACGCTTGTTTCATCATCCAGACCGGGGACGGTCCGATCGACAACGTCTTGATCGAGGACAACTGGCTGACCGGCGGCAACTTCACGGTCTACTTCGAAAACAAGTGGACTCCGGGATCCACCAACCCGAACTACGGGGATCCCACCAACTGCCGACTGTTGAACAACCGCTTCGGTCGGGAGTTCCGCTACGGTCCCCTCACCACCACCGGCTACATCGTGTCTTCGGGGAACGTGTGGGATGACACCGGCGAGTTGATGGACATCAACAACCAGTAGGGGCGTCGCCGGAGCCCGATGGGCTCCCGTGTTTAGGGAAGGGGAAGCGTTTTTGCGACGCTTCCCCTTCCAGCGTTCGGGGCCATCCCGCAGCCCGAGCAGATCGGGCTGGACGCCGCCTCGGGGGCCGGGGATACTGGCGGGTCACCATGTCTCGTACTCCCCTGATTCTGGTCCTCCTGGGTCTGTGCGCCGGCCTGCCATGTTTGGTGGCTGCGCCCGCGGTGCCCCAAGACCCCGTCGAAGCTCCTGCTCCCGAATCCGAGCCGGCCCCGGAGCGCGTGCGCGACGGCCTGCAAGTGGAGTACCGCTTCGACGAAGCTACCGGGACGCAGGTACGCGACCACTCGGGGCAAACCCCGCCCCTGCACTTGGCGGTCGAAAACACGAGCGCGGTGCGCTGGGTCTCGGGAGGCTTGTCCTTGCATTCCCCCACCGTGCTGACCACCCCCGGCCCAGCCCTGCGCTTGACCGAAGCCCTACGCCGCTCCGGAGCGATCACGGTGGAGGCTTGGATGCGGCCGACCCAGCGTTCCCAGGACGGGCAAGCCCGCCTGATCGGCTTGTCCAAGAACGCCACGGCGCGCAACTTTAGCTTGGGGCAAGGCGTCGCCAAGGGTCAGCCGAGCGCGGCGTTCAGCATGCGCCTGCGGACGACCGAAAGCGACCTCAACGGCGAACCGCTGTTGCGAACCGAAGCGGGCCTGGCCACCACGGACGCCCAGCACGTGGTGTATACGCGCACGGCGGAAGGCCTCGCGCGCTTGTACCGCGATGGACAAACGGTGGCCGAACGCCAAGAGTCCGGTGACTTTGCGAACTGGGATTCCAGCTACCACCTGGCCGTGGCCAACGAGATGGGCGGTGGCCACCCTTGGCTCGGCGAGCTCTACTTGCTGGCGGTCTACGATCGGGCCCTGTCCGCGCAAGAGGTGGGGATCAACCAAGCGGCGGGCAGCGGAGCCACCGTGCGTGGGCACCTGTCGGTGGCGCCGGTGGCCGACACCTCGATCGTTGCGATCCAGGGGGAGGGGCTCGTGCACGCAAACCGCAGTTGGGTCGTGCAAAACATCGGCTCCGAGGGCCTGCAGTGGACCCTGAGCGAAGATTGCGATTGGCTCGAAGTGGTTCCTGCGGAGGGCCACCTCGGCCCGGGCTCCGAAGCCAGCCTAGCCCTGCGCCTCGACGCGCCGGCGATCGCGGACTTGGAGCTCGGCACCTACCGCGCGCGCTTGCGCTTCGAGAACGTCACTTCGGAACTCGGCGGCTGCGATCGTTGGGTCAATCTGCAGGTATTGCCGGCCGGCTCCGCAGCCGGCCCGGGTTCCAAACCAGGCCCCCACAACACCGGGCCCTCGGACCCGACCCTGCTCGAAACGATCGGACCCATGACCGTCACCAAGGATGGCACGGTCATCGAAAACGTGCGCATCGACGGCTCGCTGGTCATTCGGGCCAACAACGTGACGGTGCGGAACTTCGTGATCGACGGTCGCGGCGCTCGCTATGGCATCCGCTGCAGCTACGGGCACCAAAACCTATTGATCGAGGACGGCGAAATCTTCAACGTCGCCAGCGCCTGCATTTACGGCGGCGGCTTTACGGCCCGTCGACTGAACCTGCACGAAAGCGGCGGGGACGGCCTCAAAACCCGCGGCAACACCGTCGTGGAGTCCTGTTGGATCCACCACCTCGGAAAGGCTCCCGGCGCCCACGCGGACTGCAACCAGACGCGTAGCGGTCAGAGCTTTGTCTTCCGGGGCAACTTCTTCGACCTACCGATCGACATCCGCGCGCCGTACAAATCGAACGCCTGCTTGATCATTCAAACGGGTTTGGGACCCATCGACGACGTGTTGATCGAGAACAACTGGTTGACGGGCGGCAACTTCACGATCTACGTGACCGACAAGGGCAGCGGTTACGGCCCCCCTACCAACGTGCGCATCCTGAACAATCGCTTTGGCCGCGAGTATCGCTACGGGGTTCTGCAGATGTTTGGATACGTGCACGTGGAAGGCAATCGCTGGGATGACACCGACGAGTTGATGGGCATCAACAATCGAGCGAATTCCTCCAGCCCGCGCTAAGGCTCGCCGAGGTGCTGGCGGAAGAAGGCCCGTAAAGCTCCCAACAATTCCGGCGAAGCGCTTTCCGCAATGGGTTTCGAAGCCACCCAAGTGTCGATTTGGGCGAGTCGCTCGGACAATTCCGCCTCATCCATCGCGACCTGCACCAGCCCGCGGCCGCCCAGTTTCTCCGCCGTCGCGAGCTGGTGTTCGTTGCGCTGCTCCCCCAGCGAGGCGCGCCGGGGCATGACGAGCACCGGCTTGCCAAGCTCGAGCGCCTTGAGGATCGTGCCCATACCCGCGTGAGCGATCACCATGCGGGCTTCCTGCAGCAACTCTTCGAAACGATTGGGGTCGAGGGTGCGCGCAAACTCCATGGCTGTGGGCTCGTATTCCCCCGCGCCGATCTGTGCGAAGCACGACCATTCGGGGTGCTGCTGCGCCCAGGCATCCACCGTCCGCACGAGGCGGTCAAAGGGGCCTTGTGTTCCCACGGTGACGAGGATCATAGGACGCTGCCCTCGTAGTGCGGTCCGCCCTCGCGAGCCAACTCGGGCCATTGGGTCAGCCACAGATCCGCGTACGCGCCAGCCTTTTGTCCGGATAGGGAGAGCACCTCGGCGTTCGCGATCGAGTCGATCCACACCGTAGGTAGGCCACGACGCTTGGCAAAAAACAGCGCGAGTCCACCCGGCGCCGCTCCGGTGGAGAGGACGAGATCGGGCTTTTCCTTGCGCAAGACCCGCCAAATGCCCCAGGCGGTGCGCAACACGCCAAGCTTGTGGCTCGCGTTCGAGTCGTGCACGGTGTACACGCGGTGATTGGGCAGTTGGGCTTGGTATTCGGGATGCACGCTGCAAAAGGCTACGTCGTAGCCCTCCAGCGCGGGGCGCAGGCGCATGAGTTGGATCCAGTGACCGCCGCCGGAGGCGACCGCCAAGATGCGCTTCTTGCGAGGGACCTTAGGACTCACGGGGCACCTCCTCGACCGGTTGAGGAGAAGCGGTTGTAGGCTTCCGGTAAGGCTCGGTGGCACGCCAAGCGTCGTGCCAGGCGCGCTTCTGGCTACCGATCTCTTTCCAGACCCGACGGGACTCGGGCGAGCCTTTGCCGACCCAACGAGCCAAGCCGAATCCGATGCGCCGCACCGCGACCCACAGGTCCAGCGTCCACAATCCAAAGCGCGCCGCCACCGGCCCCCAAAACTTGCGGAACAGTTGGGCCTTGGCCGTGAACAGGCGCACCATTTTGCCCGCACGCACCCCGCGTTCGGACGCACCGCCGTAGTGCACGATGGTCGCCTCCGGCGTGATGCGCGGACGGGCGCCGTGGGCCCGGGCGCGCAAACATAGGTCCGCGTCTTCGCCGTACATGAAGAAGTCCGGGTGAAAGCCATCCAGCTCGCGCCACAGGTCCCGGTCGATCATCAAAAAGCAACCCGAAACGATCGGCACCTCCCGTTCGCTGTCGCGCTGCCAGGGTCCGAGCCCTTCGGGGTGCCACCAAGCGCTGCGCGGAAAGGCGCGCGCCAACCCTAAGCCCAAACACAATGCGCTCCAGGGCGTTGGAGCACCCCAACAGGAGCTAGGGTTGAGTTGGCCGTCGGCGAAGCGCGTGCGGCCGCCCCACAGGCGGGCTGCAGGCGTCCGCTCGGCGAAATCCCACAGCGCGTCGACCGCCCCGTCGAGCACCACGGTATCGGGGTTGAGCAGCAAGAGCCGCCGGCCACGAGCGCGTTCGGCCAAGGCGTTGTTGGCTGCGCCGAAACCCAGGTTTTCCCCCTGCGCAAACAAGGTCAGGTTCGGAAACTCGGCGGCGATCGCTTCGGCCGATCCGTCGCTGGAGGCGTTGTCCCAGACGAGCACTTCGATGCGGGTGCTGCTTGTCTCCGCCAGCAGGGAACGCAGGGCTTCCAGGGTCCACTCTTTGGTCTGGTAGCTGACCACGAGCACCGACAGGTCGATCGACCCGTCGGAAGGTTGGGCGGGCTGGGTTGCCATCAAGCCGCACGCACCTGGGGTGGAGTCGAGCGCCGTTCGCGCTTTTGCCCGGACGAGCGCGGTCGCGCCTTCGCTTTGCGACGCTTGGGCGCCCGATCGCGCGGAGCGAGGCAACCCAACGACGCCAACACGAAGAAGAAGATCGACATGTTCTGCTGGCTGTGGGTGATCGAAATCGACAGGAACATCAAAGCTTGCGCGAACAGCGAGACCCCGAGCCCCCAAGCCAACGCCCGCTGCGCCTTGTTGCGTTCCACCTGCCGCCACAGCCGTCCCGCCAGCTTAAACGCCTCCCACAACGCCCACACGAATAGCACCAAGGCCAAAAAACCGCCGCGCGCGCCTTCGCGCACGTATTGGTTGGTCAGGTCTCCCTGTGCGTGGCCCCAGTGAGCGGTGTCCTTGATCCCGATCACCATCCACTCGCCGAAGCGCCGGATGGCGTTATCGATTAGCAAGAATCGGTGATAGGAGGTGCTGCCACGCGAGAAGCTCATGCGCGAGATCAAGTGCCACACCGGCGCTTTCATGACGATGTGCAGCACCACCAAGATCCCCAAGGTCGACCAGCGGATCGTGCGCATGTGGCGCCGGAAACGCCAGCCCACCAATCCGATGAACGCAGCGGTGACCCCTACCAAAGGCGTGCTGGAGCGGCACAGGTACACCATCCCGAGCACCAGCCCCGCTCCGACCATCGCATCAAGCTTGCCCCCGCGCCGAAAGTAACGCGCCGCGACCAAGGGCATGAACGCTGCGAAGTAAGTACCCGCCAAGATGGCGTGCGGGAAGGCCCCCTGCACGCGCACCTCCCCGTGCCGCACCGCCGCCCATTCGTTGGCTCCCAGGAAGTGAAACGGGTTTTTGCCCGTGTTCTTCTCGATGAAAAATAGCACGAGCAGCAGGGGCATGAGCTTGATCGTGAAGCGCACGACCCCTTCCACGTCGCCCCAGGTACGCACGACGATGCGGAAGTACAAGTACATGCCCAGCACGTCGTAGAGCTGCCCCACCCGGAAGACCAACTGGGACACGTTGCCCCACAAGACGATGTAGGCCGCCGCGCTCACCAAACACCAGGAGGTCACCAAAGTGTCGAGCTTGCGCCAACGCAGCCCCGCCACCTCGTTTTTCATAAAGACCCGCGCCATGCCCGCCAGGATCAACAGGCGCAGCATGGAGAAGTCCGCGCCGGCGATGACGAGCCGCTGGGCCGCGGGCAGAAACACCGTGGCGAGGATGAAGGGGTAAACCGCCTTGTTGCGCTTGACCGACAGGACCATCGCGCACAAGGCGGCGATCCCGAGCAAGGCCAGCGGGTGAATCGTGGTCTGCCCGTGGTGGGCAGCGGTTCCGAAGCCCTCCTTTTCGTAGTGCTGCAGGAAGGCCAGGGAGAACGCGATCATTGCCGCCCGCCTCCCTGGGATCGGCCGCGCGGGGGCTCAAACGGCACCACGGGCCGGCGCTTGTACAGCTTCTTCGTGAACACGCGCTTGAACGTACCGTAGAAGGACTGGGCCCGCTGTTTGAATGACAAACGTTTCATCCAGGTTTTTCCGGTGCCCATGCGCCGGAAGCGCGGTGCGGCCACCCCCAGCAAGCGGCAGGCCCAAGAACGCCCCCATACCGCGCCGCGCGTGTGCAGCAGGTTGATTTGGGAGGCGGGCAGAATCTCGGGCGCGACGGGCTCGATGGTGAGCACGCCGGCCCGACGAGCGGCCTCCAGGAAGGCTCGGCCCTTTTCGGTCCGCACCAGGATGAGGGAGCGGCCCGGCTCCCCCTCGGGGATCTCGCGGTACCAAGGGTCCCCCACCGCCAAGTCGGCGAACTCGCCGGTGTGGTCGGCGCACACGTAGCAGCGCCAGGGCCGAAAGCGTTGCAGGATGTCGCCCCAGGAAGCGGCGTAGGTCAGTTTTCCGCCAGCCGGCTTGCCAGCTGCATCGCGCCCGACCACCTGGGCCTCGCCGGGCCATCCCTGCCCGCGGTAGCGCACCGAATCGATCTGGTCGGGTTCGGAGACGCCCAACTGGCGAGCCATCTCCAACGTGCCGCGGGTGGAAGGGGCTCCCGCGCAGAAGATCGCGATCGACACGTCGATTTGGTCGCGCAACTCGGGACGTTCCCGTTCCGCTCGGCGCAGGGCGGCTGCGTCGCAGGGTTTGCCCACGAAGACCGAGGGCGAGTCGGCCTGCACGACCTGTTCCAGCCCGTCGCAGGGACTGGCGGGCGCGTAGCGCGAGCCGCTGTTGCGCATCAGGTCCGCCCGATCGCGGCTGAATTGGGTTTCGTTCAGGTAGGGCACGTCGGCGCGCGGCCCGGCGTGCAAGACCCCGGCGGCTCCGCGTTCCTCCAAAGCGAACAAGGAGAGCGCCGTGGCCGCGCCGCCACTCGAACCGGCAAAGCGGATCTCGTCATCGCTGGCGTACCCTTCCCACAGTTCGAGCACACCACCCCAACCCTCCCACAGTTCTTTCAAGTGCCCGCTGGAGGGATCAAACGGCGGCAACTCGAGGCCTTGGCCCGGACAGGCCCGGAAGGCTGGCCCGTTCGAATCGCCCGCCCCTTCCGCCACCACGGGTCGGCGCCCCTGATCCAGGTCATCGACCATGCGAATGCCCTGCGGCTCGAGGAAAGCGCACACCCCGCAGCCGGTGCAGAGGTGCTTCTCGGCCACGTCCTGGATGTTGCGTGCGGGTCCCATGGGTGCTGCGGTCGCAGGCGCGAAGGCCCTACGGGGAAGCGTAGGTTTCGACCTGATCCGCGGGGAAACCAAGCCCTGCCCCCCGCGTCGGCCCAGTCTAGCCTGCGCGATTCCCGTTCCTGCACGGTTTCCGGCCCGGGGAGCTTGAGAGCACCCATTCCGCTCCGAAGAATGAGCCGCGGTGTCCTCCTCGTCCGATTCCCCCGCGGATCCGCCGCGCCTGTGCCTTTTCGGCGCCGCTCCCTCCACGGGCAACCTGGGGGTCTCCGCTCTGTTTCTGTCCGCCGTGGCGGGCGTCCTGGAAGCCCACCCCGACGCCCACATCACCGCCTTCGACTTCGGTTGGGGCTCGGGACCTCTGCCCGTGCGCATCGGCGAACGACCGTTCACCGTACAGCGGCGTGGTGCGAACCCCTCGAAGCGCTTCTGGCGCATGGACACCCTGGCCAACATGCGCCTGATGAGCCGGCTCGGCGGCCTCGGCAACCCGGGGGTCAAGGCCATCCGGGCCAGCCAGGCGGTCTGGGACGTGTCCGGAGGCGACAGCTTCACGGACCTGTACGGGCCCAAGCGCTTTTGGACCACCACCCACCCCAAGTTTCTAGCGGTCGAAAATCAGCGGCCCTTGGTCCTCTTGCCGCAGACCTACGGGCCCTTCGAGGACCCGGAGCTGCGGCGCATCGCGCAAGCGGTCACCGCGCGCGCCCAAGTCGCCTGGGCGCGGGATGCGGTCAGCTTCGGCGCTTTGCATGAGTTGCTCGGCAAGGACTTCGATCCGGACCGCCATCGCCAGGGGGTGGACTTGGCCTTCGGCCTGCCGATCTCGACGCCGCCCGAGGCCGCCCTGCCGCGGCCCGTGCTCGATTGGTGGAACCAGGGAGCTAGCGTCAGCGGTATCAACGTGAGCGGGCTGATCTACTTGGATCCTGACGCTGCCCAATCGCGCTACAGCTTTCGGGCCAACTATCGGGAGGTCATGGACCGACTCGTGCGCGAACTGATCGACCGCGGGGAGCGCGTCTTGCTCGTCCCCCACGTGATCGAACCCAAAGGGCACCCCGAGTCCGACCCCGAAGCCTGCGAACGCGTGCGCCAAGCGCTCCCACCCGCGCAGCGCGAATTCGTGGAGGTTCTGCGACCGCCCTACACCGCCAGCGAAGTCAAAAGCATCCTAGCGCGCCTGGATTGGTTTTGCGGCACGCGCATGCACAGCACCATCGGTGCTTTGTCCAGCGGCGTGCCGACCGCGGCCGTGGCGTATTCGCTCAAATTCGAAGGTGTGTTTGCGAGTTGCGACCAAGGTGCCGGAGTCGCCGACCCACGCGCCCTCGACACCCAAGAGACCCTAGACCACCTGCTCGCGAGCTTTGTGGCGAAGCAGGCTCGCCAGGAACAACTCGCGGCGGCTTTGCCGCGCGTCAAGCAGCAAGCGCGGGCGCAAATGCAGCACCTGCTGCATGCTTCGGGGCTCAAGGCTCCCGACGCAAGCCCAAGCGCTCCTTCAGCTTGATCTTGTACTCGCCCCCGAGCACGCGCCACTCGCGGCGGAAGAACCGACTCAGGACCCGTAAGCAGCGCCAGCGCTCGCGGCGATCGAGCGGCGCCCGCTGAATCGCCCGCAGGAACCCGTTGAAGAGGGTGGTGCGCGGCATCGGGAAGCGCGCTCCGCGCTTGGGATCGAACCAGCGGGCCACGTCCTCGGGCTTTTGATTGGCGGCTAGGGACGAGCCCGCGTGCACGCGGCGATGGAAGTGCGGCTTGGGCACCTCGATCCAGCGTCCGCGCAACGCCATTTCCACCAAGGCGACCTTGTCCGATCCGCCGAAGGGCCCGATGCCCTCGGTGGTGCGCAACACAGCGGTGCGAGCGACGCCGCAGACCGGGCTGCACTTGAACAGATGGCTTTGGACCGGATCCCCGAGCAGACAGGCGAGGCGTTCGTGCGGAGCCCCTTGGGTCCAGGGCAGCCCTTCGCCGTAGTCTTCGAGCGCGTGGCCCTGTTCGTCGATCCAACGCACCCAGCAATACGCCAACACCGCGTCATCACCGGCCGCTTCCAACGCATCCAAACTGTCTTTGGCCCAGTCCCTGCCACACACGTCGTCGGCGGCCGCCCACTTGAAGTACGGCGCGCTAGCCAGGTCGAGGGTGTAGTTGAAGTTCGCCGCCGCCCCCATGTTGACCTCGTGCCGATGGTATTGCACGCGCGCATCCTCGCGGGCTAGGCGCCGGCACAACTCTTGGGTCCCGTCGGTCGAAGCGTTGTCCGCCAAGATCAGTTGCAGATCTTCCACGGACTGGTTCTGGATCGATTCGACCGCTTGCTCCAGGTAGGGCATACCGTTGTACACCGGCACGGCAAACGTGATGCGAGGGCGGTTCGAGGTCACGCGCTAGGCTCCCACATCCCCGCTGGCCGGACCACCCGGATGGCGCCGCGCCCCCAAGTGCTTCATGAGTTTGTCCCAACCGATGAAGCGCTTCAGATCGCGCACAGCCCCGGTGTTGAGCCACAGCATGACTCCCCCGTACAGCAGAACCCCGACGGCCACGCAGACCACCAAGATCGCCAGGGGATGCCAATGCGCCGCCTCCAGGCCGATCCGCAAACCCCACACCGCCGCGCCCATGACCGTACTGACCCACAGGTACGGCGCGATGGTTCGCAAGAGTTGTCCAACGGAGAGGTGCACGTAACGGAACGGGACGGCGAAGTAAAAGTAGCTCATCAGCGTATGCATCAAGGTCCCGCTGATCGCCACGCCGACGACCCCATGCAGGGAACCGATCAAATACGCCTGGAGGGAGATGATCCCAAAAACCAGCCCATAGAGAAAGAGCTGCATGCTGCGCCCGAGGGACACGTACACCGCGCTCAGGGGCAAGGACACCGACAAAACGATGCCCAAGGGCCCCATGTAGATGATGAGCGGGATCGCGGCGCGCCATTCGGGGTCATGAAAGAGCGCTTCCACCAAAGTGGGCGCCACCGCCATGAGTCCCAACATGATCGGGCAGGTCACCAGCGCCACCCCCGCACAGGAGCGCAACAGGCTCTGCCGGTAGAGGGCCAAATCCCCCTGCAGGCGTGAGAAGGCGGGCAGCATGACCGAGGTCAGCGCCCGGCCTAAGTTGCGGGCGGGGAAGGTGACGAGCCGCGCCGCGATCGCATACGAACCGAGCGCCTTCGACCCGAGCACGATCTGCACCACCATGCGGTCGATGTTGTTCAGGAAGTTGTTGCTCAGGTTGGAGCCCAACACCCCCACGCTGAACACCCAGATATCCCGCACGAAGGCAAAGGAATAGCGCCGGCTGGGCAACCACTGCACCTGGAACCACAAGATGCCGTTGCCGAACACATGCCCGACGATCACGCCCCACACCATGGCCCAAATGCCGTAGCCCAGGTACGCCAACACGATCGCGACCGCCCCGTAGGTCAACCCGTTCAGAATGTTGGCCAACGCCAAGCGGTCAAAACGCATCACGCGCGCGTAGACGCTGCGCTGCACCACACCGGTCGCGGTGATGAAAACCGACAACCCGAGCACCTGCAGGACTCGGACGGCTTCTTCGGGCTCGTTGATGAGGCTGGCCAGGGTCGGAGCCGAAAACCACAAGACCGCGCTGATGAACGCTCCGAGCGCCAAGTTCGTGTAGAACATGGTGCTCAAGAAACCGGGCTCCAACTGCGGGCGCCGCACGATGGCTTGGCCGATGCCCGCGTCTTTGAAGTAGTCGGCAAACCCCACGATGACCTGCACCGCGGCCATGAGCCCGAAGACCTCGGGGCCCAGTTGGTTGGCCAGCACGATGGTGATGAAGAGCCGCGCGAGCTGCACGAAGCTCGAGCTCATCGAGTGCCAGCGCGCGCCCGAAAACACGCTCTTTTGCGGGGTCTCCAGGCTCTCTAAGCGCTCGGAACGCTTCGGCTTCGGGG
>JAUHXY010000277.1 GCA_030426785.1 bacterium
CGCGTACGCCTTTCCAGCGCATGCGCCTAGCCGGTTACACCAAAGGCGTCAGCGAAAACTGCGCCAAGGGCTACACCGACCCCTTCGCCGCCCTCATGGGTTGGACTCGCTCCAGCGGCCACCACCGCAACATGATCATGAAGGGCCACCGTCAAATGGCCTCCGCCATGAGCGGCGACGTTTGGACCCAAAACTACGGCGTGGGAAAGGTGGGAGAAGTGGCCGAAGGAGCCGCTCCCCAAAGGGATGCCCGCGAACGGCTCGGGGCCACCCCACGGTAAGTCACCGGATCAGCCCGGCCGGCGGGATTGGTAGCGCGGGTTGCCCTGGCCGTAGTCTTGGGGGCGTGCCACCTCGTCGTTGAGCCATTCGATGACCGCGGCCCAGCCGCCGCTTTCGGGGTCGCCCTCGAAGTAGTGACCCACGACCTCTAAGACGTGGAAGCCTTGGGATAGTTGGAACGACAGGGTGGGGTCGTTGAACCGGCCTTGCACCACGGCTTCCGTGTATTCCTGAGGCGTCATTTGGTCCTTGTAGCGGTGGTAGCCGCGCAAGCGGGAGCCCGCCAAGATGCGCCGCAAGCCCAGTTGGCGAGCCAAGCCGAAGCGACCCGCTTGGTACAGGCGCTTGCCGATGCCATGGCCCTGCATGCCGGGGCGCACCATCACGTCGGCCCCGTACAGGGTCGATCCCGTCACCGGGTTGTGGTTGGTGTAGAGTCCACCGTCGGTGAAGCGCGACCAATCCATGTCGGCTTCGTAGTGGTCCCAGTCGATGATCAGGCCCGAGCACATCCCAACGATCAGTCCGGAGCGGCGATCGACAGCCACGAACTGTCCTTGCGGAAAGCGCTCTAGATGCCCGGCCAATTGCTCCTCGGTCCACGGCTTGACGTTGGGGTAGATCAAAGTGGCCATCTCCCGGATGCCCGCAAAGTCTCCGTCCTGGGTGTTGCGGATCTGGATCCCGCCACGGCCCTTGGACTGCTCCCGCACGTGATCAGCCAGGGTGACCACTTCGGTGGTCGCGACTAGCTTGGACGAGTTCTTGCTGTCCCGTAGGGGCACCACGGTGCCGCGCATGCGGCTCGTGCGCAGGGTGCGCAGGTTGAGCTCCCCGATGACCATCATCTCCTGGTTGGGGATGCCTTCGGCCAGGATCCCGTCCCGGGCAAAGGCGAAGTCGCTGGGCGTCAAGATCGCCGCTTGGCCGTAGTTCAGGGACACCGCCGGCACATTCGGCAAGGAGCCCACCGTACCGGAGTGAATCACGTAGATCTGGTTTTCGATGGCGCGGGCATGGGCGCAGTAACGTACCCGCAGGAAGCTTTGGCGGTCGTCCGTGTAGCTCGGCACGATCAGCAGGACGGCTCCCTGCCGGGCGGCGGCCCGGGCGAACTCGGGGAACTCCACGTCGTAGCAGGTGGCGATAGCGACCCGCCCGAAGGACGTCTCAAACAGGCGTAGGCCCTCGCCGGGACTGACGTCCCAGACCTTCTTTTCGAAGCGGGTCATGTGCAGCTTGGCCTGCCCGGCGTGGGAGCCGTCCGGGGCGAACAGGTGGCTCTCGTTGAAGATCCGGGAGGGGTCGGCGGGGTCCCGGACCGGGGTGGACCCGGCCACGATGTGCAGGCCGTGCTTCTTGGCTAACTCGGCCATGAGCTCAAAAACCTGGGGCGCCCGGTCGGCTAGGGCACGGATTTGGGCCTTCATGGGCCGTTCCGTGTCCTCCAGGGTCAGGAGCTGGACGGTGAAGTATTCCGGGAAGACCACGAGCTGGCACTCGTAGTCGGAGGCCGTCCGGACGAGGCCGCGGACCTGATCCTCGAACTCGGAGAGCTGCTGGATGGGCCGGACGAAGTACTGGAGGGCGGCGACGCGGATGCGGTCCAAGGAGGGGGGCGGGTGGGTAGGGCGCCAAAAAGTTTTTTTCTATCCCGGATTGCAATCCGGCCAGCCGATTTTAACTTCCCGCGCCGCGCAGCCAATTGGGGTTGTCGCGGAACTCTCAACAATTTGCAGCGAGGTCCTCGGCCATGGAGCCAGGTGCCCCTCCACCCGTACGGGTGGCCACTGCCGGTCCGCAAGGTTTCGGCGTTTTTGCTCTCGGCGCTTTTCGCAAAGGCGACTGCGTCTTGGAGTTTGGTGGTGAACTTCTTCCCGAAGAACTCATCCAAGATTTCACCCACACCATCCAGGTCGACGATGGACTGTTCCTCGGCCCTTCGGGCGGATCGGATGACTTCGTCAACCACTCCTGCAACCCGAATACCTACCTCGTCTCCAAGCCGCCGCGCGTTTGGTTGATCGCTTCTCGGGACATCCTTCCCGGCGAGGAGATCACCTTCGACTACGCGACCGGCACGGGCGACCGCGACGAGTTCGATGTCTGCTACTGCGGCGCTCCCCAATGCCGTGGTCGCGTGTCGAGGTTCTGGGACCTGCCCCCCAAGCTGCAAAGGTTTTATCGCAAGGCCGGCGCGGTTCCGAACTTCGTGCTGCAGACCGCTCGCATGAAGCGCGCGTAACGTTCGCCGCGCAAGATCCCTCGTAGGCGCAAACTCGGGGGTGGAAGGCTCGCCGACCTAGAGCGACGTCAGCCTGTCATCGTGTTGGTCCGGAACGAATGCGCGGGGCCACGCGCCTTGCAGGATGTAGCGTGGTTTGGTCAGCCAACACGGGCACGGCCGTTCGAACACACCACCCGCCTTCGAGCTCAGCCCCCGTAGGTCTGCAGCAACAGATTCGGCAATTGCTCGAGGTGGCGCAGGATGCGCCAGCCTCCAGGCCCGAACATGGTGGGAAGCACCCGCGCAGCTCGCGGATCCAATCCGATGGCTTGGACCTGAATGTCGGCGCGGCGGGCCTCCCGCACGGCGTAAGCTACGTCCTGAATGCCGTGGTTGCCTTCGTAGCGATCGAAGTCGGTGGGTTTGCCGTCGGTGAGGACGATCAGGTGCTTTTGGCGACTAGCGCAGCGCTGGAAGGCATCCGTCGCGTGCCGGATGGCCGGCCCGATGCGCGTGAATCCTTGCGGTTGAAGCACTCCAAGCCGGTTGCGCCCCCGCAACCACGGCTCGTGCCAATCCTTGACCATCCAAGTCCGGCAGCGGTTGCGGGTGTGGCTGGCAAAGGCCATCACCTGCAGGGCGTCGCCGAAGGAGTCGGCGACCTCTCCGAGCACGTGCACCGCCGCTAACTCCACATCCAGCACCCTGCGGTTTTGCACCCAACTGTCGGAGGAAAAACTCAGGTCCAACAATACGCAGGTTGCCACGTCCCGTTCGATGCGCGGGGTGTGTTGGTACACACGGCCGGTGGGATGGCCGCCTCGCAACCGCTCGCTGTACTCGTCGATGAGCGCATCGAGGTCGACTTCCGCACCGTCCGGTTGTCGTGTGCGTGGAAAACGCTCCCGGCGAATGCGCTCTAGGGTCCGGATCGATCGGCGAGTCGTGGACAGCAGCTGCTGGCTCAATGCGATGCCAAACGGGACGTCTTGTCGTTCGATGCAAGCCGGATAGAGGGTGACCCAGTCCTGCCGGTAGCGCTGCAGCGCCGCGTCCCACTCGGGGTAGCTCACCCCCTTTTCGTCCGGAGCGACCGCATCGACGTTGGGGATCTCGGGGACCGCACTCAACTCGGCTTGGTAGATCGATTGCGCTTCGGGCCCGCCGCGAATCATTTGGCGCAGATCCAGCCCGTCCAAGGAGTCGGCTTGTTCTTCCATGTCGTCCGCTCCATCGAGTCGGCGGAACCCGCCTTCGTATTGATCCGCGAAGTCGACCTTCTCGAAGGAGTGCGTCGGCATGGACTCCTTGTAGGTTTCCTCTTCGACGGTCGCCTCCGAAACGTGTTCGCGGATCTGGCCGATGCGTTCCTCTTTGGCTTCCGATGGCGAAGCCGGATCGCTTTCAGCACTGGCGGCCTGAGCATCGAGTCGGTCGCTGGGTGTGACGACACCCCCGAACAGGTAGAGAGGCGCGAGGGCCGGGCCGCGCTGGGGTTGGCTGCGGAAGAGTCGGCGGAAAAGGGACGGTGCCTGGGGGGCCCGTTGTCCCCAGCGCACGCGAAAACGGTCCAGGGCGTCCTTCCACTCCGACTGCGCGTCTTCCCCGGTCAACAAGGCGCGCAGAGCGCTTTGCCGCAGGGCTTCGATCGCCTGTTCAACGTCGGGCACGGAGGACTCTTCGGGTCGGCTCTGCAACTCCATGCGTGCCGCAGCCGCCAGGCGTTTTTGGAAGCCGGGGAACTCGTCGCTGAGCTTCAGCGCGGTGAGCAGGCCGTGCTCCAACACCTCCGCCTCGTGGGCCAACCAGGAGGGACGGCGATCGGAGGCGAGGCAGGCGCCGCCCAGGGCCGCCCGAACGAAGAAGAAGCGTGCATTGCGCTCGACATCGTCGACCAAGCCGATCATTTGGGGAAGCAAGAGGATTCCCTCGTAGGTTCCTCCGGACGCTTCGGCGGGCCTCACGAGGATGCGTTGGCCCGCAAAGGCGCTCGCGACGGTGGCGAGGGCGTTTTCGTAGTCCTCCAACCGCGCGATGTGGTCGGGCTGCAAGCCGCGGTCCCGCAGGCGGCGGGCGGCTTTGCGGGCGTGCCAGCGCTTCCAGACGGATCCGAAAGCGTCTTCCAGCGCATCCAAGTGGAGGCTGGGGCCCCGGCTCTGGGGCTCGGTGGGAGCGGAGCGCTGGGCAAAGGGTTCGGGCTTGCGTGCCATGGCCGCTACAAGGCTAGGGCCACCACTTCGCTGAGGGCTTGCAGGACTTCCACGTCGTCGGTGAGCGGTTCGACCACCGCCGCCATGCAGGCCGCTCGACGCTCCATGCCCGCAGCGATCAGCCGAG
>JAUHXY010000278.1 GCA_030426785.1 bacterium
GCGGAGAAGTTCGACCCCGATGCGGGCTGCCGCTTCTCGACCTACGGCACCTGGTGGATCAAGCAATCCATCCGCCGAGCCCTGACCAACACCGTCAAATCCGTGCGTGTGCCCGGCTACATGCACGAATTGATGTCGAAGTGGCGCACCGTGTCCCAGGAACTCACCTACCACCTGGGCCGCACCCCCACCGTCGAAGAGGTCGCTCAAGAGATCGAAATCCCCAAGGAAACGTGGCCCTTGCTCAAGCGCACCATCGAGAGCAACACGGGCGGCAGCGAGGTGTCCTTGGAGGTCATCACGCAAAACCAGGACACGGTGGAAGACGAGCGCACCCTCAGTCCCGAGGCCTTGCTGACCAAGAACGATCTCATCGATCGCCTCGAGATGCTGCTCAACCAGATCGACGAGCGAGAGGCGACCGTGTTGCGCTTGCGCTACGGCTTAGGCCACCCCGACGGGTCGACGATGACCCTCAAGGACATCGGCAAGATCGTCGGCGTCACCCGCGAGCGGGTTCGCCAGATCGAGCAAGAGGCTTTGCGCAAGCTCTACAGCGTCATGGAACGCGAGTAGCGGCGGGCTAGACGCTCCCGCTACATCGCGTGCCGGACGCTATCAACGGGTCTTCACCCAGGCGTGCCACGCTTCCTCGAACTCCTCTAGGTCGCGTTTGCTCTTGAGGGCCAGACTGTTGCGGAAGTCGGAAATGGAGCCACGCCCCTCTAAGGCTAGACCAAAGTACTGTTCCAGACCCTTTCGATAGGTCCGGTTCTCGCCATTCATGCAATAGGAGAACAGGGTGTAGGCCTGAGCTCGCTGCAGCTCGTTGTCCGCTCTCCGAAAGTCTCCGGACGCAAAGTTGAGCACGCGCGAGACGCTGTAAGGGTCTTCCGCGGTGGCGTGCACCGCGCGATTGTGAGTGTGCTCTCGCTCGGGGTTGAAGTCGATCGTCGCCGCCGCAACGTCACCCAAACCTAGATAGGCCTGCAGCGCCTCTTCCATGCCGATGGTGATCCACATGGGCACGGCCGCACGTCCGTCCCCTTGCTCCCAGGCGGCTTCTGCCAGGATGAGTTCGCTCAGGTGGCGAGAGAACAACCACGGTTGGAACCCCTTTTCGAAGTCGAACGAAACCCGCCGCGCTTCCCGATCGACCGTCGCGCGCAAATCCGCGCCTCCGTCGTACGTGTGGTCTCCGTGCAAGTGCAGCGTCATGCGGCGAGAGGGCCAATAAAGCCCAAACTGGTCCCCTAGGGACTGGTATAAGCAGACAAACATCTCCTCCGCCATGACCGACGCTCGCACGGTTTCGAACCACGGAAGGTTGGAGCGCACGTCGAAGTGGGTCGTGGTGAGCTCGTAGCCGTCCCGCCACTTGGGTTCCTCGTTGCGCACCTTGTCCATGGTCCACCAACGGTTGGTCAGCCGGGCTTGCCAGTTCCCCTTGCTTTGACGGTTGCCCAGCGCTTCGTGGGCCGCTTCGTTTTCAGGTTCGAGCCGCAGAATGCTCCACCAGACGAGGCGCGCCTCGCCGCTCAAACCGCGCTCCTCACAAGTTTTCGCCAAGCTCTCGAGCCCTTGCGTCTGGATGGCCGTGGTGACGTTGCGGAGATCGGGCATCACCGCGGCCAATTCCTCGTTGATGCTGCTGAATTCCTCGATCTCTTCGCGCTCGATCTCGCGCAGACGAGACTTTTCTCGCAATACGATGCGATCCGGATTGATGTGCACGATGCGGCCCTCGACCGGACGGCGACTCTTTTCGAGCTGAATGGTGTCGAGGGCGGGCTCTTCCTCGAGGGGCAAGCCTCCGATCGGGGCGAGCAAAGCGAAGAACAAAAGGGACGGCAGCATGACGAAGGAGGGAATGGGGATGGGGCGAGGCCTGGGTCTATCCTAACGCAGGGCTTCCTACGTGCAGGCGAAGCCCCAACGGGGGGGTCCGGACCTGTAGAATCCCCGCCATGGCCGGTCACGCCGAACTTTCGATCGAATCGTTGCCCTCCGCCCCGGCGGGGACCCCTTTGTACGTGCACCTGCCGTTCTGCGTCTTCAAGTGTCACTACTGCGACTTTTACTCGATCCCTGCAGAGGGCCAGGACATTCCGGGGTTCTTGGCCACCCTAGAGCAGGAGATCGCAGCGCGTGCACCCCAATCCCCTACTACGGTGTTTTTTGGCGGCGGAACCCCTTCGCTGCTCTCCATCGAACAATGGCAACGTTTGATGGCCGTGCTCGAGGAGCACACCGGCTTCCGCTCCAGCGCGCAAGAAATCACGGTGGAGTGCAACCCCGAAAGCCTCGACGAAAACAAAGCGCGCGCGCTGCTCGACCTGGGCGTGACGCGACTTTCGATCGGTTTGCAAAGTTTGCGCGCGCAAACCCTGCAGCAATTCGGCCGCGTGCACTCCGCCAACGAGGCTTTGGAGGCCTTTCGCGCGGCACGGCGCGCGGGGTGTCGGTCGATCAATCTCGACGTGATCTTCGCCAATCCCGGACAAACCGCCGCCCAGTGGCGCGTCGACCTGGAGCGCATTCTGGAGGAAGGGCCGGATCACCTCGCCGCCTACAACCTGACGTTTGAAGAGGCCACGCCGTTCTTGCGTTGGCTCGAACAGGGCAAACTGCAAGCCTTGCCGGAAGAGCTCGAACTGGAGTTAGCCGAGATTACGCGGGAATTGACCACAGCCGCCGGCCTGCGACCCTACGAGATCAGCAACTTTGCGCGCGACGGCCACGCTTGCCACCACAACATCAACTACTGGCACAACGGCCCTTACGCCGGATTGGGGCCCAGCGCGGTCAGCAAGATCGGCAACCGGCGCGGCGGATCCGCGCGCAGCCTGCCGCTCTATCAAAAACGCATGGCCCAGCGGGGGCACGCGCTCGATTGGTCCGAAACCCTCGATGCGCAGGCCCGCCTGGCGGAAACTTGGTGGCTCGGCCTGCGGTTAACCGAAGGCTTGAGTGCTCGTGAGGCCCGCGAGCGAGCCGGATTCCAAGACCCAACCGACCCCGCCGTGCCCGTGGCGGAACGGTTGGTGCAAGCAGGCTGGCTGCAGCGGGCAGGGGAGCGTTTTCAACTGACGACCAAAGGCTTGCCGCTCGCCGACGCCATCGCTTCGGAATTTTTTTCCACCCTCGTGCCGGAAGGAACGGCCAACCCCACCTGAGCAGGATTGCACCTCCAGGAAGACGGCTTTCGGACCGAAACATGCGGGGAGTCCCGCCATGTCCACGCCCGATTCCCAGCCGCACCGGTCCGAAACCAAAGCCACCCCGCCGCCGCCGGCCAAACGGGGGTTGCGCGCCAAACGGCAGGGCTTCTTTGTGCGTGGGTTGGCGGTCTTGCTGCCCACCATCCTGACCGTGTTTTTGTTTACGACGGTTTGGAACTTCGTGCAGCGGCACGTGGTCGGACCGATCAACGGCACGATCTACGGTCTGCTCGAGGGCAACGGTTTGGGCTGGATCGTCTTGGGCGCGATGGACATCGACCCCTACGCGCGCCAGTTCTTGAACCCCGAAGAGCTGCCCCCCGAGCTGTCCGACCGAATCGAGGAGTTTGGCGGGCTGGGCAGCGCCCCCTTCCAAGCGGCTCTGACCGCTTGGCGCGCCGAAGAGGAGACGTTCCTGCGCGCCTTCGATGACCTGGCCATCGACCCCGAGAAACTGCGCGAAGCGGTCGCTGCCGAAGTGCACCCCGCGGTGGGCCTCGTCCTGTCCGCCATGTTGGTGCTCTTTCTGGGGTACCTAGCGTCCGGCTTCTTGGGTCGCGGTCTCATCGCTGGCTTCGACCGCACCCTGCACCGCATTCCATTGGTGCGCTCGGTCTATCCCTCCGCCAAGCAGTTGGTGGAGTTTTTCATGTCGGAGAGCGAGCTCGAGTTCGACACCGTCGTGGCCGCTCCGTATCCGGCGGAAGGCATTTGGTCGATCGGGTTTTTGACCGGCAACGGGTTGCGCGACCTCAACCACGCGCTTGGGGACCGCATGGCATCGATCTTCATCCCCACGTCCCCTATGCCGATGACCGGTTTCACGGTTTACATCGAAGAAAGCCGCCTGATCCCGCTCGACATCACCGTCGACGAGGCCCTGCGCATCTGCGTTTCGGCGGGCGTGCTCGTGCCACAGAACCAAGTGGTGCAAGACCTAGCCCAGCGCGCGCAAGGCGCAGCCTAAGGGTTGCGACCCGGGTGGGCCGCTAGGCCCCCAACGTGGCTGCGTTTCCCTCGCGGAAGCGGCCCCGCGAGCCAAAAAACGGCTCCCAGAGAACTCCTTCTCTCGCGCCAGCTTCTAGAATCCGGTCATGAAGTTCGCCGACCGCCTGTACCGTCGCGTGTTGGAGCTGAAGAGCCCTGCGGTCGTCGGTCTCGACCCCCATCTCGACCGCTTTCCGAAGGATTTCACAGCGGTGCACGACCCCGCCGCCTCGCGGGCCGCGCGAGCGCGCGATGTGGAGCGCTTTTTGTTCGAGATCATCGACGTCGTGGCCGATCTCGTACCGGCCGTGAAGCCGCAATCGGCCTTTTTCGAAGCCCTCGGCGCCGAAGGGGCGGTGGTTTGGGAAAACGTTGTGCGGCGCGCTCACCAGGCGGGACTGCTCGTCGTGGGGGACGTCAAACGCGGCGACATCGGCTCGACGGCGGCCGCCTACGCCCGCGCGTTTTTGACCGGAGGCCCCGGCGACGATCCCGACACCCTGTGCGATGCGATCACGGTCAACCCGTACCTGGGCAGCGACTCGATCGAACCCTTCCTCAGCGCTTGCGAGGAAGCCGAAGCGGGCCTGTACGTGCTCGT
>JAUHXY010000279.1 GCA_030426785.1 bacterium
TCAACGAGGTCACGCCCGAGTTGTTCCGGTCGGGCCCGACCCCCGCATCGATGGCCGCACGCCGCGTGGATGAAATCCTGAAGGTCATTCGCGTCCTAGGCTTGGCCCCAACCAAGGCCAAAAACGTCCGGCTCTTGGCGCAGCAGCTCGTGGAGCGACACGGCGGCGAGGTCCCCGCCTCCTTCGAAGCTCTCGAAGCTTTGCCCGGCGTCGGGCACAAAACCGCCAGCGTCGTGATGGCCCAAGCCTTCGGCGTCCCCGCATTCCCGGTCGACACGCACATCCATCGATTGGCGGCTCGCTGGGGCCTATCGGACGGTTCTTCGGTCGCCAAGACTGAGCGAGATCTCAAGCGCATCTTCCCCAAGGAGCAGTGGAACCCCCTGCACCTGCGCATCATCTTCTTCGGACGCGAGCACTGCCCCGCCCGCCACCACGACCTGAGCACTTGCCCGATCTGCTCCTTCGCAGCCACGAAAAAGCGGATGCTCGAAGAGGCCCGCCGCCGCTAAGCCCCAATTCCATCGTTTGTTCCCTTTCGGCTTCCCGGCCCTGGGCTACGATGGAAGCGTTCCCCCACCCCGAAACCATGGACCGCTCTCAATTCCTGTCCCTCGCCGACCAATGTTTGGACCGCGTGGCCGATTGGCTCGAAGATTTCGACCCCGATGAGGTCGACTTCGGCACGAGCGACGGCGTGTTGACCATCGAGTTTCCCGGGGGGACGAAGTACGTGCTCAACCGCCAAGCCGGCAACCATCAGATGTGGTTCGCGGCGGGGGCTTCCGCTTGGCACTACGACTGGGACGGCAGCCACTGGTGCTGCGACCGCGACGGTCACCGCTTGGAGCAGCGCATCCTCGATGAGGTTTCGCAGCGACTCGGACGACCTGTTTCGGGGCTCAACGGATAACCGGATCCGCGCGCATCATTGCCCGCGGGAGTCGAGCGGCACCGTCCAGCCCAAGTTCGCGAAGGGTCCTTGCAGCGTGCTGCCCCGCTTGAGGCTCGTACCGAGCCCCAAGAAGCTCGACGAAACTTCGTTCAATTCCTGCAGGGTCAACTTGGCTTCCCGCTGGCCCAAGTGAACCCAACCATCGAAGCGCCCGAGCGGCAAGTGCAACTCGGCATAGTCGATGCGGTCCCCCCGCACGGCAAACTCCGCTGAAAAGAGCAGGTCGGAGGACGTGTCCCCCCAAAAGTCCTTCCACTCGGGCGCGATGCTGTAGTCGAACTCCAGATCCGCGAGCTCAAAGCGGCCAGCCGTGATGCGCCAGCCCTGATCCCCGGGTTCGGCCACGAGATCCTCGAAGCGCACCCGCACGCGATCCCCCGGGCCGCCCAAGGAATCGAACCACGGCAGGCAAGGCTGGATCCAAGTCTCGAAGACCCCACCGCTGCGGCCGGGATAAACCTGCACTTCGGAAGGCAGCCCCGGTTCGCTCCAAATGGCTTGCCCATCGGAGTACAGGTAGATGGGGTTTTCGGGCTGCATCGTGTTGCCGCCCAAGGTGATGCGCCAGCCGTCGAGCGACGATCCGTCCCTTCCGGGAACCGATTCGCGCACGACCGAGACCTCGAACGTGCTGCCGAAGGTTTGCGCGAGGCTCCACCCCAGGTCTCCCATCAATTGGGTCAGGAGATCGCTGGGCAGATGTTTGAACTGAGCCTCGGTGGGCCGCATGCGCGCCACCGGGTAAGGCCCGTCGGTCTGCCAGCCGAGCTTGAGCTCTTCAAAGTCGAGCGGTCCGATCGTAGACGCTCCGCTGACCGCGATCGCCACCGCCCGCTTTTCGCGCTTCTGCGCGTCGGTCGGCACCGCGTGGAAGACCCCCGAGCCGAGCCCCTGCTCCCCGTCGTAGCGCCAGCGGATGGTGCTCGTTTCCAGGGGCTCCGCCTCCGCGCGCGGTCCATCGGCCAAGGCGGCCAACTCGTGTTGCCCGGTCGCGCGCAACTCCCATTCCATCCGACAGGTCGCGAGCCAACCCTCCAGGAACGGCAAATGCCGGGGCCACGGGGCCACGCCGCTGACGAATTCGATCAAGTCCATCGACCAGGTGGGGCTCGCCGTGGGCGCGTTGCGAATGCGGGCGGGCACCTGGGCCGGAAAGAAAAGTTTCGACAGGCTCTCCAAGACCATCCCGTACCCAGCTTGCGAGTGCATCACGCTCAAGCTGTCGAGGTCCGCTTCGATTTCCCCGGCCCCCTCGCGCTCGCGGGTGATCGCTTTGTGAAAGGTCCAGTGCTCGCCATCGAAGAAGCCGTCGACGCGCCCGACGTACAAGCGCTCCCCGTTGGCTTTGCAGGTCACGCGCAAGCCTTGGTTGGGATCGTCCGCGCTCTGCAGGTCCAGACTCAGGTGCAGGCGCGAACCGAAGATGGCCGCCAACCCGCGCGGCAGGCCGAGGGTTGGCCCCAGGCTCGCGGTGCCGCCGATCAGGCTCGCTGTGCCCTGCAGGGAAAGCAGGTCGAAGCCCGCCCCCATGCCCTTCCATTGCAGATCCACCCGGAACTCCCCGTCGCCGCCGTTTTCGCCCCCGGGCAGGGCGCACCGTAAGCGCAAAGAGCTCGCGCCGCTCGGTTCCCATTGCACATCAAACTGGACGTTGGAGAGCTGCAATGGATGCCCTCCCGCACGATCATCCGTCAGGCGCAGGCGCCCAACGGTTCCGTGGTAGTGCACGGCTCGTGCGAGGTAGCCGGCGTCCAAGAACGGCGACCCTTGTTCCGTGCCGCTGCGCGGGGCCAAGCGGTCGAGCAAGCTGCACAGACCTTGGCGGTCAAATCGCAAGACCAGCTCTTCCAGGTCCAACTGCGCTTCGGAGGGCAAATCGCCTTCGCGCCACTGCGAACTGGAGAGCGCGGGGACGACCAGGTTGCCGTGCACCAAGCGTTGGCCTTGCTCGTCGTGTAAGCGCAACCCCTCGACCGTGCCCGGAGAGGCCCAATGCAAATCACACCGGGTGTGTTCGAAGACCCCTCGGATGCGGCTGTTGACCGCTTGGATGCGCGCGTCCCCTAAGGCCGGCCCGATCATGCGCGGACCGAAAGTCCAAACGCCGAGGCCCGCGCCGAGCGCCATGGCCACCAACGCCATGCCCGCCCACTGCAGCAGCCGCCAGAGGTTCTTCTGGACGCTCTCCTCGGGAGGAGGGAGGAACTGGGTCGAGGTGGGCATCGAGGGGACCGAGGAGCGCCGTGCGCATCCACGAGTGAACTGGGGGCAGGCTTATTGGGAAAGGATGGCCGTCAATTCCAACTGGGATCCGGAGGCAGACTGGCGAGCACCTTGCCAGCAGGGCCTTGCGCGCTCAAGAGCCGTCTCCAATACCCTTCGCGGGACGGCGCGGGGTATTCCATCGGACGGTGATTTTCCGGACCGACCACGATCCAGGAGTCCTGCTCGCACTCGGCCTCCAACTGACCGGCCCCCCAACCGGAGTAACCGACGAACAGGCGCAAGGACTCGGATTGGGGGTCGGCGGAGGACAAGCAGGCCCGCAGGTCATCGAACTCGCCCCCCAAGAAGACCCCTTCCATGACCTGGGTGCCTCCGTGCAAACGTTCGGGCTGGGTGTGCAAGAAGTGCATTTGGTCACGGCCCACGGGCCCGCCCGAAAAGACCTCCAGCTCGCTGCTCTCCAGGTCTTCGTAACGGCCGAGCAAGTCCCCCGCGCAAAAACCGGTGGGGTGATTCAGCACGAAGCCCATAGCCCCCTCGGGCTCCACCGTGCACAACAGCACCACCGAATGCATGAAATTCGGGTCCAGCATTTGGGGCGCAGCGATCAAGAGAGCCCCAGGCGCGAGCGGCGCTTTCGGAAGGGATTCGCGAGTCACCCCCCCAGCTTAGCCGATCCCCGGCAAGGAAAACGGCCTTCCTCGCAAAGTCGCCCCCACTCCCCCAGGGGGCCGCTCGATTTCCCAATCGGCGACTCGTTCCACGGCCGACGACGGGCCTAGACCCCCGCACGCTCCAGGGTGAACACGCACTCCACGTGCGGGGTGTGCGGGAAGAGGTCGACCGGCCGGGCGCGCTGCAACCGCCAGCCCAGCTCCCGCAGGACCGCCATATCCCGGGCCGCGTTGTGCACGTTGCACGCCACGTACACGAGGCGTTGCGCTCCCAACGCATCGATGGCCGCGGGCATCTTGGGGTGCAAACCCGCTCGTGGAGGATCGACTACGATCACATCCGGTGGCGGATAGGCGCTGAGGTCCATGTGATCGCGCACGTCCCCTTCCAGAAACACGGCGTCGGGGAAGCCGAGCCGCCGGGCGTTTTCGCGCGCGTCTTGCACGCTCGAAGCCACCGCTTCGATGCCCACCAAGTGACCACCTGGCGGCGTCACCATCAACCCCAACAAGCCCGTTCCACAGTACAGATCCAACACGCTTTGAGCCGGTCCTTGCGCCACCTCTTCCCGCACCACCTCGATCAGCCGTTCCGCTTGTTCGGTGTTGGTTTGGAAGAAGGACTTGGGCTGCACGCGGAACGTCTGACCGAGCAAACGCTCCTCGATCCATCCGGGCCCGTGCAACACTTGGTCCCACTCCCCCCAAGCCACCTGGGCTTTGCCGCCATGGATTCCTTGCACCAATGTCGTGATTTCCGGGTGCGCGGCGATCAAGGCGTCCGCAAACGGGCCGATCTGCTCCGGAGCTTCGGCGCTTGTGACCAAGTAGCCCAGCACCTCGCCGCTGGCAAAACCTTTGCGCAGCACGAGGTGCCGTAGGAGCCCTTCGTGC
>JAUHXY010000280.1 GCA_030426785.1 bacterium
AGACTGCGGCAGCGTCGCGAGCCCGAACCGCGAAACGGAAGCCATGAAGGACGGTACCGACGCCGTGGCGGATTGGCCGCTGTTGAATCTGATGCTCAACACCGCTTCCGGGGCGAGTTGGGTTTCCTTCCACCACGGCGGCGGCGTGGGCATGGGCTACAGCCTGCATTCCGGCCAAGTAACGGTCGCCGACGGCACGCCGGAAGCGGCGGAAGCCCTGGCGCGCGTGTTGACCAACGATCCGGGCACGGGCGTGATGCGGCACGTGGACGCTGGCTACGACGAAGCCATTCAGTGCGCCCGGGAACGGGGCATGGACATCCCGCTGCTCGATTAACGCCACGTTTCGCCGCGCTGCGCCGCTTCTCGCCGTAGGGTGGGGGCGTGCGGTGGCTTGGTATTTTGGTAGCGCTGTGGCTGGGACTCGGCGGTTTTTGGTGGTGGAGCGCGCGAGAGGCCTCGTCGGTCGAGGCTTTGGAGCAATCCCAACCCGATGCGGCGCTCGAAGCCGGACCTAGCGAGTCTTTGCGGCCCTCTGGCGAGGAAGTCGCTGGGATCGACGCGCTACCTTCCGGGGACCGCCAGGTCCTTTCTGCGCCAATCGATCTGGATGGTGCTTGGCAGCCTTGGCAACCGGACCCGGCCGTCGAGCCGGCGACGGTGCAACGCGGACAGGTGGTGGTCCAGGTGCTCGATCCCGAGGGTTTGGCGGTGCCCGCCTATCTCGTCGAGCTTATGGAGCGCAGCGCTCCCGGAGCCGAATCGGTGGAAACTCGCGTGTTGGTGTCGGGCCGCACCAACGAGCGCGGCTGGCTGGCTTTTGACCTAGCCGGCCTGCAGGCCAAGGCCCTGCTCGGCACCGTTTGGGAGGCGGAGGCGGGGCTCGCTTGGCAGCGGGATTCGCGGGTGCGCATCGACCGCGAGCGGGCGGACGAACAGGTTTGGGAGCTAGAGATCCCCACCGGGGGCGTGGTGCGCGTGGAGTTGCAGCAACTCGACGGCACGCCTTACGACGAAGAGGCCTACGTGGCAATCCTGTGGGATGAGTGGAGGCGCAACGCCGTGTTGGGCGACGATGGGGCCTATTGGATGCACGACTTGCCATTTGGCTCGGACCTCACCGTCCAGGTGTGGCCCGACGATGAGTGGCCGAAGCAGTGGGTGCCTAAGTGTCGTCTCTCCGCCCGCATCCCGTGCGTGTCACGGGTTGTGCGAGTCGGAGAAACGGCGACGGTGATCCACGGACGATTGTTGGATCCGAGTGGAAGCCCGTTGGTGGACCGTGCCTTTTGGTTGCGGGAGAATGAGCAAGATTCCAAGACGCAGCATCGGACGGACGCCTCCGGTCGCTTTGAGTTGGCGGTCCATGAGAGTTTGCCGGAGCGGCTCGAGGTTTCCGTCGGGGCGCACCAAATCGCCGAGTACCGAGGACATTTGGCCCTACCGGACTTGCAGAGTGGCGAGCATCGGGACTTGGGCGATGTGACGCTTGAGGCGCAACCCTGTCTCGTAGCAGGGGTCCTCCAACGCCCGGACGGAAAGCCGACGGGACTTGTCACCGTGCGCGTCGCTCGCCTCGATGCGGAGGGCAAGCGGGTTTCCGTAGGGTCAGCACCGAGCTCGGCTCAAGGGCAGTTTTTCGTACCCGGCAACCCGCCAGGTGGCAGCGTGCAGGTGTGGATCGGAGGCGACTCTTGGGCCCGGGTCTTCGGCAATCAAGATTCGCCCTCCGCGGAGGTCAACTACCAACCGTGTTGCCTTCCCGAGCCTACTTGGGTTTCCGCCGGGCAGCGTGGACTCGTGTTGCACTTGGTCGAGGCGGTGAAGATCCACTGGGACCTGCCCGATCCGTTACCAAAGGGTTTTCGCGCGCGCTTTGTATACGAGAGTGGGAGGGTCGAAGACCTAAGGCCCCAAAGAATCGGCCTCCATGATGCTCTGGCACCCGGACGAGCCCACTGGGAGTTCTTCGCCGGTGAGGACCCGGTGCCCTTTTGGACCACCCCGGTCGCCGATTGGTCCTCCGACTCCGCAGTGGCCCTGGAAGCGGTGCGTACGGAGCTGTTGGAGCGCCTCGCCGCCCTCACGCCGACCGGGAAGTGAGGGAAAGCGCCAACCAAGCCCCGCCGCATCCGTTGAAGGGGCATGGGTTGGAATGTTCGCGTCGGCCTCTTGGGGGTCCTGGTCCTTTTGGGTTGGGTGCTTTGGCCCTTGCCAGAAGCCACCCACCCATCCCGTTCTAGGGATCTTGCGGCAGCAGAACCCAGTTCGCTCGCCGTGCTGCAAGAATCTCCACGTGGAGAATCCCTGCGCGATCCAAAGGCCCTGGTCGAACGGCAAGCGCCAGGTGGCGCGCCGCAACCCATCGAACGTCTGGACGAGACCACCCGGTCGGAAACGCCGGATGGGACCGAGTATTTAGCAGCCGTCCGAGCTTCCGAGGAGGTTTCTGATGCGACCCTGGGTCGGTTGCAGGTGGAGGTTTACGGGCCGACCGGCAAGCCTTTCCCCCAATGGTTCCGGGCGGAAGCTGTGGGCGAAGATTGGGTTCGCCAGGCGCCTGCTCCCAAGTACGGAAAGACGGTGCTTGGGAACCTCCCGTGGAATGAAACCTTCACCGTGCGGGTCACTCCTCCGTCCGGTTGGAACGTCGAGGTGCGCCCCGCACCAATCTTGGTGCCCACCGCAGCGGAACAAGCGCCCGCCACCCTCTCCCTGACCTTGCAGCCACCCCGCCCACGATTGCGCGGAGCGATCGTCGATGCGTTCGGTCAACGCCTAACCGAGGAGTCGATGGAATTGCGGCTGCCCGGCGGCCAGCAACTGGGTTTGGCCACCGATGCGCGCGGCACTTTCGACCTGTGGATTCCGGAAGGAAGGGGAGGCACAGTGAGTTTCCGCAGCGTGGGAGAATCGAGCCGAGCGCCCGGCGTGGCCGAGCGGAACATGCCGACTTTGGCGCTGGGGGAAGAACACGACTTCGGGGTGATCGCGATGCAGAAGGACGCGTTGCTCCTATCGGGTCGTTTCGTGTTGAGCGATGGCAGCCCGATCGTTTTGCAGTCTTATGAAGTGCTGCAAGAGGTGTCTCCCGATCGTTGGCGTTTGCTCGTGGAAGGACACACGGATGAAGACGGTTGGACGGAAGTCCCTTGGCAGGCCACGAACAAGCGCCTGGATCTAAGGCTGCGGCCATCGGAAGAGGTCGAAGCGCTGCGCTTTCAGAAGCTCGCTACGCGCTTGGGTTTGACTCGCATCTCGGAGCCGGAAGGGTATTTCTTGGAACGACCTCAGCCCGTCCTGCCGGGTCGCACGGACGCCACTTGGGTTTGGAAACGAGGAGCGACCGTGGTCGGGAGCGTCGTCTACGAGCCGGGTCGTCGACCCTTATTGACCCTCGTTTGCCGCCCAGAGCACGGCCGGGTGCGCCGCTACGACGGTTGGCGCCCTGCTTGGCGGGAGGGATTGCGCGATCCGAGCTTCACGTTTCTTGGGGTCCCCGCTGGCCCCATGACCTTAGAGGTCTGGAGCCGAGACGAGCTACTGCACCGCTTTTCGGATGTCATGGTGCCTTCGTCTGGGCGCCTGACGGAGCCCTTCCAGAATCTACGCATCCCCGCGCTTCCGCCGGAGTCAACGGACCGGCCACGAACGTTGGCCAGGTAGGGACTGAGCTACTTGGCCCCGTACGCGGCCCGATAGGCCTCGATGCGCTGCCACAGATCATCGCTCATGGCCGGCACGTGGGGGGCGCCAGCTTGCTCGCGCAGGTACGCGAGGATTTGATCGATCGACACGATGGGGAAGGTGGGCATGGCGAACTCCTCGGCGAGCTCGGTCAGGGCGGCGCGTTCGCCTTGGCCCCTTTCCTGGCGATCGACCGAAACGATCAGGCCGGCGAGTTCGACTTGGGCGGTGGCCCGCAGCTTCGGAACGGTTTCCCGAATGGACGTGCCCGCGGTGGTGACGTCTTCCACGATCAGCACTCGGTCCCCGTCCTGCAGTTTGTGCCCGACGAGCAGGCCACCTTCGCCATGGTCCTTGACCTCTTTGCGGTCGAAGCAAAAGCCGACGTCGTGGCCGCGGCGGGCCAGAGCTTGGGCGGTGGTGACCACCAGCGGAATGCCCTTGTAGGCGGGACCGAACAGTACGTCGAAATCCTGCCCTAAGCGGGCTTCGATCGCTTGCGCGTAGAAATCGCCCAAGCGCGTGAGCTGGGACCCGGTGCGATACAGACCGGTGTTCAGAAAGAACGGGGTTTGCCGACCGCTCTTGGTCGTGAAGTCCCCGAAAGTCAGCGCTCCGGTCTGGAGCAAGAACGTGATGAATTCCGCTTGGTAATCCTGCATGGCGTGGCCTGGGAGGGTGCCGGCGCGCCATGGTAGCGGGGGAGCGGAGAGGCCCCAACCACGAGACAAAAAAAGGCGGCCAGCCCCGGGGGAGCCGACCGCCGTGCAAGCGGGGTTCGCAGCTAGAAGCTAGCGCGCCAACCCAAGAGCAAGCTCAGCTCTTGGCTCAGTTGCGGACCGTCCAACCATTCATCCACGGGCATACCGAACTCCACGGCGAATTGTTGGGAGCGCGAATCGTTCAACTCCCAACTCAAGCCGCCGTACAGGTTCACCCGCGAACCCCCTTGGCGCAGGCTGTCTTCGCCCGGGCTTTGGGTGGGGTCTAAGTCCGCATCAAAGCTGTGCAGGTCGCCCCACCAATCGCCCTGTACGCGCAGGGTGCC
>JAUHXY010000281.1 GCA_030426785.1 bacterium
TACGACGTCGCCACCTCGAACCCCTTGGGCGGCACGATCATGAGTGGCTCCACCTGGCACTTCCAGTTGTGGCACCGTGACACCCCCGCGGGCGCTGGCTCCTCGAACTTCTCGAACGGCCTCAGCATCACCTTCCCGTAAGGTGAAACCTCACGCGGCCTGAGTTCGCTTAGGCCATCGCGGCGGCTCCCAGGGCAACCTGGGGGCCGCCGCTACTATGTGGGAAGCATGTCCCTTGTGCTGGAGGTGCTTGGGGGCTCTGCCAGCACGCTGCGGTCGAAGTCTCGGTCGTCCGTTGCCTGAGGCCGCCGCGGCTGACTCCCCCTCTAGGACGCATCACCACGGGGCAAGGCGCGAAGTCAAACGCGGTCACCGCCCCCCGGCAGATGGGAAGTCGCCGAACACCTTCCATCCACTCCGAATCTTCCGTAAGCGACCCCGGCGCCCTACGTTCGCTTCTTGGCTCCTCGGCGAGGCGTTGCCTTCTTGCCCGACTTCTTCGCCGGGCGGGTCGTCGCTGTGCGTGCCGGCTTCTTCTTGGTCGCTTTCGCCTTCTTCCGAGCGGCTGGCTGTTTCGCCTTTACCTTCGCACCGGCTGCCTTAGCGGCCTTCTTCTTGGCGGGCTCTTTCTTCGCACTCACCTTTTTGGCGGGTTTCTTCAAAGTCTTCTTCTTGGCAGGCTTCTTGACCGACTCCTTGCCGGCTTTCTTGCTGGGTTTGGTCGTCGGCTTGGGCGGCAGCGAAGCGATGTAGGCCACGCTGTCAGCGAAATGCCCGGCCAACTCCTTTTGGCGCTTTAGCAAGGCGACAGGCACCGCCACGTACTCGCGCATGGTCGCCCCGTATTCGATCACGGGTTGCGTGCGGTAGCATTTGACAAACGCCTCGTACTTTTCCTTGGGCAACCGAAAGGCCAAACCACCTTCTTTGGTGATGAAACTGAACATGTGTCCGTTCATCGAGGTATAGGCACTCGCTTTGCCCTTGATCTTGAGTTCGGGGTACGCGGCGACGAGTTGCTCGTAGTGCTTGCGGGTCGTTTCGCGGCGGTGGGGCATGTTAGATTCCGGAGAGCTCCGAGCGCACCTAGCGCCCGGAGCCTCCGCCTTACAGGTTTGGGTGCACGATCACGAGCAAGCGAGGCTCGCTCCAGAACGGTGCGCCGCCCAAGTCCGTAAAGCCTTGCATCTCCACCGCGATGGAGGAACGCCGCCCGGGAGGGCCTTGCACCAAGAACGGACGGTGCAGGGTGCCATCCGCGAGCAACGGTCCAACCCCCGAAGAACGGTAGCGACCCAGGTGTTGGATGCCCTCTGTAGCGCTCAACGTCCACCAAGCTCGCTCGGGCGAACGACCGACCGTGAAAAAGGCTTGGCCCGGTCCCTGCACGGTGTGCCAACCCAGCTCTCCCCCTCGCAGGACGGTCGGAACGTGGTAGGCCAAATCGGGGTGAGCGCTCGAAACCACCGTAGCGCCACCCAGGGTGCGCATCGGACTGCCATCGCAGGCAGGCGAGAGGCTCATGCCCCCATCATCGGAGTACAGGCCGCCTTCACCGCCTGTGAGGCTCGTGCGCGTCATCCAAACCCAGCTCGTGGCCCCTTCGACCTGCAGGCCATCGCCGCCGGCGCCACCACCCACATTGAAAGGCGGCGGCATCGTGCAGTCCTCTCCGTTGCCACCCACCAGCCGTGAGCCGTACAAGGCCACGCGCGAATCGCGCACCTGCAAACCGTGCGTTCCCGGAGCACCGTCGAAGGGCGACTGAAACGCCCCATCTGCCCCGACCAGCTCACAGTTCACCAAGGTCACCGCTTGGCTTTGCTCGATGACCTGCCGGGACTCCCCCACCCCGCAAAAGTGGAACTCGAAGTAGGGCAACGCGAAGTGAGCGCGTTCCGGCCGTCCGCCGGCCGGCGTGGTGCAGTCTTGCAGCAGGACCGGTCCAGCGCACTGTTCGATGCGGAACCCCTCGAGGAGTTCCAGGCCCGACAGGGTCACCCGCTCCGAGGCGGGCAGATTCGTCACGCGCAGCGGGTCGCTCAGCGTGACCGTCGCTCCGGCGTCCGCAAAGATTTTGAGGCCCTTGCCATCGACGAGCACCGCACCGTTGTACGTGCCAGCACGCACGAGCAGCAGCGTTTCAGGATCGGCGGCGAGGACGGCTGCTTGCAGGTCGAGGAAATCACCTTGCCCGGATCCGTCGACCACCAAGACGGGATCGTGGAAGAGGCTGCTCGTGCGCGGTTGGGCTTGCGGGGCGAGCGGTAACTGAGCGGCAGCACCTGAAGCGGTCGACAAGAGGGCGGCAAAGCACAGGGTGGCATACGTCTGGATCATGATGTTCGAGAAACGGTTGGGAACGGAAGCAATACCCCCCCATGGTAGCGAATGACGAGAATTGTGCTCTCCCCCCCCCTTTTCGGACCGGCAGGACGCAGCAGCTCGCCTGCGGGCGCACAAGCCTGAGGCGCCAGCACGCTCGGTTCGCCCTTCGTTTCCCTCGCATAGGGCAAAGATCGCCATGGGATCACCGCACGGCCAAATCCCGACCCATTACAGGTTTGGATGCACGATCACCAGCAAGCGCGGCTCGCTCCAAAAGGGAGCTCCGCCCGTGTCCGTATACCCCTGCATTTCCACCGCGATCGAAGTACGAAGATCGGGGGGCCTTTGCACTAAGAATGGACGACGCAAGGATCCATCAGCCAACAGGGTACCGACAGCGGATGGCTGGTAGCGTCCCAAGTGCTGAATGCCCTCCGCAGCGCTCAAGGTCAACCAATCCCGCGAGCGCGATCGCCCCACCACAAAGTAGGTCCCGCTAGGACCCTGCACGTCGTGCCAACCAAGTTGCCCTCCACGCAACACCGTCGGCACCTGATAGGCGAGATCGGGATGCGCATTGGAAACGACCGTGGCACCACCTAGGCTGCGCACCGGACTGCCATCGCAAGCTCGTGAAAGAATCCCCTCGGAATTCAAGGAATACAACCCTCCCGCGCCTCCTTCTGCGCTCGTACGGGTCATCCACACCCAACTGGTAGTACCTTCGACTTGCAGCCCATCTCCGCCAGAGCCACCTCCCACGGGAAAGGTGGGCGGTAGGAAACAATCATCTCCATTGCTACCGACCAAACGACACCCGTACAACGCCACCCGCGAATCCACTACCCGCAAACCGTGGGAACCAGGAGAGCCATCCCACCCCCACGAGCTGTTATCCGAGCCAAACAACTCACAGTTCACGAGAGTGACCGCTTGGCTCTGATCGATGACTTGGCGGGAGCCACCCACTCCGCAGAAGTGGTACTGGTAATAAGGCAAGCCGGAGTCCGGAAACAGAGCTGGACCACCTTGGGGCGTTGTGCAATCCTGAAAAAGCACGGATCCCGCGCATTGTTCGATGCGGAAGCCGAGGAGGAGCACGAAACCGGAAAGGGTCATACGCTCCGTAGCGGCAAGATTCTTGACGGTCAGCCGTTCGGTCAAAGTCACCGTCGCCCCAGCGTCCGCAAAAATCTTGAGCCCTTTACCGTCGACGACCACGGGTCCGCTGTACGTCCCCGAGCGCACCAGGATGAGCGTTTCGGGCGTGGCGGACGACACCGCCGCTTGCAGGTCTTGATAGTCCCCCATCCCCGCAGCGTCGACGACCAACACGGGGTCTTGAAACGGTCGACTCGTTCGCTCTTGGGCTTGGGCTGTGAGCGAAGTCTGAGCCGCATCGGCGGAGGTGATGGTGAGTAGGCTGGCGAATAGAACGGGTGCCAAAACTTTCATAACGACGAATGGGTAACGGAAAATGGATGGGAGCCATGCCCTTCCAAGGTAGCGAATAGCAAAAATGTTGCTCTTTCCCGCTCCTTTCGGACCGGCAAGGCTCATTGGCTCGCCTTCCAGCGGGCGTCGATGAGGCGCGCGAGCACGCGGGAGTCTCTGTCCGGATGCTGCCCTTCGAAGGCCAGAATGCCCCCCGTGAGGCTCCAGGGGGCTTCGGGCGAGACCACGAGCAGCCGCAGATACAAAGCGGGGCGCTCGTTGAGCACGATCGCCAAAGGCAAGCTGCGATACGGCCCGGTCATCGGGAAAGAAGATTGGGCCGCCGTCACTTGGCTCGATTCGTGGTACGCGGGCTGCAGGCTGACCTCGACGCCCCCATGCCGCACCAAGGACAAGAGCGAAGGTTTGTCGATCACATCCCAGAGCAGCTTGGAGAGCAAACTGTCGCTCTGGGCCAAACCAAACAGGGAAACCAGGCTGTGGACGCTTTTGGAGGTCTGCTCCGCGACCGGTCGGACGGCCTCGGTCCAAGCCTCGGACTCGGTGTCGACGGCTTGCAGGGGGCCAAGCTGCTGAGCGAGCGCGTCGTATCCCCTGCAGGGCGCGATATGGTCCTGCGCGACCCCTTCTGCGATTTGGACTTCGCTGGACTCGAGGTGTTGGCCTTCCGCGTCCCACAGGTCGAGGCGCACGCGATAGAGGTCGGTCTCCATAACCTGCTGTTCGCCCCCGTAACTCCAAGAGAACCGACTGACCTGGCGCTTGCCATCCTTGATGACCGGCTCTTGCACCTCGATGCTCAGATAGCGGCGCTGACGGCGACTCCCATGGATCAAGTCGACCGCAAACAGCAGTCGATCTCCAGCCGACAGAGGTTCCCCCGCTGGGCGGGCTGGTGCTCCCCGCGCCGGGATGTGCCCATCAAACGGCACCTTCTCTTCGGGGCGATC
>JAUHXY010000282.1 GCA_030426785.1 bacterium
AGCGCATCAACTTGTATGACCCGCTGCCCGACGGCAGCCCGCGCAACATGTTCACCGACGAAGATGGCCATCCCCGGCCCGTGGCGCGCGACAAGAATTTGGTGCGCTTGACCTACGAGGCCTTCGTGCGCCGCGAGTCCGTGTTGAATCCCGGGGGCCAGATTCGTTCGTTTGAGGCCACCTTCAGCCCGCGCCTGCCAGACGGAACCCCACGCCGCATCTTCGACCCCAAAACCGGCGTCATCGACCACGAAACCGCGCGCGCTTGGCGTGCCTACGACATCTCGCACACGCTGCTGACTCGCTGGGACGACCTACGGCCCCAACTCGCCGGCAAGATCCACATCTATGCTGGTGAGGTGGACACGTTCTACCTGGAGGGCGCTGTGCAGCGCTTCCAAAAGTTGGCCGCCGAAAAAGGCCTGCTCGACGAAATGCACGTCGAGGTGATCCCCGGCATGGGCCACAGCATGAGCCCCACCGGCTTCCACGCCATGGAGGCCGCCGTCGAGAAGGCTTTCGCGGTGGGGGTGGGGGATTGAGCCGACTCGTCGGCGGTTCGTGGCTCGGAGACTCCGCAGTTAGGCGGCCGGCAAGTGGAGCTATGGTTGCATAGCGTCACTAACTAGCCCATTCCGGTAGGCGAGTGCTCCGAAGGCTTAGATACGAACTTTGAGGAGTACCGGGTTCGGTACTCCTGTAAAAGCGAGCACCCACGGGCCACAAGGGGCACGTGGGTGCTGTTGGTGGTGCCAGACGGTGGGTCTTGCTACGCAGTTTGCCCTTCCGTCGAGCGGCCCGCCAAGAAGAGGCCGCCGCCGACCAAGGCGAAGATGAGGGAGATCAGCTTCCAGGGCAAACCAGCTTGGTCGGTGTCGAGTTCGTAGCGCAGGACCTTTTCGCCCTTGGAGCTGGTGGCCATTTCGACGTTTTTGGCGCCTTCGGGGGTGGTGATGCGGTGGTTGATGAGGGAGATGGTGTTGGGGCCCTGGGGTTCGGTGTAGGTGACGCGGTACTCGCCGTCGATCATCTCGCCGTCGGACATGTCCTTGCCGAGTTCGAGCTCGTAGACGCCGTCGCCTTGGTAGACCGCCATGCCCTTGCCGCGGATGGTGACGACCGCCTTGCGGTTCATGTCGTCTTGCTCGAGTTCGAAGTCGGTCAGCTCGTATTGGCTGAAGAGCTTGAACATGTCGCGCTTGAAGAGGGAGGGGTTGGAGCCGTATTGCTGCTTCCAGCCGGACCACTCCTGGGCGTTCATCTTCAGTTCGAGCTTGACCTCGCCGTCACCCATGGTGTCGACGGTGGAGCGGATGTTCATGTTGACGACGGTCGGAGCGGCTTGGATCTGGGCTTGCGCCAAGGGCGCGAAGGAGAGCAGCGCGGCACCGGTCAGGAGGAGGGATTGAAGGACTTTCATGGGAGGTTCGGGGGTTGGGGGTGATTCGGGTGTTCGGGGAAGGGAGGAGTTAGTTGCCAAAGCGCACCGCTTGCGCGATCTGGCCGCCGAGGTTGCGCCAGCTCGATCCGGTGCCGCCCACGGCGAACCCGAACAGCCCTGCGCTGGTTTCGTAGATGTAGAAGCCGCCACTCATAGATTGGCCCTGAATGTTGAAGGTGTAGGGGTACAGCGCTGCCTGTTGACCACCGATGACGATCGATTCGGCCTTTTCGTAGCTCACCGAAGCACCCATCTGCTTGGCCAAGTTTTGGGAGTCGTTCATCAGTTGGCGCGCCGTCATGTTGGCCGCCGCGTAGATTTCGATGGAGGCTTCGCCGCGCGGGTCGCTCGCCATGAACTGGATGGCGGGGATGTGTTGTTGCAGTTGCTGCACGGTCTGGGTGTCGGCGGTGTAGCCTTGCGGGTAGGGCACGGTCGCGTTCAGGCCGGGGACCTGGTACCACTGCCAGTTGCTGCCCACGTTGCCGTCGTCGCGGCGTTGGGGGTCGTCACGGCGTTGCGTGTCGTCTTGGCGCTGCACGTCCTGTTGGCGTTGCGTGTCCTGCTGTTGCTGGCCTTGGCCACCTTGCGCCAGAGCCTTGGCGGTGCGCTCGTCGAGCAGGCGCGCCAGGTCGGCCAGGTTGACCGCTTCGAACTCCGGGGGGCGCACGCCGCGGCCTTGGTGCAGGACCACGTCGATCAACACACCGGGGATTTCGCCGCGCATCAGTTGGTTGAACTGCTTGTTGCCGGCTTCGACCGCGTCGGCGAACTTCATGGTGCCGCCCAGGTTCGAGCCGCCGATGCCCGTCGATTCGATCGCGATGATGGTGCCATCGTTGGCCTCCAGCACGGGGAAGCAGTGGCCGGGGACGAGGGCCAGGTAGGCCTTGGCCGAAGATCCTTGGCCGAGCGCGGCCCACAACATGGCGAGCTCGATGCACAGACCGCTGTTTTGGTAGATGACATCGCGCGGCAAGCGCACGCTCTGCACGGTGGAGGTGGCGTCGCCGAGACGCTCGGGCACGCCTTTGTTGCCCGAGTAGGTCATGCCGGTGCCGACCTGGTAGACGTAGATGCTCTCCATGGTCTTGGCGAGCTCTTCGCCGGTCGAGCAGATCGGCATGCCGCCCATCGTTTCGGAGATTTCGCCCAGGTACTGGCGCACGACTTGGTCTTCGTCGGTCACGTACGCCGCAGTGATCTCGGCGTTGTCGTACATGTCGTGCCAGGTCAGCATCTCGTCGGCGGCCAAGCTCGTGTATTCGATCTCGTTCACGCCGCGGAACTCGAACTGGCGCACCTCGATCTTCTCGTGGTCTTCTTGGCCGTCGTTCCAAGCGAACTTGATCTCCAAAGAGCTGGGCGTACGGGAGCGAAGGCTCGTGACGCGGGTGGGCAACTTGGGATAGATCGGAACCACGCGCGTTTGACCCGGCAGGACCTCTTCGATGGTCTGCGGGGTGGTCCAATCCAGGTAGTCGGGGATGCGGTAGGAAACCGCGACGTCTTCGAGGGCGGACTCGCCGTCGTTTTCCATGACGACGCGCGCCAGCCAGTACTTGCCGTCGGCGGCGTCTTCGTTGCCGTAGGCCTTGTAGGCCACGGTCATGACGGTGGGCTTGACGTCCAAGCGGTACTCGAGGTCGCCGGCGCCGGGGCCGCCGAACAGGCCGAGTCCGAGGGTCAGCAGGGAAGCTCCGAAAGCGCCGAAGCCGGCGGTTCGCATTTGAGAGGGGGTGAACATGGGAAGGTCTCCGTTGGGGGTTCTAGGCCCGCGGGATCGACCCGCGGTGGTTCACCCTCCCGTGCGCCGGTTGGGGCCGGGGGAGGCCAACAAATCCGTGACAAATCCCGGCAGGAGACCGTGCCGAGGGCTCCCAAGCCCCCGAAACGCCGCCAGGGCCGCTGCGAGGGTCCCAATCGACCCTCGCAGCGGCCCTGCGGTCCCTCCTCCGGAGGGGATTTAGGACTGGAGCTTGGCCTTGGCCTTCTCGAGCTCCTCCTTCAGGCTCTGCATGCGGTCCCGGTCGTTGCGGTCGCGCTTGCGGGCCTCCATGGCGGGGGAGAAGGCCCCGTACAGCTGCCAGAAGCCGTAGACCAGAGCGGCCCAGGAAACGGCCGCCATGACGCTCGCACAGCCGGAGGAAAGGGCGATGAAGTCGACCATTTCGTTGTCGCGGGTGAGGTGCCCATCGCCACCGAAAATGATCGCCAGCAACCCGTGACAGAGCGCGGAGAAGCCTTGCGTCGCGAGGATCACGAGGAAGGCGATGACGCTCTTGCGGAACCGCGTGAGATGGTGGACGCGGTCGGGCACCACCATGCCGACGATCAAAGCGATCAGGAAGACTCCAAACAGACCCGACTGGAGGGCGTTGGAACTAGCGAACAGTGTCTGAAACTCTTTCGGCATGGGATGAATGGGCAAACAACCAAGGGCCCGAGGATACCACGCGGGCTGTGGGGCTAGGTGCGAACCGCCGGTCCGCCTACTCCGACTGAATGCGCCACAAGGCCGCCTGCTCGGGCTTGCCCCAAGCGTCGTAGGTTTCCGCCAGGACCTCGGCGATGCGGGCCTTGGCGTGCGCGGGGCTATGTTCGTCGGCGGCGAGGGCGGCCTGGACCGTCAGCAATTCGGCTTCGGCCTCTTCGAAGCGCCCCAAGGCCGCCAAGCAGCGTCCGCGGTTCATTTGGAAGGGGAACACCAGGTAGGGATGATCGAATTCGTGCTCCTGGGCCGTGGCGAAGAGGGCGTCGATGGTGGCCAGGCCCTCCTCGGCGCGCCCGTTTTTCATCCGCAGCATGGCCAAGTTGTTCTGGGAGATGAACGCCTGGATGCTGGCGGCGCCAAGCACTTGGACCTGACCGTCGTAGGCGGCTTGGGCAGCGGCGAGGGCTTCCTCCATCTTGCCCTGGGCTTCAAAGGCAAAGGCCCGGTTGCTCAAGGTCAAGAGCCACAGGTACGGATCGGAGTCCGGGTTCGATTGGTCGTAGGCCTCCAGGATGGCCGCGAAGTACTGCTCCGCCTCTTCGTACTTCTCCAGCTTGATGGCTGCGATCGCGGCATTGCCCATGCGCCCGAGCACCTGCACGTGGGTGGGGCCCAGCTCGCGCAGGGAGTCGTCGAGGACCTCCTGCAGCTCGGGCCAAGCCTCCTCGTAGCGCTCCAACTGCATCAGCTCGGTGGTGCGGTTGCTGCGAATGGTCAAGGTGTTGCTGTGGTCGGGCCCCCACAACTTCGACGCGAGGGGGATCAGCTCCGTGTAGATCTCCAAGGCCTCTTC
>JAUHXY010000022.1 GCA_030426785.1 bacterium
GGGGGCGGGTGGGGGCGGGTCCTGCGCCCCAACTGCTTCCGCTGCTGCGTCCTTTGCACCCATTCCCGTTTTTTTGTCCAGTAGCATGCCGGGGGATGGGGCGCGCCCCTGATCGAGACGGCTGACCTGCGTTGGAATTGGGTATGCCCGGTCCGCAGGAGCTTCCTGGGGGGCTATGATCCCCCGCTCAGACCCCCTGTTTTGTTCCACGAAGTCTCTATGAAACCCCTGCTGACCCTGCCTCTGCTGTTCGTCCCCTTGGCCATCGCCGGGTGGGCCCAAAAAGCAACCCAAGCCCCCGCTGGTCTCGAAGCGGGTTTGGAGGCGATCCAGCCGAAAAGCATCGAAAAGGACCTCTACTTCCTCGCGTCGGACGAGATGGGCGGGCGGGATACGCCCAGCCCCGAGCAACGCAAGGCAGCCCGGTTCATCGAAGCGCGCCTCAAGAAACTCGGCTTCCAGCCGGGGTTCCAGGACTCCTACCTATGGACCTATCACCGCAACAGTTGGCGCGTGGTGGAAGAGGGCTCGACCGCGACCTTGCACATGGGCGACAAGGACGTTTCCTTGCAGCTCGGCGAGGACTACTTCATCCGCACGCACTACCTGGACCCCGAGGTGCACAGCAAGGTCGACGTGGTGTACCTGGGCGATTCTAGCGATGCGGCGGAAGTGAACGCGAAGTACGAGGGTGCTTACGTGTTGTTGGATGGTCAGCGCCGCCCGTCCCGTCGGACCTTGCAGACGATGAGCGAACAGGGAGCCGTCGGGTTCTTCGTGATGCCTCCCAAGCGGTCGGATACGCCCGTGGCGGAGGCCGAGGACCGCAACCACCGTCGCATGACGCAATTGCGCGGCGGTGACGGGCCCCGCGACACGCGACCCGCAGTGAACCTGCTGACCGAATCGGCGGCCGAGCACTTTGCCCCCTTGATCAAGGGCAAAAAAGCGGGCGCCAAACTGCCGCTGCAAATCTCGTCCCAGTGCCAAATCGAAGTGGTGCCGTCCGAGGACCTCGAAAATGTGATCGGCATTTGGCCGGGTTCCGACCCGGTGCTGCGCAACGAAGTGATCATCCTTTCCGCCCACTACGACCACGTAGGGAAGCGCGAGGACGGCACGATCTTCAACGGAGCCGACGACAACGCTTCGGGCACCTCTGGGTTGCTCGCCTTGAGTGAGGCATTGAAGGCTTACGGCCCCATGCGTCGTACGATCATGCTGCAGTGGGTTTCGGGCGAAGAAAAGGGCTTGTGGGGCAGCGCCGCTTGGACCCAAGACCCCTGGTTCCCCGAGGGAATGAAAGCGGTCTGCAACATCAACATCGACATGATCGGCCGCAACGCGGGCGATGAGCTGTTGATCACGCCGACGAAGAAGCACGCCGAATACTCTTGGCTCACCAAAGTGGCCGAAGAGCATCGCGCCAAGGAGGGCTTCAAGAAGCTCAAAAGCGCCGACGACTACTACCAACGCTCCGACCACTACAACTACCGCAAGCACTTGAACGTGCCGGTCATTTTCCTCTTCGCCGACGTGCACGAGGATTATCACCGGCCGACCGACACCCCCGACAAGATCAACTACGACAAGGTCACGCGGGTGGCGCGCCTTGTGCTGCGCATCCTCGACGGTCTGCAAACCGACCAACTGGAGCGCTAAGGCCGCGATTCGTGCAAATCGAAGTCGCTGACTTGCCGCTGTGGTTGCCCCTCGGGTTTGAGGCGCAATGGCCTCAGCCCCTGGGGAAGCTCCCCGCGGTCGATGTGCCCGCGTTGCTCGCGCGGGCACCGGCGCAGGCGGAGCGGGACGAGGCACTGAGAACCTCGGTGCGGCAAATGCTGCGTGCGGGTGGGCATCGCCCCTCGGGTCGCGGCAAGCCGGCCTCCGAGTACCTCGTGCGCTCGATGGAGCAGGGCGGCTTGCCCGAGATCAATCCCGCCGTGGATTTGCTCAACGCCGTTTCCTTTCACAGCGGCCTACCCATCAGCGTGATCGATTTGGCGCTCGCGCCCGGTCCGTACTCCGTGCGCACCTGCGAACCGGGGGAAGAGTACGTGTTCAACCCCTCCGGCCAAACCTTGTCCCTCAAGGGCCTTTTGTGCCTGTGCGATGGCACGGGACCGTGCGCGAACGCCGTCAAGGACTGCCAACGCACCAAAACCTCCGAGGTCACGACGCGCAGCTTTCACATCCTGTGGGCTCCGCGGGAGTTTGAAGCGAAGGCGCGGGCGGCCTTCGAGTGGTACCTGCAGGAGTCGCGGGCCTTAGGGGCCGAACTAGCTCCTTGGGACCCGACCACCGCGTCGTAGGGTTGCGTGCCCCCCCGCGGCGAGCACTACTCGGACAGGCGCTGCGCACGCTGCGCGCGCAGTTGGTTGAGGTGGTGCCTGAGGTGCCCGACGTAGTCCTCCATCAAGTATCCCAAGGTGGTGAACTGATCCGCCGGAACGCTTTGCCAGGCGATTTCGTGCAGGTTGTGCTCGGCGCGCGGCAGGATCATGCGCTCCTCGGGGGTGCACTCCATGATGTGGGCGATCTGGTAGTTCAGGGAGCGCCAGAGTTGCAAGATTTGCCCCCAAGGCCGCTCGCGGTACCGCTGGATGCGGACCCAGGCGTCTTGATCGTAGCCTTCGAAGATCAAGTCTTCGCTGACCTGGGCGCGCACGAAGCGGTTGGCGTTGTGGATGGCGGAGTCGATCAGGTGCCCGATGATCTCCTTGGCGCTCCATCCGGTCGGGCCAGGAGGCTTGCCCGCCGCCGTGTCGGAAATCTCCAGCAGTTCGGACCACGCGGATTCGACCCGCTGGATGAGTTCGTCGGAGACCTTCATGGGGGGGGAGGATAGCCGTTGCGGAGGCCTTCTCGAACGGTGACGGAGTACAAAAAAGACGACCAGCCGAAGCTGGTCGTCTAGGCCGCGTGGGTGAGGAGCCGTTCGCTGCCCGGGTGCGGTGGGCGGCGAGGTGCGGTCGGCTCCGGAGCTTGTCCGCTAAAGGATTATCGTGCCTGGGGCGGTACGCGGCAAATCGGGTGAACGGTGGGGGAAACGGAGCGGGGAGTTAGAACGACTCGTCGAAGGCGACATTGCCCGTAACGGAGACCTGGTAGGCCGAAACGCGGCGCTCGAAGAAGTTCGAGAGCTCCTGCACGTCCTGCAGGTCCATGAAGCCGAAGGGGTTGCGGGACCCGTAGCGCGGCTCCATGTCCAGGTTGGCGAGCCGCTGATCCGCGACGAACTCCAGGTACTGGCGCATGTCCTTGAGGCTCATGCCGGGCACGCCGCCTTGCAGTAGGTCCTCGGCGAATTGCATCTCGCACTCCACCGCCTCTTCGATCATCTCGCGGACCTGGACTTCCAGGGACTCGTCGAAGAGTTCCGGGTTCTCTTCGCGCACGGTGCGCACGACCTCGTAGGCGAACGCCATGTGGCAGCTCTCGTCGCGGAAGACCCAGTTGGTGCCCGAGGCGAGGCCGTTCAAGAGACCTTTGCTGCGCAGGAAGTACACGTAGGCAAAGGCAGCAAAGAAGAACAGGCCCTCGATGCACGAGGCGAAGCAAATCAGGTTCAACAGGAACTTTTGCTTGTCCTCCTGGGTTTCGATGCGCTCCAAAGACTGCACCGAGTCGATCCACTTGAAGCAGAAGTCGGCCTTGCGCTTGATGGAGGGGATGTTCTGGACCGCCGCGAAGGCCTCTTCCCGCTCCTTGAGGTCCGGGATGTAGGTGTCGAGCAGGGTCAGATAAAACTGAACGTGCAGGGCCTCTTCGTACAGTTGGCGCGACAGGTACATGCGCGCCTCGGGCGAGTTGATGTGCTTGTAGAGCGACAGCACCAGGTTGTTGGAAACGATCGAGTCCCCGGTGGCGAAGAACGCCACCAAACGGTTGATCAGGTGCTTCTCGGCCGGCAGCAGGCGCTTGTCCAGGTCCACCGTATCGGTGGAGAAGTCGACCTCTTCCACGGTCCAGGTGTTCTTGATGGCGTCCCGGTACATGTCGTAGAAGACCGGGTACTTCATGGGCCGCAGGGTCAGGTTGAATCCAGGGTCGAGGATCATCAGGCGTGGCCGGGGCAAGGGGTGGAGAGGGTCGGAGGGGGGCGGGCCCCCGAGGGGTCGAGGGGCCCCCTAGAGGTGGGGGTGGGGCCCTTCCAGCCCCCGATCAGCCCCATCCCGTAGTGGTGAGCCGGAAGATATCCACTAGGTCTAGGGGGTGCAAGCTTCATCTGGCCACCAATTGGGTGGGGTTTTTCTCCTGCGAAACTTGACCTGCGGGTCCCTGCCGGTTCCTTCTCCCGCGCGCCCCTAGGGTTCGAACGGCCCCGGCCCCCATACTGGCGCGATGCCTACCCTTACCTTTCACGGCGCGGCGGGAACCGTCACCGGTTCGCGCACGCTGCTCGCGACCGATCAGCACCGCGTCTTGGTCGACTGCGGCCTCTTCCAGGGCAAAAAGTCGATTCGTAGCCGCAACTGGCACCACCCCGGGTTCGATCCGCGCCAGCTCGACGCGGTCATCCTGACCCACGCCCACATCGATCACTCCGGCTACCTGCCGCGCTTGGTACACGAGGGCTTTCGCGGCCCGATCTACTGCACGCCGGCGACGGCCGATCTGGTGGAGATGCTGTTGATCGACTCGGCGCGCATTCAGGAAGAGGATGCCGAGTACGCCAACAAAAAAGGCTACTCGCGGCACCACCCGGCCCTGCCGCTCTACACCGTCAAGCAAGCCGAACGAGCCATTCGCCAGATCGAGGTGGGGGACTTCCACCGCTGGCAAGAACCTGTACCCGGCATTCGCTTTCGGTGGACCCATGCGGGGCACATCATTGGCTCGGGCCTCGTCGAGATCGCATTGGCCACGGGGGATGAACGCGAAGAGGTCAACGTGGTGCTCAGCGGCGACGTCGGCCGCTACGACGCACCCTTGGTCCCCGATCCCAGCGCACCGCCGCGCTGCGACTATCTGGTGATCGAGTCCACCTACGGAGACCGCGATCACCCGCACGGTTCGGTGGAAGAGCAACTGCGCGAACACGTGCAATTCATCCTGCGCACGGGCGGGACCATGCTCGTCCCGAGTTTTGCGGTGGGCCGCGCCCAACAGCTGGTGTACCTGCTCGACCAGGTCATGGAAGAGTTGGGGCAACGCTTGCCGATTCACCTCGACAGCCCCATGGCGGTCAACGCGACCCGCATCTATCAGCGTTACCCCGAAGAGCACGGGCTCGAAGAGGTCAAGCTCAGCGCGGGCCACAACGTGCTGTACGGCAACGATGTCTACTTGCACAAAACCAAGGCCGATTCGATACGGCTCAACGACCTGCAAGGGCCTCGCATCATCATTTCCTCCAGCGGGATGATGACCGGCGGGCGTGTGTTGCACCACCTGCGTCGTTTGGTCACCGAGGACCGCAATCTCGTCGTATTGGCCGGCTACCAAGCCCCCGGGACCCGCGGCCGCAAACTGCAAAACGGCGATTCGCACGTGCGCATCCACGGGCGCGATCACGCCGTGCGCGCCGAGGTAGCTTCGATCAGTGGCCTATCCGCGCACGCGGATTGCGACCAACTGCTGCGCTGGGTCAAGGACCTGCCGCCGCCCATCACCACCTTTGTCAACCACGGCGAACCGGAAGCAGCGCAAGCGTTGGCCGATCGACTCACCGACGAGCTGCAATTCTCGTGCGAAACGCCGGATCAGGGAGACTCCTATGAGCTGTAGGGGTTGGATCGGGTGGTTCGCTTGGGCCTGGTTGAGCGCGAGCCTGCTGCCGGCGCAGGTGGTCGACAAGCGCTTGCGGGACAAAGACCCCGCGGTACGCCAGCTCGCGATCGAAGAGTTGACGCGCGAAGGGGGCGAGCGTGCGGAGGAATGGCTGCTGCGGGCTTTGCAGGACGACGATTGGGGCGTGGTGCGCGCCGCCGCGCGCGGGCTGTCGCAGCACGGCACGTCGAAGGCCAAACAAGCTTTAGTCGAGCTGTGCCTGGAGGGCCCCTGGCAAACCCTGCGGGAGGAGGCGGCCCGTTCTTTGGCCGTCGTAGACGGCGCGGAAGGGGTCCAGGCTTTGATAAAAAAGCTAGGCTCGCGTCAGCGCGCCGAAGCGGCATGGGCCTTGTGCGAACTCGCCGCCCAGGGGGTACGCCCCGAGTCGGTCACGGTGCTCGAGAAGTTGGCCCGTCACAAGGACGAGCAGTGGCACGCGGTTGGTGCGCGGGCTTGGATCGCCTGCGCGACTCCTGAAGACCAGCCGGCCGTGTTGGAAACTCTGCTGGCATCGGAACGCCTATTGGTGCGCAGCGCTGCGGCCGAAGGATTGGGGCGGGCGCCGCACCCCGAAACCATTCCCGCGCTCATTTCGGCTTTGGCCCAACCGGACTGGAACCCCGTGGTGGAGCGGCGTTTGCTGCGGGCTTTGCTCGCCTGTTTCGCGGCGGTAGAGAACACCGAAGCCCGGGAGGGAGCCGTGTTCGCTTCCATTGTGCAGGGCCTGGGCAGCGACGAGCCTGGCGGCCGACGCTGCGCCCGCTGGCTCGAGTTGGCGATGGCGGGCGACGCGCCGTGCGTTTCGCCCGGGGTGGCGTTTCCCGTGTTGGAAAAGCTGGCGGCGGCGGACGGTCCGGGGGTGCGCGCAGCCGCTTATCGAGCCCTTGGGTCCCTAGGGACTCCGGCCGCGCGCGATGGGCTGATCGCTTCGCTCGGTCGCGAGCGCCATGGGCCTTGCCTTGAACCCCTCGTGCGCGCTCTGGGTCGAGCCCAGGGGCTCGCTTCCGAAGCGGGGGTCGCCGCGCTCGTGCGCTCACTGGCCGATGGCCCCAAAGACTCTCGTGCGCGCGAAGCGTTGTGCGTCGCCTTAGCGCAACCGGAATTGGCGGGCACCGAAGAAGTGTTGGCGAGCCAGTTGAGCGGAGAAGGCTGGGACGTAGCGGTGACCGCCGCCGTGGCGATCGGCAAGGCGCGTGGTCCGCAGGCGCTCGACACCTTGCGCGCTCTGCTGACCCACGAGGACTGGCGCTACCGGGGAGCTGCCGTAGTCGGACTGATGCATTTGGCGACCCCCGGCGCTTTCGAAGCCTTGATGCCCTTGCGCAGCGATGCGAACCCCTCGGTGGCGTTGAGCGCCGAGCGGGCGCTCGAACGCCTCGCGGGTCGCGAAGGCCACGGCGAACCGCCCATGGGATGGGTCGAATGGTGGGGCAAGCACGGTGCCAAAACCGATCTGCGCGCCTTCGAGCGCAGCTTGCGCAACCACGAAAAGTACGGTTACACGGTGCCTGACTCGTTGATCTACTCGGGCCTGGACGTCGTGGTGATCCCGGGCCGTGGGGACAAGATCGAAGAGGTGCTCGAGCGTCTCAATATCTCGTTCCGCAGCGTTCCCGCGGGGAAACTGGCCGAGCAAGGGCTGCACTCCCAAGCTGTGCTGATGGTGGGGTGCACGGGCGAGCTGCATCCCTCCGACCTTTCCGTCGTGCAGTGGTACGTGCGCTGCGGAGGGGCGCTGTTCACGTCCTGTTGGTCGTTGACCCACACCGCGAACCGGGCCTTTCCGGGCTACCTGCGCAAGTTCGATACGGGAACCGAAGTGATGGACCGTGTGCGCACGCAGCCGGCCCGAGAGAACAGTCCATACCTGAACGGTGTCTTTGCCGGCGGCAGCGTACCGATTTACCAGCTCGAAGGGGCGCACTTGATCGAAGTGCGCGATCCCCTGCGCACCGAAGTCTTGATCGACAGTCCCGAAGCGGCGGACCGGCACGGGAGCGGCGAGATGGCGGCATGGTTTTGGTCAGGCCATGGAACCGTGCTCGACTCGGTCAACCACTTCGACTTGCAAGGGCTCGAAATGGCCAACCATTTGCGCAAGCCCGAGGAGTTTCAGGCTTACGCCATGAATCACATGGGTTTGTCGATCGAGGCGCTGCGGCGCACGATCAAGGAGCGCTAGTGGAAGAAACGCATGCAAGCCGCCGAGCAGGTGGACGATCGCAGCGCGTTTCGGTTGCTGACGAACTTTGTGCGCGAAAAGCGCCTGCGCGGAGACTGAGCGCGTCTTAGCGGCGCTTGCGCGTGGTCGTCTTTTTGGCGGTCGCGCGCGTGGTCTGCTTGCGGGCCGGGGCGGCCTTGGCTCGGCTCGCGCCAACCTTGCGGACCGGCTTCTTAGAACTGGCTTTCTTGGCCGACACCTTGCGGGTGGCGGCCGTTTTGGAGGTGGATTTTTTAGCCGTCGCCTTTTTTGAGACCTTCTTTTTGGCCGCAGCGGGTTTCTTGGTGGCCTTCTTTTTTGCTGTCGCTTTCTTACGCGCACCGCCCCCGAGGGCCTTTTCATACGCCGCTACGTAGTCCTTTACGTTTTGGCGAGCGATCGAAGCGCCGATCACATCGAGCGGGACGTTTTCCAACGACTTGAAGCGCACGCAGGACTTGCCCATGTCGAGCTTGTGCCCGGCCGCCTTCCACTCCTTTTGAAAGCGTGCCAACTCCTTGCCGTCCTGGTAGAGGTAGAACGAATAAAACGCGAGATGGTTCTTTTGGGATGCGATGCTCGCGAACGGCAGCGGCTGTTCGGGTGCGCAGTGGTAGCCAGCGGGGAAGAGCGAATGCGGGACAAAGTACGCGGGCATGCCGTACTGCATGCCTTCCTTAAATCCCTTGGGTAGGTTTTTCTTGATGACTTTCCGCAAGGCCACGATGGCTCGGCGCCGGTCTTCGGGCAGGGCGTCGAGGTATTCTTGGATGGTGGACGCTTCGATCTTCATGCCGGCAGTATAGCGGTCGTTCCGCTTCCGGTTGGCAAAGAAAGGCCCCCCTCCGCACGGGGCGGAGGGGGGCCGCGAAAGATGAAGGGCTCCCTGAATGCCCTCCAACTTGCTCATTGGGTGCGAAGCCTGGGGCTTCGCGCCGGTGTCCCTACTGACGGGTCATCTGGATGACCATCGTTTGCATATCGCCGGTCCAGAAGGTCATGGTGACCTCGTCGCCTTCCTTGACGGTGACCGAGCGGTGCGCGGCCATTTGGCCGGTCATGTCGGGGGCTTCCCACTCCATGATGGTCTCGCCGGTGGCGGGGTTGTACTCGCCCTCCATGATGTTGAGGAAGCCGGACATGGTGTCGATCCAAGTGCCGACGTACTTGCCGCGTTGCACGTCGTAACCTTGCACGGCACGGCCGCGGTACGGCATGCCCATGAAGTCGCTGCGGAATTCGGTGGTGATCCAAAACTCACCAAACTTCGAAACCGATTCGCTGCAGGCCATCGGTTCGCTGGGCATCCCGGGCATGGTCATGGTCAAGGTGCCGGTCCACTCTCCGACCGCATCGTGCAGCATACGATGGTGGTCGGTGGGCATCGGCATTTCCATGTCTTGGGCGTTCGGCATTTCGGCCGCAGGTTCCTCCGGCGTTTGTCCGGTGGTGGCGCAGGAAACGAAAGCGCTAAAGGCGAGAGGGAGGAGCAGAGTGAAAAGACGCATAGCAGAGAGGCTGGGGGCCGGTGGGGAGTGGGATGTGGAATCCGTGCGTTGCGACGGACAGGCCGCGGGGGGAGCACGGAGGTCTTCTTCGCACTCCAGGCTACGTCAAGCCATCCGGATCGGCAAGCTAAGGCTTTTGGCCGAGAACGACCCGCCGAAACTCTTGTACGACCGGCAAACGATCGAGCCACGGCGATGCGTCGGCTCGTTCGGGATCCGGATCACCGACTACGCCCGCGAAGCCTGCGGGAATCTGCGAGTACAACTCGGGCGGATCGGTGCTGTCGTCGTAGAAGTGGTACTCAAAACCGGGCAAAAAAGCGTCATCGTCCCCGTGCACATCGAGAGTGCGCGTGCCGTAACTCATCAACTCGGTCGTCAGCGTTTGCGGGTGGTTGACGAACACGTGGGTGGGGGAAGACACGACCTGGTATTGGATTTGACGGTTCGTCGATAGGAAACGGTATTTCTCCAGCTCGCCCCCGTACAACCGACTGCCCGAGGTTTGCACTTCGACGAGCCCCTGGCGGAAGTCGGGCTCAAACCCCTTGGTGAAGACCAACGAATCGGGTACGCCCGCTTTCCGGAAACGCGCTACGGGTTTGCCCGCGTTGATCTGGGCACGCTCTTCGGCCTTCTTGCGGGGGGTCGTGAAGTCCGCGAAGGGGTGCGTCCGCCGGCGACCACCGCGCCGCAACACTTGGGGCACGATGTCCGGGTCGTAGCGGGACTTGCGCCGGCGGCTGATCAGGTCGAGGGCGCTCTGCATCTCGTAGGGCAGATTGGTGGTCTCTTCGGCCGAAGTCAGGTACTCCCCGTCCTGTCTTTGCTCCCACCGCACGTCCCCCTTTCCGATCCAATGCTCATCCGCTTCCCAGATGAAGTGCGAGGCCACCCGCCAGACCAAGGAGGAGTCTTTGTAAAAGATGCGCGGATAGATCGAACGAATCCGTTCCGGCCGCGACCCCAACCCTACGTAGGCCACCAGAAAATTCAGGTACTCGTCGTGGAACATGTCCGTGACCCAGAAGTGGCCGTCGAACAGGCGCACCTTGGACTGAGGTCGGTGGGAGGCGAGCAGGCCATCCGGGTCGTTCTTGGCTTCGCCGGCCGGGCGCAGGCGAGCTCGGCCGTCGAGCAGAGCGTGCAATTCGGCGCGCACTTGCCTCGGGGTGAGATCCTCGGGCTCTACATGGGCGATCAAGGCGCAGTCTTCGGGCTTGGGAGCGGGCATAGGCGAGTGCGGTGGAAAGTAGGCGGCGCAGCCTAACCGATGGGCTCGGTGTGGGCGATGCCTGGATCTCGCGTCCAAGACCGCATGCCCGGTGGAACGATCCGAGCCCTAACGGAATGGAAAAGGTGGGCTACGATAGGGGGCGATGGGACGGCAAAAGAACATTGGGCTGCGCTTTGGGAGTCGCCTCTTCCGGCTTGCGGCATGCAGCATGGTTTTGGGCTCGGTCGCCTCCGCCCAGCACCTGCGCGTCGCGGTTGCGGCGGCGTTCGGAGGGAATTGCGCGCCGCTCGATGTGCAGGACAAGCTGATCGGCACCGGGCGATTCGCCGCGGTGGACTTGGTCGATGTCAAGTACGCCACCCCGACACTGGCGGATCTGATGCCCTACGACGCGATCGTCACCTGGAGCAACCTGAGCTACTTCGATGCGCAGGCGACCGGGGACTTGTTTGCGGACTACGTGGATCACGGCGGCGGCATCGTAGTGGCGAGTTTCGCCAATGTTTCGTCCGCCAACGGGTTGTCCTTGCAGGGACGCTGGAGCACGGAGGGCTACGAGGTCATCGCGGCGCGCGGGGGCTACCTGTTGACCGCCGCGAGCTTAGGCACCCTGGTGCAGCCCAGCCATCCGGTGCTGGCCGGGGTCCAGACCTTGACCGCGGAACGGGCCTTTCGTCCGATCACGAGCCAGCTGGTGCAAGGGGAAGTGATCGCCCTGTGGGACGACGGCAAGATCCTCGCCGCCGTGGGAGACATGCCCGGGCGGGTGGACTTGGGTTGGCTCCCGCCTTCCGATGCGTGCAATGGCACCTTCTGGAACTCCGGGGGGGACGGCACGCTCTTGCTGGCTAACGCGCTCGAGTGGGTGGCAACCCAAGTGCATGTGGGCACACCCTTTTGCTTTCCGGCCTTCCCGAACTCGACCGGAGCCTCGGCAGTGTTGGAAGCGTTGCCCTATCCCGACGGCCTGCACCTGGACGTGCGCAACGGTCCCCCCAGCCAGTTCGGATACTTCCTGATCGGCAGCGCTCCGGCGGATCCGGGCGTGGTGATCAGTCAGGGCGAGTTCTGCCTCGCCGTGGGGGGCAGCGATTCGTTCGTGCGCTACAACGTGATCGGGTCCCCTTGGAACTCGACCGGGCAATTTGGCCCCGATGGTCGTTTGATCAACTTTGTCGGGACCGCGGCGTTTGGCAACGGTTTTGACCTGCCCCCGAACGTGCCCGTGTGGAACAGCACCATCCAGCCCGGTGAAACCTGGCACTTCCAGTTCTGGTACCGCGAAGCGGGCGGTGCTTCGAACTTCTCCAACGGTTTGACGATCGACTTTTAGGGGCTGGGGCGATCTCTGGTCGTGCGGACCGTCGGGGCCCGCTCACCGCTGGGGCGCAGAGCCCAGGGTGGGGGAGGTGCTGGGCAGAATAGGGGTGGTCCGCCCTCCAGTGGGGCCCTATCCTCCCCGTCCGGCTTCCTGGGCCGCTCCCCTCTCCCTCGATCTCGAATCGCTTCGGTCATGTCCTCGACCCCCAAAATCCTCTACACGCACACCGACGAAGCTCCGGCGCTCGCGACCCAATCCTTCCTGCCGATCTTGCGCGCGTTCACCTCCGCGGCCGGGATCGACGTGGAGACTCGCGACATTTCGTTGGCCGGACGCATCTTGGCGAACTTTCCGGAGGCCTTGCAGCCCGAGCAGCGCATCCCCGACGCTTTGGCCGAGTTGGGCGAGCTAGCCAAGACCCCCGACGCGAACATCATCAAGCTGCCGAACATCAGCGCGTCGATCCCTCAGCTCAAAGAAGCGATCGCGGAGCTGCAAGCCCAGGGCTACGCCGTCCCGAACTATCCCGAAGAACCGCGCGATGCGGCCGAAAAGGACGCGAAGGCGCGCTACGACAAGATCAAGGGCAGCGCGGTCAATCCCGTGCTGCGCGAAGGCAACTCTGATCGCCGCGCCCCCAAAGCGGTCAAAGAATACGCCCGCGCCAACCCCCATCGCATGGGCGAGTGGAAATCCGACAACCGCGCTCACGTGGCGAGCATGACCCAAGGGGACTTCTTCGGGAACGAGCAGTCCTTGACCGTCGAAGCTCCGACCACGGTGCGCATCGAGTTGGTCACGGGGCAAGGCACGCAGGTCTTGAAGGAGGGCTTGGACCTGCTGGCCGGTGAGGTGATCGACAGCACCTACCTGAGCGTGCAAGCCCTGCAGGTCTTCTTGCGCGCACAGCTGGCCGAAGCGCGGGAGCAAGGCCTGTTGTTCTCCTTGCACATGAAGGCGACCATGATGAAGGTCTCCGACCCCATCATCTTCGGCCACGCGGTGCGAGCGTACTTCGCCGATGTCTTCGAAAAGCACGCCGCCACCTTCGAGCGCTTGGGCGTGGACCCCAACAACGGCTTTGGGGACGTGGTCGACAAGATCCAAGGCTTGCCCGCCGCCGAGCGCGAAGCCATCGAAGTGGACATTCAGGCCGCTTTGCAAAATGGCCCCAGCCTCGCCATGGTGGATTCCGACCACGGCATCACCAACCTGCACGTGCCCAGCGACATCATCATCGATGCCTCCATGCCCGTGGTCGTACGCGATTCGGGTTGCATGTGGAACGCGGAAGGCAAGCTGCAGCAGACCAAAGCGGTCATTCCTGACCGCTGCTACTCGGGCGTTTACCAAGCGGTGCTCGACTTCTGCCGCGAACACGGTGCCTTCGATCCCAAGACCATGGGCAGCATCCCGAACGTCGGTTTGATGGCGCAAAAGGCCGAAGAGTACGGCAGCCACGACAAGACGTTTGAAGTGCCTGCTGCCGGGCAAATGCGCGTCGTAGATGCCGACGGGCAAGTGCTCATGCAGCACGACGTGGAGGCGGGGGACATCTGGCGCATGTGCCAGGTCAAAGACGACCCCATCCGCGATTGGGTCGGTCTGGCCGTGCGCCGCGCGCGTGCGACGGGCGATCCGGCCGTCTTCTGGCTCAACCGCGAGCGCGCTCACGATGCGCAGTTGATCGCGAAGGTCGAGCGTTACCTGAAGGACCACGACACCCAAGGTCTGGAGTTCCACATCCTGGCGCCCGTCGAAGCGACCCAATTCAGCTTGGAGCGCATGGCGAAAGGGCTCGACACGATTTCGGTTAGCGGCAACGTGCTGCGGGACTACCTGACGGACCTATTCCCCATCCTCGAGGTGGGGACGAGCGCCAAGATGCTCTCGATCGTGCCGCTCATGAACGGTGGCGGCTTGTTCGAAACGGGCGCGGGCGGTTCGGCTCCCAAGCACGTGCAGCAGTTCGAAAAGGAAAACCACCTGCGCTGGGACTCCCTGGGAGAATTCTTGGCGCTGGGGGCTTCGTTCGAGCACGTAGCCGAGCGTTACGGTCACGCGGCGGCCCGCGTCTTGGGTCAAACCATCGACGAAGCCACGACGCAGTACCTGTTGACCAACAAAGCGCCGTCGCGCAAGTGCGGCGAAATCGACAATCGCGGTAGCCACTTCTATGTGGCGCTGTACTGGGCCCAGGCGCTTGCCGCCCAAAACGAGCACGCCGAACTCGCCGCCCACTTTGCGCCCATCGCGCAAGCCTTGGCGGAAGCGGAGAGCCTGATCGTCGAGGAGCTCAACGGGGCCCAAGGCCAGCCGATGGACATCGGTGGATACTACCACCCCGATCCCGCCAAAGCCGCAGCCGCCATGCGCCCGAGCGCGACCCTGAACGGGATCGTGGACGGGATGCTCGTTTCCTAGGGCTGGTAGGCCCTTTGCCGGCCCCGAGCCGCGCCGCAGGGGCCGCTACCGCTGAGCTAGCGATCGAAGCCGAAAGGGTCGACCCTTTCGGCTTCTTGCATGCTTTGCGCGATGCTCGCGACGACCGCTGCGGAGTCTTTCAGCGTTTGTTGGGCTGGGAGGGGTCGATGACAACTTCGCGGCAAGAAATGACTTCGCCGGTAAAGCGAATGTTGTAGATCAGCCGCCCCTTCTTATCTCGAACTTGTTCCTTCGTCTTGTTGCAGGGAGCCATCGGACGCGAGGCGATCTGGTGGACCCACCAAACATTGCGGGCTTTCAGCCAAGCGAGTTTCTCTTGCAGGTTCTGTTCCGTAGTGCTTGGGGCGGGGGCGGGACTCACCGAGTCCGCGACGATCGGCCGTCATGTCAGCGCAGCGACGGTACCCGTGCGCTGCTGCTCCCGGTTCAAGAGACTCTGATGTAGCCAGAGTTGGTAGGCGATTTGCTGGTGGTCGAGACCCAGAAAACGATCCTGCCAGCCAGCGGTGGTTCCTGCCGCGAGGCGAGCATCCACTTCCTGTTCAAACTGCGCGTAGGCCTGCTTGAGAAGCCACTCCTTCTCGAATTGCAGGGCCATCAATACGTGCACGTCGGCATGGGTCGGCATGCCGTTGACGGTGTGGCCGCGCGAGCCTTGCGACTTGCCGTCGAGCACGCTGGAGAGCTGCTGGTGCATGCGGTACAGGTCGGCCATGGGCATGCCGCGGTAGTGCTCGCGCAGAGCCACTTCGCTCTGCGGGACGGCCACCAAGTATCCGTTCCAATGGTGGGCGCCGTGGGCTTGTTCGCGCAGGGCATCGCGGGTTTCCTCGTCAAGGGCTGGGAAGGTGTAGCGAGGCGGCTGGGGCGGAAAGACGCCGACCTCGAGGCCCGGTTGCATGGCGGGCGACTCGGGCGCCAAACTTTCGCGGTCCGCCGGGCGTGCGATGGGCAGCAATGACGATGCGATTCCGCTGGCGGAGCCCTCCGTGGGGAGCAGCGGAGCCCGCTCTAGGGCTGCGCTGAGATCGGTGGTCGGGCTGCAAGCCGCCGACAACGCGGCGCACAGGATCCAGGGGGTGGGGCGAACTTGGGGCGGCATGGGCTTGTCCTCAGGTGGTTGCCCCCTAAACGGAGTCCTCGGGAGCCTCGTTGGTGTGCAGGACCGAAAATCGCCCCGATCCGCCCTGCGGACCCATTCCGCAGGGATCGGTAGCCCTAAGAGTCTGCGTCCAAGGCGTCCACGATGCGCGGCGGGGGAGCGGGCGGGTGCGGCGGCAGCCCCCGGGTCAAGCGCCACATGGCAGGTCCTCCCCGCTTCCAAAACACCGGGATAGCGCAGAGCACACCCAACGCCAACCCCCCGGAGTGCGCCCAGTGCGCGATCCCATCCGCAGCGCTGTTCGCCATGGCTCGATAGGACTCGAGGGCGAACCAAGCGCCCAAGAGCAGCCAAGCGGGTGCGGTGATCAACTGCACGATGACCACCAGGAAGACCAAAATGTCGACCTTCGCCTTGGGGTAAAACAGCAGGTACGCGCCCATGACGCCGGCGACGGCTCCGCTGGCTCCGACCGTCGGTACGAGCGATTCCGGATCGCTAGCCAAGTGAATCGCCCCCGCACCAACACCGCACACCAAGTAGAACAACAGATACCAAAGGTGCCCCAGAGCATCTTCGACGTTGTCGCCAAAGATAAATAGGAACATCATGTTGCCGCCGATGTGCAACCAACCTCCGTGCAGGAACATGCAGGTGATCAAGGTATGCCACTCGCGCCCCTCCATCAGCTCGGCGGGTTGCATGCCCCAGGTGCGATAGAACTCGTGCAGGGCTTCCGGATCGGTCAAGCGGAATACGTAGCTCAAATAGACGACGACATTGATCGCCATCAAGATCCACGTGACGTACGGAGTGCGCCCGGAAGGGTTGTGGTCGCGTAGGGGGAACATGGGGGCCCTAGGTTACCCGGGCGAGTCCTCTACGAGCGATCGTGTACTCGAAGCGGTTTATGCCGCTCTTCTAATCTCGGAACCAGTCCCAGGTGCCGCCCGGATCGACGAGGACCCATCCCAACAGGAGAGCGCAGCCAAGGGTGAGGCGCACGACCGACGCACGTTCGATGGGATGGCGCACGCTCCAACGCAGCAGGGCTCCTAGCGCGATTCCGGTGCTGGTCATCAGTCCGACCAAAACGGCTACGTACACACCACTCCACGTGGCGGGATCGGTGTTGGCGGGCAGAGGGAAAGGAGTGTCGGGCACCCACCGCATCGGCTGGGGCCAGGCGCCGAGGCGTGCGTAGGCTTCCCCGATCAGCACCGCCACCAATCCGACGGTCCCAAGGGGCACCCAAGAGGCAGCCCGCCTCCAACGGCCAGCAGAAAGGCGAAACGATCGATCCATGCTGACCCCAGTCTACCAGAGGGCTCGAATCGGTCGCCTGCGAGGCGGACTGCGCCTCGGATCGAAACGCGCGGCCGGCTGGTGACTACGCTTCGCCCTCGGCCTTCCAGGTCACCACCAGCACATCCCGAAACGCGGGCTGGTCCGGCTTCAGCGGCAAGATCGGGGTGACCCCGTGATACGCCTGGCGGTCGTCAACCCAAGCCATGTCCATGGGGTGGGCGAGGGTGAAGGATCCGATCGGCTGACGGTCGAGGTCCGCGATGGTGGTGGTGCCCTGTTGCACGTTTTCTCTGCGTACCAACATGACCAGCACGAAGTCGACGCCGTCGCGGTGCAGCCCCTCCGGCGTCGGATGTCCGGGAGAGTCCTCGCGAGCGAGGATGCGAAACTGGTGCGCTTCGCAGTGCCAATCGCTCGTTTCGGGCCGCAGATCCCGCAACCAACGTTGCCCGAGGGCGAACACGGCTTGCAGGACGGGGTGGGCTTCCACTTCCTCCAACAGCGGAGCAAACCAGCGTTCGATGCCTCCATTGAGGGGATTTCGGTCGCGGCTTTGGTAGTGGGGTTGCGGAGGTTTGCGCTGGGGAGGTTCGGAGCCGTGCACCGCGAAGGCGGCATGTCGCCGCTGGCGATAGCGCCCACCGTCCGCCATGTAGAGGTCTTCCGGTAAATCGTCCCAGCTCGCCGCGAAGGAGTCCCATGAGGGATCGTTCGCCCGGATAGTCAACCATCGCTTGGCCTGGTCGGCGGGAAGCCAAGCGAAGGGCGTGCCCGTCCGAACGGGTTCCAGGGATTCGTAGGAGTCGGGAGAGGGTTGCAACGTGCAGATTCCGCCGGCACCTGTAGCGCACCGGGAGGAAGACGACCAGCGGGAAGCCTTGATTCGTCCTGCGCCTGGGGTGGGAAGGGTCCCCTGGGTCCTCGGAACCTCGGTCGCGGTGTCGGAGTTGATAAAAAGCGGGTCTCATCGGAGCCCGGACGCCCGATTGTGCGTCTTTTCGGGGTACACTCGGCTCGGTTTTTCCCCAGGCGTCCGATCATGAACTCACAAGAGCAATCTCTACCTAACGTAAGCAACAGTTCTGCCCGTAGCGCCTCGAATTCTGAGGCAGGTCTCACGGGGGCCCGCGAGCCTCAGGAGCGGGGCCGTCGCCGCAGCGAGAAGTCGCGCATGGCCATCCTCGAGGCGGCCCAGGACCTGGCTTCGACGACGAAGAACTATCGGGCCTTCAGCTACGACGCGATCGCAAAAAGAGCTGGCGTGGGCAAGGCGACGATCTACCGCTGGTGGCCCTCCAAGCTCGCTTTGTTGGTGGAGCTGAACTCCGAGGCCTTCCCCGAGCTGGACCTGGAAGAGATCTCCCAAGGCAGTTTGCTGGACGATCTCAAGGAAATGATCCGCTTCGAGTACAAGGCGCAGACCCAGGGCGTGACCCGCGCCATCTACAGCGGCGCAACGGCCAAGCTGGTGGCCGAAGACGAAACCAGCGGCCGGCCTTCTGGCGCGTTGGTGCACGAGTACTGCGAGCAGAAGACCGGGGAATTGGATGCGATCTTCGATCGCGCGGTCTATCGCGGCGACTGGGTCGGGCCCTACGACATCGAGCTGGCGTTTGAGACCTACTTTGCGAACATCTTCTATCGGGTCATCGTGCGCGGATTGACCCTGGACGAGCCGCTGATCGAACGCTACGCCCAACTGACCTTGCTGGCGGCCAAACCCCTGCGCTAGGCGCCGGATCGGCTGCTCCCGAGCACTTTTTTTGTCCGGGAGGGGCCTTGGCGGCCTTTTGCGGCAGGGTCCGGGGAAAATCTCTACCATTTTCCCAACGGTCCCTCGGGTCCGGGATTCCCTCCTGTGATGGAAGCTGCACCCCACGCAAGAGAGGTCGAACGGTTGCTCGCCGAAGGCGAGTGGATCCGCCGGCTTGCCATCCGTCTGCTCGGCGATGCCCAGCAGGCGGAGGACTTGGCCCAGGAGACCCGTTTGGCCGCGTTGCGCACCCCGCCCCGCGATACGGAGGGATCCCTCCGGCCTTGGTTGGCGACGGTCGCGCGCAACGCTGCGCGCAAGTGGCATCGCACGGAAGCGGCGCGCCGGGCTCGGGAAACCGAGCGCGCGCGCGACCGGGCCCAAGAGGCGGGCTCCTCCCCCGAGGAGTTGCTCGCTCAATTGGAATCCCAAGAACTGGTGGCGCGCCTCGTGCGCGAATTGCCCGAAGAGCTGGCGGACGTGTTGCTGCTCAGCTTCTTTGAAGGGCACACCTCGGAGTCGATCGCGCGCCTGCGAAAGATTCCGGCGGGCACCGTGCGCTGGCGCAAGAAGCAAGCTCTCGAGCGGTTGCGGGAACGGCTGGATGCTCACTACGCAGGAGACCGCTCCGCTTGGATGGCCGCTTTTGCGCCTTGGGTCGCTTCGATTCGACGACCTGAGGCGACGGCGGTGGCGAGTGGAGGCGGGATCTTTGCAGGCCTTTTTTCCCCCTGGATCGCTATGAATGGGACCGCCAAACTCCTTTCGATCGCTTTGATCGCCGCCCTGTTGACCTTGCCCTTCGCCCTCGGAGAAGACGACGAATGGGACCGAACGGAATCGGTCGCGGTGTCGCCGGCGAGCGAACTCGTCGAACCTCCGCCTTCCGAATCACCCACCGCCCCCGCTCCCGAAGAACCGGCGACGGAACCGTTTGGTCCGGGTCGCACCGCGATTTCCGCTCCGTCCGAACCAAAGCCGGACGAGCCGCCGGTCACTCGCGTGCGCCTTAGGGTCGTCGATTCCTTAGGGCGCCCGGTTCCCGACGCGACCGTCCAGCTGCAGCCTTCGGCGGAAGTGCAGGCGACGCATGCGATGTTGCTCGAAGAGCTCTCCGCGTTGGACTTGGCCGGCCTGATGAGCCAGTTGGAGCGCGAGACCGACTTCGAAGGGGTGGCCCGCTGGGAGTCGGATCTGCTGCGCTCGGACGGTTTGGTCACTTTCCGGGCGGTCGGTCCGCGCCAAGGGGTGGGCTCTTTGTCCGCCGCTTTGGAGCAGGGAGCGGACATGGATCTCGGCGATTTGGTGCTCACGCCGGCGGGTGGGGTGACCGGTCGCGTGCTGGATCCAAAAGGCGCAGCCCCTAAGTCGATCCGGGTTGTTCTGCGCGAAGTGTTGCGCAACGATGCCGGTGAAGAGCGCGAAGAGAGTGCGGGTACCATCCTGACCGGTGTGGCGAGCGCGCGCACCGACGATCGGGGCGAATTCGTGCTCGACGGCATCCCGACGGGGGAGTACCGCGCCTACGTCCAGGTGCAGCAAGGCGCACAGCCGTTCCGCTCTGCGCCCTTCCAGGTCGAACTCGGCATGGTCACCCGGCACGTGGAGGTGTACTGCGACACCCCTTTGGATCGCCCCGTCGAAGCCTGGTTACGGGTGTTGGGTGCCGATGGAAAGCCGCTAACCAGTGCGTTGGTGCGGGTCGAAAAGGGCGGCCTGTCCAGCTCGGGCTCGGTGAGCGGCGATGGCACTTGGGGCCGCTTCGCCCCTTCGCTCCACATGTTCGCGGGCGGCCGCCTGGAGGTGAGCGACGCGCAGTTTCGGCACAAAACCTTCACGATCGATCCGTTGCCCGATCCGTTGGAGTCGATCGTCGTGCGCATGGAAGCGGCGCCCTTCCTGGAGCGCACGTTGCAGTTGAGGACCCCGAGGGGCGAGTTCCCTCGGGAAGCCCGCTTGCTGATGCACGTTGGAGAGCAGGCCTACGGATTCGACATCGCGGATCCGGCGCACACGGTGCCGTTCCCCGCGAACCCGACCGAGCCGGTGCGCGTCACCTTGACGGCGAACGGCTGTCAGACACTGACTCTGGAGGGCCTCGTGCCCGCCGAGCTGGACGAGCCCTGGAAGATCACCTTGCTGGAACAGAAGGGCATCCAAGGTTTGGTGCTCGTTGACGGTGAGCCGGTGGAGCGTGCTCGGGTATCCTTGCACCCCACCGTCGAGGAAGGTCGGATCAGCCGCAAGGGCAACGACGTGAACCACATGTTGTTCTCGAAAGCGGACGAGCAGCGCACGGGATCGAACGGCCGGTTTGTGTTGCACCAAGCCGAAGCTGGCCGCTTCGTCGTTCAGGTGAATGCACGCGGCTACGCTCCTGTTTGCGTGCCGCTGGGGGAATACGATCCGCTGGTAGGCGTGCAAGACTTGGTGATCGAGTTGCACCCGGGTGGGCGCGTCGAAGGCCAGGTCCTCGATCACCTAGGCCAACCGGTTCCGCGCGCCTTGGTGGTGCTCGATCACCCCCTCTTTCAAGCCAAGCGCAAGCGAGCGGGTCGCGATGGGCGCTTTTCGTTCCGGAATGTGCCAGCCGGCGATTGGTACTTGCACCGCGTGTTCGAATTCGAAGATGGCTTTTTCAACACAACGGAAGGGGTGCCCGAGGGTTGGAGCTTCCCCAGCAATTGCACCGTGCGATCGGACGAAACCACGACCATGAATCTCGTGCTGCCCAACCTGGCGTCCTCTTCGATCACTGCGACCTGGAAAGGAGCTACGTCCTCCAAGCGGCCGCTCGAACTGCGCATCGTGCGCGAAACGGGCACCTTCAGCGAGCGGGACCCCTTCTTGGAAGATTGGGAGGCAAGGCAGGTCTTGGTGCCGGGCGAGCCCGTCACGATCGATGTGCGCGCCGAGTGGGACTACGAGCTGCAACTGACGACTCCGGGATGTGAGGGGCGTTTGGTGCGGCCGTGGCTCGCGGCGGATTTGCCCGCGGATTTCGACGTGGCGATCGAGTGGGGTTACCTGCGCTGGGAGGTGGCGGAAGCGGACGAGTCGGAAGGGGCCCTGCCCTGGATCTCCTTGCGCTGGACCGACGGAGAGTGGACCTTCCGCCAAACCGTTTGGCCGGCGAGCGACGGGAGCTGGCCGCAGGTTTTGGTGCCTGCCGGCGAGGTCCTGGTGGAGACCGGGCGTACCCAGCAGTCGCAACCCCACCAACAGACCGTCGTGGTGTCCTCGGATGAGACGGTGACGGTTTCCATTCCGTAAGCCGGGCCTTCGCCGGTTCGCTCAGGCCAGTCATCGGGCAGTGAGGGGAGAGTGCTCCGCTCGCCGTAGAAGGTCCTCACCCCGCTTGGAACCCCTCCCCAGGGTGGAGGAATGCCCGAGGCGCCAGTACCTTGGGCGCTATGAGTACCGACAACCCCCTCCTGATCCAGTCCGGTCTGCCCGCGTTCGACCGGATCCAGCCCGAGCACGTGGCTCCGGCGGTCGAAAGCATCTTGGCACAGTCCAAGGAACTCCTAGCGGAGGCCGAAGCCGCTCCGCTCGGCGACTGGGACGCCTTGATGAAACCGCTGGGCAAGATCGACCGCCTGTTCGAATACGGCTGGTCGCCGGTGGGGCACCTCTTGGGTGTAGCGAACAGCGAAGCGCTGCGCGAAGCCCACGAAGCCGCGCAACCCAAGGTCGTGCAATTCGTTCTGGCCGCCAAGCAAAGCCGGCCGATCTACGAGCGTTACCGAGCCTTGCGGGATTCGGACGGTTGGCAAGCCATGAGTTCTGCGAAGCATCGCATCGTTGAGCAGGCCATCCTGAGCGCAGAACAAGCCGGTATCGCCCTGGAGGGGCAAGCGCAAGAGCGCTTCAACGAGGTCTCGCAAGAGCTGTCGCAACTCAGCACGCAGTTTTCGAACAACGTGCTCGATGCGACCAAGGCGTGGCACTTGGATATCACCAACCCCGCCGATGCGGAAGGCCTGCCCGAAAGCTTGCGCAAGCTCACCGCTGCCGCTTGGGCGGACGCCGAAGAAAACGAGGGCTCCGCCAACCCCGAAAAGGGCCCTTGGCGCGTCACCTTGGATTTCCCGAGCTTCGGCCCGTTCATGATGCACTGCAAAAACCCTGCGTTGCGCGAAAAGGCCTACCGCGCGCAGGTCACGCGCGCTTCCAGCGGCAAACTGGACAACCAGCCGTTGATCCTGAAGATCCTCAAGCTGCGCCAAGAGATGTGCGATCTGCTCGGGTACAAGAACTACGCCGAATTCAGCCTATCTCGCAAGATGGCGCCCAGCCTGGACGCGGTGCAGACCATGTTCGACGAGTTGATCGACGCATCGATGGAGCGCGGTCGCCAAGAGCTGGACGAGATCACGAAGTTGGCGCAGAGCCGCGGTCACCAAGGGGAGTTGGCCCATTGGGACGTGGCCTTTTGGGCCGAACGCCTGCGCGAGGAGCGCTACGCCTTCACCGATGAAGAGTTGCGGCCGTACTTCTCGCTCGAGCGGGTCCAGGACGGACTATTTTCCCTGTGCAACCGCTTGTTTGGCATCACCGTCAAGAAGGCGCCCGGCAAAGCGCCCGTTTGGAACAAAGACGTCACCTTCTTCGAGATCTTCAACGAAGACGGCAACCAAATCGCCGCGTTCTACCTCGACCCGTACTCGCGCCCCGGAAACAAGCGTGGCGGAGCCTGGATGGACGATTGCATTTCACGCGAGGTGAACGGGTCCGAAACGCGGCTGCCGGTCGCGCATTTGACCTGCAACGGTACGCCGCCGGTGGGGGAGACGCCCTCGTTGATGACCTTCGGCGAGGTAGAGACGCTCTTCCACGAATTCGGTCACGGTCTGCAGCACATGTTGACCACGGTCGATCTGCGCGACGTCTCCGGGATCAGCGGAGTCGAATGGGACGCGGTCGAACTGCCGAGCCAGTTCATGGAAAACTGGTGCTACCACAAGCCGACCTTGATGGGCATGGCGATCCACTACCAGACCGGGGAGCGCTTGCCGGACGATCTGTTCGAGAAAATTTGCAAGGCGCGCACCTATCGCGCGGCGTCCGGCATGTTGCGGCAAGTGCAGTTTTCGATGATCGACATGGAGCTGCACTCGCACTTCGATCCGAACGGCAGCAAGACTCCCTTTGACGTGCAGCAGGAAATCGCGGCCAAGACCTCGCCCATGCCGCCCTTCCCCGAGAGCAAGTTCCTGTGCGCCTTCTCGCACATCTTTGCGGGCGGTTATGCGGCCGGTTACTACAGCTACAAGTGGGCCGAGGTGCTCAGCGCCGACGCATTCGCCGCCTTCGAAGATGCTGGCCTCGATGACGAAGCCGCCGTCGCCAAAACCGGGCGCCGTTTCCGCGATACGGTCCTGGCCCAAGGCGGCAGCCGCCACCCCATGGACGTGTACCGCGACTTCCGTGGTCGTGAGCCGAGCACCGCTGCTCTGCTGCGCCACAACGGCCTGACTTCGTAGCACCCACTAGCGTCCACCAAGTTCGAGCCCCGCTTTCCGCCTTGGAAAGCGGGGCTCTTGTCGCTGGCCAGCGCGAGAACCGCTCGACCCAACGCAGCGGCGGCCCCCGGGTTGCCCCGGGAGCCGCCGCATCGGGCCAGCGCGTTAAGCGCTGGCCCTAGGTCGGGGTCACCTTACGGGAAGGTGATGGAGAGACCGTTGGAGAAGGTCGAGGTGCCAGCCCCCGCGGGGGTGTCACGGTGCCACAACTGGAAGTTCCAGGTTTCGCCACTCATGATGGTGGTGCCCACGCTGGGCGGCAGGTTGGTGGCCACGTCGTAGCCGTACCCGCCGTTCGAGGTGCCGGTGCCGACCAGGTTCTGGAAGTCGCCCGCGGCGTCGAACGCACCGATGGAGTTGGTGGTGGTACCGAAGTTGTAGCGGCCGAAGGGGTTGGTGCCATCGAGCAAGCAGAACTCGCCGTTGCTGATGACGGTACCCGGATCGGCGAAGCCAGCGGAGACCAGGAAGTAACCGAACTCGCTCGGTACACCGTTGCTGGCGTCCAAACGCAGGCCGCTTTCCACGCCCGTGCCGAGCGTACCCGAGAGGGTGGTCGACAGACCGGAGGAGTTGGGCGTGTTCGGGTCACAGAAGGTCGTGCCGGTGCCGCCACAGGTGTTGGCGCCTGCGATCACGAGATCGTAGTTCGTGCAACCTTGGGTGCCCGGGGCGAACATGTTGACTTCCAGGACCACGTTGAGGTCCGCACCGGTGGTGTTGGTCCAGGTGAGGGACTCGTTGTCGCTCACCGAGAAACCATCGGCCAGCTCGTTCGTACCGTTGCCGGTACCACATTCCACCGCAGCGGCGTCGCGCAGGAAGAAGTCCAGGTCAGCGATCGCATCGGTGAAGAGGATGTCGCACGCGACGGTCGCGCCGTCGGCTACGCAGAAGGAGTAGTGGTCCTTATCGTTTTCGGTGATCGCGAGGCCAGCGTAAGTCCCGTCGGAAACGGGGGTCGCGGTCGCGCAGTCATCGTTGTCCTCGAAGGCATCATCCGGGAAACCCGCGCAAGGATCGGGGTTGAAGGAGATGTCGAGGTCGTAGGTGTCACAGGTCGAACCGGTGGAGGTGCGGATGATTTCGACGATGATGGTGGTACCAGCGGGACCGCCCGGGTAGTCGAAGTCACCGAACTCGGTGTCCAGAAGCGTGCAGGACGCGTCGTAGATGTCGAAGTCCAGGAAGCCCGACGAGGTCACGGTGTGATCAAACGTCAGGATTTGGTTCGCCGGGATGGCGATCGAGAAGAAGTCCGGATCGCTGTCGCTGACGAAGAGACCCGCGTTGAGACCCGCACCCAAAGAGGCGGCGGTCAAGCAGGTGTCGTTGTCCTCGAACGTGTCGTCCATCGGCATGAAGCAGGGGTCGACGGTGAAGGCGACGTCCAACTGGTAGGCCGTGCAGGTCGCCTGGGTCAGCGAGGGGTCGATCAACGCCTCGAAGACCACGGTGATGCTGCCCGGGCCGGGGTTCGCAATCTCGAAGTCGTCGAATTCCGTGTCCACCGGTCCACCGGCACAGGTCACGTCGCGGATTTCAAAGTCCACGTCGACGGCGAAACCGCTGAGGTCCACGTCGAGGGTCTGACCGGCAGGAATGACGGCGGAGTAGAAGTCACGGTCGCCCAAACCGACCATCAAGCCCGGGTAGGAACCCGCGGTGATGGGGGAGGCGGTGGCGCAGGTGTCGTTGTCCTCGAACGTATCGTCCATGGCGCAACCCGCGTCGGTGGTGACGCTCAGGATCAAGTCGTAGTCCGCGCAGGGAGCGGTCGTCGACGTGTTCCAGGGCTCAAAGATGAACGACGTGGCCGCGGCGGTGGTGTTGTGCCAACGGAAGTCGAACGTCTCGTTGCGGTAGTAGTTCCCGGCGGCGTCATAGACGCGGAAGTCCAGGAAACCTGCGGACACGGTGTGATCCACGGTCACGATTTCGCCGGGCATGACCATGACTTCGTAGAAGTCGGGGTCGGTGTCGCTGACCGTCAGGCCGGCGATGGTACCGCTGGACGCGATCAAGGAAGCCGTCCCGATCGTGTCGTTGTCTTCCAGTGCGTCAGGGGCGGCGCAAGGGTCGATCCAAGGGCTGATGTTGACGACGCCCATACCGGCGTTCGTACCGAAGCCACCCGCCTGGATCAGGAAGGTGTCGCCCATGTTGACGCCGGTGATGACGATGAGGCTTTGCAGGCCGGCACCGCCGTCATCGTCGTAGTCGACGCAGGTCGCGGCGCAACCGACGCCAGAGTGGACCGACAACTTGGTGTCGAAGGTCGAAGTCTCCGTGTCGATTTGGTAGTCACCGGCCGCGGGGGCGGTCCACTGGTAGAACACGTCTTGATTGATCGTATCGGAACCGAAACCGCAAAGGGCTCCGCCGTCGAAACCGGAGGTGGTGTTGGCAGTACTGTCGAATGCGAAGGTGCCGGTCGTGCCGATCGCCGTCGCAGTCGAACAATCATCGCCTTGGGCAGCTGCGGTGCCAGCGAGCAAGAAGCCCACGGCACCAAAGAGGATGCTTTTGTTCATGGTTTTGGAGTGTGAGTGCGATGAAGAACAACGCCAATTCCAAGTTCCCATCGCGCAGGAGAAAGAGGACAGTCTTGCGGTGAATTGGCTGGCAGACCTAAACCCCAGTATGGGGGTTCGCGCCCATTTGTGGTCGACCGGTAGCGAATTGATCGAGCCGATTTCCCGCGGTTCGCTGAGCGCAGCGATGCGTGGCAAGTTTCAGAAAGAAACACAGGGCCAAACACACATGCGAGCAGGCGAATGCCTGCCCGTTTGGTGAGCCTAAAGAGGATTGAGATCTGGACTCAACCCATGGTGGCGCGGCACGAAAGGTCGTGCGCGCGCCCCCCGCATCCAACTACGG
>JAUHXY010000283.1 GCA_030426785.1 bacterium
GTTGGTCTGGCGGCGCATGTAGGCCTTCCACGCATCGGAGCCGGACTCGCGGCCGCCGCCGGTGTCCTTTTCGCCGCCGAAAGCGCCGCCGATCTCGGCGCCGGAGGTGCCGATGTTGACGTTGGCGATGCCGCAGTCAGAGCCCACCGCGGAGAGGAAGCGCTCGGCCTTCTTCACGTCGCTGGTGAAGATCGCCGAGGACAGGCCCTGCGGCACCCCGTTGTGCAGCTCGATGGCGTGGTCGAGATCCTTGAACGGGATGATGTACAGGATGGGCGCGAAGGTCTCGTCCTGCACGGTTTGGTAGTGGTTTTCGGCGCGCACGATGGCGGGCACCACGAAGTGGCCGCCGGCAAGCTCCCCTTGCAGTTGGGCGCGGCCGCCGCCGCACAGAAGCTTGCCGCCTTCCTTTTGCACGTTCTCGAGGGAGCGCTCCATGGTCTGCACGGCCGCTTCGTCGATCAGGGGACCGCACAGGGTGCTTTCGTCGTTGGGGTCGCCGATGCGGATGCCGTCGTAGGCCTTCACGAGGCGCTGGGTGACCTCGTCCACGATCGACTCCTGCACCAACAGGCGACGGGTGGAGGTGCAACGCTGGCCGGCGGTACCCACCGCGCCGAACAGGGTGGCGGGCAGGACCATGTCGAGGTCCGCGTCGTCCATGACGATCAAGCCGTTGTTGCCGCCGCACTCGAAGATGCCCTTGCCAAAGCGCGCGCCGACCTTGCCGGCCACGAGCTTGCCGACGGCGGTCGAGCCGGTGAAGGAGATCAACGGCAGGCGCGGGTCTTCCACCATGGGGATCGCCACGTCTTCGTTGCCGCCGATGACGAGGCCGCACAGGGCGCCGAACCCTTCGGCCTCGAGCACGGGCCGGATCACGTTGACGAGGCCGATGGCGCACAGGGGCGTCTTGGGGCTCGGTTTCCACACGCAGCTATCGCCACAGGTCCACGCGAGCATGGAGTTCCAAGCCCAAACGGCCATGGGGAAGTTGAATGCGGACAGGATGCCGACGGTGCCGAGAGGGTGCCATTGCTCCTTCATGGAGTGGCCCGGGCGTTCGGACGGCATGGTTAGGCCGTACAGTTGGCGGGAAAGTCCCACCGCAAAGTCGGCGATGTCGATGCATTCCTGCACCTCACCCCAACCCTCTTGAGCGATCTTGCCCATCTCGAGGGCGATCAAGCGACCCAAGGCGTCCTTGTGCTCCCGGATGGCGTTGCCCATCTTGCGCACGATCTCGCCGCGCAGGGGGCCGGGCACGGAACGCCAGCGTTGGAAGGCCTCTTGGGCGGCCTCGACGACTTGGTCGTAGTCGGCTTTGGTGGCCATTTTGACCCGCCCGATCACTTCGCCGGTGGCGGGCGAACGGGTCTCGAGCCATTCGCCGCCGCACTCCATCCAGGAGCCGTTGTACGCGCCGGATTGGTCGCCTTGGATGCCCAGCTCGGCGAGCCAGGGGTGTTGGGTTTGGGTGGTCATGGGGTCAGCTGAGGGAAGGAGGAAGGGATGGGCTCTCAAAGGCCGTTTGCGGAGGCGTGGCGGGTCGCAGAGACTCTGCGGTGCCAGGGTCGAGAGCCCCGATTCGGGCAACTAGAATAAGACCCACCGGGGCGACTGGGTAGGGTGGCCCCCGGCATTTGCCGCCCAGGGGTCCAGCCGGCGGAAGGACCGCACCGGAGGTGCCCCGCCCCCTCCCAATCGCCTGCGGACTGGGCTATCCTGGTCGCCCGATTTTTGGGGAGAGGCCGTCCTAGGCCCTCCCGAAACGCCAACCGCACCCCCACCGGCCCGGCGCCTTCCGCGCCCCGCCACGACGCCTGAATACCATGGCCGAAGAAAAGAAGATCTTCCTCCTCAAGGACCTGCACAAGTTCTACGACCAACGCGAGGTCTTGAAGGGCATCACCCTCGAGTTCTTGGAGGGGGCCAAAATCGGATTGATCGGGCTGAATGGCGCCGGCAAGACGACTTTGCTGCGCATCATCGCGGGCGAAGACAAAGACTTTGAAGGCGTGGCGAAGCCTTTGGGTGACGCGACGGTCGGTTACCTCGCGCAGGAACCGAAGCTCGACCCCACCAAAACCGTCGCCCAGAACATCGACGTCGCCGTGCAACACCTGCGCGAGATCGAAGCGCGCTACTACGAGGTCATGACCCTGATGGGCGAGGCCGAAGGCGAAGCCGCCGACAAGCTCGCCGCCGAGTACGACCGCCTGCAGCACGACATGGATGCGAAGGGCATTTGGGATCTGGACTCGCGTTTGGAACAGGCCATGCACGCCTTGCAAGTGCCCCCCGGCGACCGCGACGTGACGACCCTCTCCGGAGGGGAAGCCCGCCGCGTTGCGCTCTGCAAGCTGCTGCTCGATCACCCCGACATCCTGTTGTTAGACGAACCCACCAACCACTTGGACTCCGAGTCGATCAACTGGCTTGAAAGCCACCTGGCGGAGTACGAAGGCACCGTGATCCTGATCACCCACGACCGGTACTTCCTGGACAACGTGGTGGGTTGGATGCTCGAGATCGAACGCGGCCTCGCCAAGCCGTACAAGGGCAACTACTCGACCTACCTGGAAGCCAAGCAAAAGCTGCTGGACGTCAAGAAGAAGCAGGACGCCTCACGGGACAAGGTGCTCGCCCGCGAGCTGGAGTGGTTGCGCAAAACGCCCTCGGCGCGCACGACGCAATCCAAGGCACGCCTCAAGCGCTACCAAACCATGGCCGCCGAAAAGGCGGAAGACCAACTGGAGTCGATCGAACTGCGCATCCCGCCGGGACCGCGCTTGGGTGACAAGGTCATCGAGGTGCGCGACCTGAAAAAGGGCTACGACGGGCGCGTGCTCTTCGAGGGTTTGACCTTCGACGTCCCCCCGCAAGCCAAACTCGGCATCATCGGCCCCAACGGCATGGGCAAGACGACCTTGCTGCGGATCATGACCGGCAAGGAAGCGCCCGACGAAGGCGACGTGTCGATCGGCTCCACCGTCGAGATCTCCATGGTCGACCAGTCCCGCACCGAGCTGAACGACGAAGAAACCGTCTTCAACAACATCACCGACGGCAACGAGGTCCTGCCCTTCGGCACCAAGACCATCGACGCCCGCGCCTACGTCGCTCGCTTCAACTTCAAAGGCGAAGACCAACAGCGCAAGCTCGGCGAATGCTCCGGGGGAATGCGCAACCGCGTGCTCCTAGCCAAAATGCTACGCGAGCCCGCCAACCTCATCATCATGGATGAGCCGACCAACGATCTGGACCTCGACACCCTCCGTGTCCTGGAAGAGGCCATCGAGCACTACCCCGGCTCCATGATCATCGTGACCCACGATCGCTATTTCCTGAACCGCGTCGCCACCCACATCCTGGCCTTCGAAGGCAACGGCCGCGTCGTCTTCCACCACGGCGACTACGAGTCTTACAAGGCTTGGAAGAAGGAACACGAGGGCGTCGACATCGAGGCCAAGGCCGGTACGCACCGCAAGTTTACGCGCAGTTAGGGCCCCCACGACCCGGCCGGTTGGCGTCAGAAAGTGACCCCGCCCAGGTTTAGCAGTCCGCCGAAGTCGGTTCGTCGGCGCAAGGTCGAACCTAGTGTTGGGGTCGGACTGTACTTTAGGCGTCCGGGCTCCTTCTGGGAGATTCAGTCCCCGTCGCCGCTCCAGCGACGCAGGTGTTCGAGCACCATGGCACGATAGTCCGGACCGGCGTGCTGAAACAGGTCGACATGTCCTAGGCCAGGCCACTGCACGGCGGTCGAGGTGGGAAGGCGCGCGTGCATGGCCTCGAACTCGTCGGTTGGCACGCGCTGGTCCTGCGCACCGCGCACGAGCAGAACCCGCGAGGGCGGCAGAGCTGTCAGCCGGTCGATAGGCCGAATCTCCCGTAGAGGCAAACCGGATCGCCATTGCGCGACGGCTAGGGGGCCGTAAGTGAGCGGGTAAAGCCAAGCGGGAAAGTGCATGCGGAATCGATTCCGAAACGAGCGCTCCAGGTCCGCATACACCGACTCCAGCAGGTATCCACGAGCGGGGCCTGCCGACTGGAGGGCAAACAGCGCGGCCGCGGCCCCCATCGAAGTGCCCCAAACGAACTGGGGCTGTTCCGGCCATCGCGCTTCGGCCCAATCGAAAGCGGCCAGAACTTCGTGGCGCTCGAAGTAGCCAAAGCCCGTCTGCGCCTCGGGCGCTTCGCCGTGCCCTCGAAAGTCCGGCGCCACGCTCCCATACCCCTGCTCGCGCAACCACAACATGCGCTCCACCGGGTGCGCCCCTCCGCGTGGGTGCAAAAGAACCACGAGTCCGAGGGGCTTTCCTTCCGGAACGACCACAAACAATGGAATCGAGAGACCATCGCCGGTCGTGACCCAAACGCGCTCCACCTCAGGCGCGTCGCGCGCCCGCACCCTTTCCGGATTCCGCAGCAGGGTCGAAGCCAGAACCCAACTCCCGCAACCGTACAGCAGCAAGCCAACCAGCGCAGCGCGTCGGATCGGCCTCCATCGATGCTTCCTGGGGCTTTCTTGGAGAGATCTCGTAGCGGCTTGCATGAATCGGATGGGTCTCATGAATGGGGCCCAGCAGGCAGCAAGCTACCATCGAGTTGGATAGCGTGGCCCCCATGCACTCGGGTTTTGAACCGGACCGTCTGAAACGCCCTAACCTGTCCCAACATCCTTCCAGGCCAAGTTGGCAAGGGCGCCCAAGC
>JAUHXY010000023.1 GCA_030426785.1 bacterium
ACGCGCTTGGCCTGAGAGGATGCTCGCCAGGTGCACCTTGGCGGTAAACACCTCGGGGTGGATGGCGGGCAGGCGCTCGAGTTTGGAGGCCAGTTGGGCGCGCACCAGGGGCTCCGCTTCTGCCGTCTTCTCCAGAGCGAGCAACGCCACGACATAATCCAGGGTCGCATGATCCAGCAGCGCATCCCCCGGGGGCAGCACGGCGGCGTAGCCTTCCATCACCTCCTGGAACAGGGACTCCGCCAACACCCAATCCTGATCCGCCCAAGCCTGATGGGCTCGCATTTGGCGCACCAAGAGGTGCCGCTCTACGGTCTCGGGCGTGATCGGTTCGGAAGCGGCCTCGAAGTTCTGTTGCACCCAAGTGATCAGCGCGTCCGTTGCGCTGCGAGCTAGGTCCAGCCTTCCTCCATCCTGCAGCGCGCGGATCCAGGCTTTGCGCGCCCGCAGGGTGATCGGTGCGCCTTCGCCATCGGTGCGCTGCAGCAGGCGATAGGCCTGTTCCAAGTGGACTTGGGCCTGCTCCCATTCGTCGATGGCGTAGAAGGTCTCGCCGAGGGTGAGGTGCAGGGTGCCGCGCACGGGCTCGGTCAGGGTTTGGTCGGCTTCCAAGTCAAACGCCGCGCTTTGCAGCACGTCGACGAGCAACGTGCCGCGTCCGTTTTCAGCCGGATCCGCGCTGGCGAAGATGCGGTTGATGAAGGCGAACGAGGCCTGAAAGCGATCCCGCTCGGTCTGCGCCAACGCGGTGGCCGACTTGGCGCGCTGCAGGCCAAAACTGGTACCGATCACGGCGGCGACCAACAGGAGCACGCTCAAGGCGCTGGCCGCGACGAGGGCTTTGTGGCGCCGCGCAAACTGCGTCAAGTGGTACAGGGCGGTGGGGGGCCGCACCGCGATCGGCCGCTGTTCCAGGAAGGCCAACACGTCGGCGCGCAGGGCATCCACCGAGGCGTAACGCCGCTCGCGATCGCTGGCCAAGGCCGTGGCGAGGATCGTTTCCAAATCCCCGCGCAGGCTGCGATCGAATTGGCCGGCGGGTCGGGCGGTTTCGGTCGTGAGCTTTTGTGCCACGCCCGCCAGGGACAAGCCTTGGAAATCGATCGGCGCCTCGCCCGTCAGCAAGCGGAACAACAAGACCCCCAAGGCGTACACGTCGGTGCGCACATCGATTTCGTCGACGCGCCCCGAAACCTGCTCGGGGCTCATGTACGCCAAAGTGCCGACGACGTCGCCTTCCATGGTTTGGTGCTCCGCGCCCGGATCCAGCGAGCGCGCGATACCAAAATCCAGGATGTGCGGAGCCCCTTGCCCGTCGACGAGCACGTTGTCGGGCTTCAGGTCCCGGTGGATGACCCCGCGCTGGTGCGCGTGGGAGATGCCCTCGCAAATGCGCACGAACAGACGCAGGCGAGCGCGGCGGTCGAGGCCCAGTTGGTCGGCGGCGCGTAGGAGGGGCTGGCCTTCCACTTGCTCCATGGCAAACCAAGAGATCGGTTGGCCGTTTGCGAGCAAGGCAGTGCCCGCTTCCAGCACCCGCGCGATCGTGTCGTGGGACAGGCGCGCCAAGAGCTCGGATTCCCACTCAAAACGTCGCGCGGCCGACTCCGTGAGCAGGCCCGGCCGCATGATCTTGATGGCGACGGTGCGCTGGGGGTTTTCTTGGGTGGCCTGGTAGACCTGCCCCATGCCACCTTCGCCCAACAAACGTTCGAGGCGGTAGTTGCCCAGCCGATCCCCCGCCTGGGGCGTGCCCGCCAAGGTGAAGCGCGGCGCGCTGCCTTGCAGGAAGTGTTCTTCGGATTCGGGTTCGGGCAAGAGCTCGAGCACTTGGGCTTCGAGCGCGGCGTCACCTCCGCAGGCCGCGCGCACCGCGGCGCCGCGTTCTTCCGCCGGCAACTCCAAGGCATCCGCCAAGATGCGCTTGACGGTTTGCCAATCAGCGGGCTCCGCTTGGGCGTCGGGATCCTGGGGCGGCGGGGGCATGGTGGGGATCGCCACCGAGCCCCAGGATGGGGACGACCTATTGGCCGGGCTCGGCGGAAGCGGACTCGATCAAGGCCTTCGGGATCGGCCCACGAATCACGCGCTCCAGTGTGCCATCCGCGCCGATCACCAGGGTCGTCGGGATCGGCAAACGTTCCATGTCGGCCCAAGAATCGATCGAGGTGCCTTCTTCTTGGGCGGGCAAGTAGTAGCTCGCGAAGCGTGCGCCGCGGGTGGCGAACAGCTTGGCGGCGCGGGCTTGTCCCTCCGCCGCATCGACGGACAGTCCCACCACCGTGGCCTCTCCTTGCTCATCCAGCTTCTGCAGGTCGGGCAACTCCTGGACGCACGGCCCGCAGTAACTGGCCCACAGGTTCAAATACACGCGCTGGCCCGGGGCCACTTTGGCCACGTCGAACTCGCTCGTTTCCCCGGCCGCGTTTTGCACGGCAAAAGTCGGGACCCGGTCGCCCAAGGCCAGCTTGAGGCCAGCCGGGGTCGGGTCGGGGAGGGGGCGCGGATTGGCGGCGAAGGGCTCGGGTTGGCCCGTGCCTTGCACCAACCAGAGGCGTTGACCGGGAGCGACCGCGCCGAACGCTTCCACGGATCCATCCGGCCAGCGCACGCTCAGGTGAGCGCTGGGGGCATCGCTCATGCCGAACACCAACTCCGGGGGTTGGCACGACCCGATGCCCGTGCCGCGGCTCATGATTTGCGAGACCTGCGCCGAAGCGGGAAAGCGCGACTCTGCTTCGGACTCCTCGGTAGGGCCGAAGCGCAACGTCACCACCGCACCGATGGCCTCGTACTGGCTCTGGGTCGCGCGCAAGCGCACCTTCAGGAACTGTCCCTGCGAGGTTCCAAGCTCGTTGCGGTAGAGCGCGTGCCGTTCCCGTTGCAACTCGTGCACGAACAGGTCGATGTCGCCGTCGTCGTCGAAGTCCGCAGCGATGATCGCGCGCCCGTCGTTCTTGGAGTCCGCCCCGCTAAAAGGCGAAACATCGAGAAAAGTCCCGTCCCCTCGGTTGAACCACAACTTGTCGCGTTCGTTGCCGCTGAAGGAACGGCCTTCGACGAACATCTGCGTGTTGTGCCGGTTCAGGTGGCGGGTGTTGCCGACCGATTGGGTCGTCACGGCTTCGATATTGGCTTCCGGATCCAGCGAGGACGCCACCACGTGGCGCCAGTGGGTGCTTCATGTGTCGTCGGCGAGGACACCGGTGACGAACCCGTTGGTGCAGAAGATGTCGAGATGGCCGTCCAAGTTGAAATCGTTCAAGGCCATCGACCAGGCCCAGTTGCCATTGGTTCCTCCGGCGGAAGACGGCAAGGTGTCGAAGCCCCCGTCAGGGCGCGCCATGAAGATCGTATTGCCCGCCGCCATCTTCTTGAGGGCCTGGAAGATCTCCTCGGGCAATTGGTCCCCGAGACGATCCAGGATGCGGTTGCCGGCGGTGGAGGACATGTTGGACACGTACAGGTCGAGCAGCCCGTCGCTGTTCAGGTCGCCAAAAGCGGCACCCATGCCGTTGCCGCGATCCGCGACTCCCAGCGCTTCGCCTTGATCGACGTAGGTGCCGTCCTTCTGGTTGAGCCACAAACGGTTGTTGCCGTAGTCGTTGGCGACGTAGATGTCCATCCAGCCGTCCCGGTTGACGTCGGCGACGGCGGAGGCGTACGTCCAGGCACGCCCTCCAACCCCCGCCCGGTCGGTTACATCTTCGAAACCCTTGCCCTCGCGGTTGCGCAGTAAGACGTTGCGGTTGCCGTTGGTGGCTTCGATCCAAGAGTTGTTGTGCTCGACTTCGAGGCGACCGTAACAGGCCCAAAAGACGTCTAGCCAACCGTCGTTGTCAAAGTCGGCCACCGACGCGTGGTAGGCCACCATGGGCACTTCGGTGCCCGGGAATGCGGGTTGGGCGGCGAACTTGCCTTGACCGTCGTTGAGCCACACCCGCATAGGGCGGCCTGCGAGGCCTCCGTCGTTTGCGAGCGAGCTGACGCCACCCAGCAACAGGTCTTGATCGCCGTCGTTGTCGAGGTCGAAGAAGACCACACCGGTGCCGCCGCCCGTTCCGAGCACGCCCCGGGTTTCCGCTTCTTCGCGGTAGGTGCCGTCGGGCTGCGCGATGTACAGGAAATTGCGATCGTTGCCGGGCACGAACAGATCCCAATCCCCGTCCCCGTCCACGTCGGCGCCGGCCGCGCCGTTCCATTCGTAGCTGACGTTGCCGCCCGTGCCGAAGCGCGGCGCTTGGTGCGCAACACCGGCCGATTCGGAAACGTTGGCGAAGAACTCACCGCCCGAGCGGGTGGTTTGGTCCAGGGAGGTCAGCTTCCAGCGCTCCAACAACCAACGGTTGCGCTCCATGCGGACGTTCACGTAGGCATAACCCTCGATCGAAACGGGGTTGCGGTCCGCATTGATGCCCTGCATCGCGATGTAGATCTTGGCTTTGCCCCAAGTGCGACGTCCGCGTTGGAAGTCGGCCGCCTTGACCTTAAACAACACGCGATCGATGCGCTGCCAAGGGCTGAGGACCTGGCCCAGCCCAGCGAGCCACTGGGAGCCGTCGACGATCGGGGCGTGCGACGCATCCCAGACGACTTTCTCCGTCTGCATCAAGCCCGCACTCGTCTCCGTGACCTGGAGCGGCATCCAGCCGTGACCTTGGAAGTCCTCCGCCATCCACTCTCCCGTCGTTTCCATTTGACGCTTGCGCACCAAATCGGCGAGAGCGATGAACCAGTCGGCCACCGCTTCGGTGTGATCTTCGACGAGTTCGACGTGCACGATCTTGTCGTCGGGCACTTGGATGGTGAGACCCGACTGCGCGTCGTCTTCGAAGACGGGCGCCACGGTCGGAAGCCAGGGTAGGGTCGCCAGCGCAAGGGCGGCCATCGGGAGTAGAGCCATAGGGATTAACCTACCTTCGATTCTCGGTAGTGGATGCCCCGTTGGGAAAGTCCGTCCAAAACCCTTTGGGTGACGCCTTCGAAGCGCACGACCTGTTCGGGTGCGTAGACGCCGGGCTCGGGGATGGCGCCTTCCAGGAGCAAACGCGCCATGAGGGTGCAGGGCAGGGCGGTCGTGCGGGACATGCTGGTGGCTTGTTCCTCGACGCTATAGGTTTCGTGCAAATCCCAGCGGTAGGTCATGGGGGCCCCGTTTTTTTCTCCACGGACGAGAACGCGCATGACGGTCACATCTTGTTCCCCCTCCTCGAAGGTCCACTTTGGGAACAACAACGCTGCGGTCACCTCCAGGGGAACGATGCTTTGGCCGCCCACTTTCAGCGGGTCTTTGCCGAATAGCCCGGTTTCGCGGAAGACCCGCATGAGCTCGATGTGGCCCGGGTAACGCAGCGTCTTCTCCTTCATGTGGGGCACATTGAGGGTGAAGAGTAGACTGCGCAGTCCGTCGGTATTAAAGGCCTCCAGCTCGCCGACTCCCTCGAAGGTCATGAGCTCGGGTTCGCTCAGGGCTTCGCGCACGACCACTTCGCCGTTTTCGACCAGGCGTGCGGGGCGCGTGTACTCCTCGATCACATCGGCCGGCGCGAAGCCCGCCTTGTACTCGAACGGCCAGTGACGTTCGCGCGGCAATCCGCCCACGTAGATCTCGAAGGCGTCCGCCCGGTCGAGGCGCCGGACCCCTTCCCCGGCGAGCAGGTTGCTCATGCCGGGCGCGACCCCGCAGTCCACGACGCAGGTGGAGCCGTGCTCTCGCGCGAGGTCGTGGAGCTCGAGCGCGTTCTCGGTCATGAACGAGATATCCGCGTAGGGCTTCCCCGTGCGGCACAGGGTCTGCAGGGCGCCGAAGCCCAGTTGGCTCGACAACGCTCCGAGCACCACGTCGTGCTCCGTCGCCAAACCCGCCAACGTGGCGGCCGATGAGAGGTCGGCCGTGCGCCCTTGAATCGAGCTGCCGGGGGCGAAGCCTCGGGCGGCCTTGTCGAGCGCCGCTTGGCTATGGTCGACGAGGGTGACATCGAATTCGCCGTCGCGGGCGAGGTCGCGGGCCATCAAGGAGCCCACCATGCCGGCGCCTAGGACGAGCGCCTTGTTCGGTTTGGTCATCGTTGCGAAGGTGGCAGCGGTTTCGGGAACGCGGCCGCGCAAGATAGCGTTCGGTTTGCACCGTAGGGGGCAGGCGCTGCGAAATTGTGGGACGAAGCGCGGTCCTGCAGGGTGAGACCGCTATAAAAGGGCCGTGCGCATCATCGCGGGAGAATGGGGCGGTCGACGATTGCAGTCGCCGGAAGGTCTCGGGACGCGGCCGATGTTGGGCCGCGTGCGGGAAGCGCTCTTCTCCAGTTTGGGGGAGCGCGTCGCCGACGCACGCGTGCTCGACCTGTACGCGGGTACGGGCAGTCTCGGCATCGAGGCCCTCAGCCGCGGTGCCGATTTTGTGCGCTTCGTCGAGCGCGGTCGGCCGATCAGCCAGGTCGGCCAAGCCAACTTGGCTTCTTTGGGCGCGGCTTCGCGAGCCGAATGGTGGTCCGGCGATGCTTTGAGCGACCGGGCCTGGACCGGCGGACCCTGGGATTTGATCTTCCTCGATCCTCCGTATCCATTCGTCCAAGAAGCGCAGGGCAAACGCGCACTCTTGCAGGCCGTGCGCAGCCTGCTGGACGCGCACCTTGCCCCCGGCGGCTTGATGATGTTGCACGCGGAACCGCGCGTGTTGTCGGCGAACGACTTCGAAGCCTTCGCGGACCTGCGCGAAAAGCGCTACGGGCGCAGTATCCTGTGGTACTTGGAGCTGGCGTCCGAGCCCACGGAATCCGAGCCCGAGGAGGCTCCCGAATGAGCCAGCAGCGCAGCGGGCAAATCTTGCAGGGCGGTGCCTTGGTGCCGGGTCGCATCACCTTCGATCATCAGCAGATCCTGTCGATCGAGCCGGCGGAGTCGGACTCCAACGCCCCGGCCGGACCGATCATCGCGCCGGGCTTCATCGACCTGCACGTGCACGGGTTCGGGGGAGCCGACCCCCTCGAAAACCTGCCCGCCATGGCTTTGGCCTTGGCGCGCGTCGGCACGACCGCTTTTCAACCGACTCTGTTCCCGGCCGCGCCGGAAACCCTGGGGTTGCAGGCCCAAGCGTTGGACGGCGAACGCCTGTTGTTGCGCCCGGGCGAAGGCGCGCGCGTGCTCGGCACGCACTTGGAAGGCCCATTCGTCAACCCCGCCGCCGCGGGCGCGTTGCCGGTCGAAGACTTGGCGACCCCGAGCGTCCAAGCTCTCGAACAAGTGCTTGGCCCCGCCACGGGCGACGGCCGGGGCGTCGGAACCGTGACCATCGCCCCCGAGTTACCCGGCGCCTTGGACTTGATCGCCGAATGCCGTCGCCTGGGCGTGCGGGTTTCCCTGGGACACTCCCACGCCAATGGCGCGCAGGCGATCGATGGCTTTGCGCACGGTGCTTTGGGGGTCACGCACCTGTTCAACGCGATGACGCCTTGGCATCACCGCGACTCGGGGTTGGTGGGGGAGGCCTTGCTGCGCGAAGGTCTGTTCGCCGAGATCATTGGGGATCTCGTGCACGTGGGTCCGCGCGCCGTGGAGATGGCGTTGGCCGCCCGCGGGCCGCGCAACCTGTGCCTCGTGAGCGATGCGCTGCAGGGCGCAGGCACCGGCTGCCAGGTCTTTCACTCCCACGGCCGCGAGCACCACGTGCGCGGCGGCGCCGCGTTTTATCCGCCCGCCCAGGAAGGCGAAACCGGCCCCTTGGCGGGCTCCGCCTCAAGCCAATGGGACATGGTGCGCGCGCTGGTGGGCGCGGGCGTGGTGAGCCTGCCCGAAGCGTTGACCATGGCCTCCGAGGCCCCTGCGCGGGCTCTCGGTCTGGACGCCGGACTCGGGATCCTGCGGCCCGGGGCGCAGGCGGACTTGGTGCTGTTGGAGCCGGGGAGCTTGCGGCTGTTGGAGGTTTTCGTCGCGGGCATTCCGCAGATGCGGGCGCGGCGCTGAGCCCTCCCTGGGCCCGAGCTCCCTGGCCCGCGGGGCTCCGGTCGGACTGGCCCTGAAAAATGTTGTTGGCCCAATCGTGTCCACTGGCCCAAGTCCGTAATCCCGGGACGGTTCGGTCGGCGCGGTCCGGCCCGGGTGACAGCGACGGGGCCTGCTCTCAGGAATTCGGTTCTAACTCCTTGGAAAACAGGGCGTTGCGACGGACCAACAACACGTTTCCGGGCCAGTGCCCTCAAGGAAAGCGGAGGTCGGGTCGAAAGCCCTGGGGAAGACCATGCTGCTCCCCCTCTGGCCCCTCCTGACCGCCGCTTGGCTCACCGCCGGCGCCGCCCCCCCGGACCCCGCTCAGGCTCTCCCGTCCGTCGAGTTGCGCGGTGCCTACGAGCACCCCACCGAACACTTGGGGGACACCGTGCGCTTCTGCGTCCAGGTCGACGAGGTCATCGATGCTTGGGAGCCCTACCACACCCGCTTCGGCCCCGAACGGTACCGCGCGTACCGGGTCTGGTCGGATGACCAACGCCTGTGGGATGCCAAGGAATTCCACACGCCCTTAGGCCGCTTGTTCGTCGAGCGCGGATCCGCCGCGGACCGCAGCCTTGCGCGTGCGGCTCGCTTCCAGCGCTTTGTGATCCACGGCACCGTGCGCCAAGCCCTCTTGGGTCAGCCGTGGATCGAAGTCGAGCACGCCTTCCGCAGCGCGGAAACCGTGGGCGAAGGCACGCTGTTGCATGCGGCGCGTGCGGTGCAATGGCTCGAGAAAGGAGCCCTGGAGATGGCGCGCCAAGAATTGCAGCGCGCGCTCGCGCCGCGGTTGCCGCAAGCGGTGCGCGACGATCTCGAAGCGCTCTTGGCGCAAACATCGCCGGCTTAAGTCGTTGCGCCCGAGGGGTCACTCGCCTCGTTTGGGCTCTAGGCTGGATACGTCCAGCTCGTGCTTGGTGATCTCGACCACGATTTGCGTGGATTGTTCCGCCGGTCGCACCGAGTGAAACTGCTCTACGCGGGTGGGTAAGGGGACCCCTTGCACGGTTTTGAACTCGAAGCGCACCTCGGTGAAGTACTCGGGCCGCTCGGTGCGCGTCGGCCAATCGGTTTCCAGGGTCGGAAGCTGGCCGTGGGGGGAGGACTCGAGCGTCCACCAGCGGGGCGCGGCGTGGGCAGGCCAAGGAGAGCCGGACTCTCCCACCCAATCCCCGTCCACCAACCAATAAAAACGTTGGTAGGACCCGGAGGCTTGCTGGCGGGTGACGGCGAGGATGGTTTCTTCTTTCGTCTCCTTGTGCAGCAAAACGCGCCCGCCTTGGCGCCAAGTTTCGAAGGGTTCGAGGCCCAACCATTGGTTGGCGCGGTTCAACAAAACCCAACCCTCCGGGGCAGCCCGGGGCGGGTCACCACCGGGCGACGCCTTGGAGGTTGGCGCATCCGGGGTAAAGTCCGCGAAGCCCCCACGGGAAGCGACATCGCCCTCTTCGATCACCTTGACCTTCTGCCGGCGTTGGTAGTCCCAGCGTTCGATGATCGCGCGGTAACGAGCGCGATACTCCAAGTTGGGTTGGGGCCAGCGGGCGCGCCGGTCCCAGGCTTGGCGCAAGGCGGCGAGGGCTTCGGGCTGGGAGTCCTCCGTCAAGCGACTCCAATCGACCAGCTCCACCTCGGCGATTTTGGATCCGCGCACGTCGGTTCGACCGGGATAACGAAAACACGGTCCTTCCACGGTCCAAGTGCGCCGCTCGCCGGGCTCCAAGCGACACTGAATCAGCGCGTCCCCCGACTTGGGAGCCTCGAAGCGGGCCCGCAGGATGGCGTCCACCGGGTGCCCATCGCGGTTGTGCAGCTCGATGCGGCTGAAAGGAACGCTGTGGCCTTGTAAGGTGCGTTCTTCGGGGCCCGCAGTGATGCGACCGACCTCGATGGGGGGCGCTTCTTCTTCCATCTCCTCGGCCGCGCCGGTGCGTTCGAAGAACGAGGCGGCCGTGACCACCCAGCCGGACTTGCCGATGGCGCGCTCTTCGGCCGGAACGTTGATCCAATAGCGCAGTTCCCCCTTGGGCGGGATCGCGCGGCCTGCCCGAGTGGCGTAAGGGGCGGCCACGCGCGGTACGATGGGGGGCGCTTCGCCGCGGGGTCGCCCCTTTTTGGGCATGCGGAATTCGAGGGGTTCCGCCCAATAGGACGTGGGATTGGACACGCGCACCTCCACCAACGATCCGAGCCCCTGCATCCCCGGTTGCACGCGGGTGACTTTGACGCGCAGCTTTTTGGGGGCTTGGCTGTGGAAGGTAAAGGGCGTGGGCGCAGGGTCTTGGGGGCGGACGGCGGACTGGAACAAGCTCCAGACCAGCGCGAGTCCGATCGTGAGGCGCAACATGAAGGGCGAGGGGCGGGGGGGTGAAACGGTGCCCGGAGATTTTACCGAATTCCCTGCCACCTCTTGTCAGCCGGCCGGTCCATGGGAGAAATAGACCCCATGCTGGTCGAACTGCACATCGAGGACTTAGCGCTCATCGAGCGCGCGACGCTGACCTTTGAGGAGGGGTTCGGCGTCATCACGGGGGAAACCGGAGCGGGCAAGAGCCTGTTGATCGACGCGTTGGAGCTGTTGCTCGGAAGGCGCGCGCGCACGGGGTTGGTCCGCAAGGGTGCGAAGCGTGCCCGAGTGGAGGGGCGCTTTTTGATCGATCCCGTGGGCTACGGTTCGCAGGTGGTCGCCTGGCTGGGCGAGCACTTGCCGACCGCGTTGGAGGATTGGCAGGACGAAGGTGGCGAAGGGGACTTGGAGTTGATCCTGACCCGCACCGTCGCGACGGGCAAAGGCAGCCAAGCCCACGTCAACCACCGGCCGGTGACGCAGAAGATGCAGCGCGAGCTAGCGGCGTTGTTGGTGGAGATTCACGGGCAAAACGACCAGCAGCGCCTGTTCGATCCCTCCGAGCAGTTGCGTTTGCTCGATGCCTTTGGGGATCTGGGTGACAACTTGGCCGGCTACCGCGAGCGGCGCGGCCGCTGGTTGCGCTTGGCGGAGCGACTCGAGCGCTTTGCGACCGAAGAGGCGGAGCGTTTGCAGCGCGAAGACCTCGTGCGCTTTCAGCTCGCCGAGCTCGAAGAGACGCAAGAAGCGGCGGCGCACAAAGAGGACTGGCTCGGGGAGCGCGGTCGCCTGCGCCACGCCGAGGAACTGGGCACCGATCTGTCGCGCATGGTGCAGGGTTTGTTCGAGGACGATGGTTGCGCGCTCGAAGCGGTCCAGCGCGCCGTCAAGCAACTGGAAAACTGGGTCGATCGGGTGCGCGATGTGCAAGCGCCTTTGGAGGCGTTGACCGAGGCCTCCGCCTACCTGGAGGACGCGGCCGGTCAGGTCACGTCGTTAGCCGAAGAAGTGGAGTACGATCCGGGTCGTTTGGAGTATCTGGAAGGCGCGTTGGCGGCGGTCGAGCGCTTGGAGCGTAAGTACGGCACGGATGCACCCGGTTTGCTCGAACGCGTGGATGCCTTGCGCGAGGAGCTGGAGCAATTGGATGCGGGACCCGGCGGGGAAGCGGCTCTGCGCGAAGAGGTGGAAAAGGCCTACGCAGGCACCCAACAAGCCGCTGCCCGCCTGACCCAAGCCCGCAAGAAACTCGTCAAGCGTCTGCGGAACGAAGTGCAAGCATCCTTGGGGCAGCTGGGTCTCAACGCTGCGAGTTTTGACGTAGCCTGGACGCAGCATCCCGCGGCCGCCGACGCAAGCCTCGCCGAACAGCGCCGGCACCTGACCTCGCACGGTCAAGAGGGCGTCGAGTTCCTGCTGGCCGCGAATCCGGGCGAAAGCGAAGCACCCCTACGGCAAGTCGCCTCCGGCGGAGAAATGGCGCGGGTCATGCTCGCGCTGCGCGGTGCTTTGGCGGTGCGTTTGTCGACGCCAACCCTCATCTTCGACGAGGTCGACACCGGTGTCGGCGGTCGTGTGGGTCCCGAGGTCGGAGAACACCTCGCGCGCCTCGCCCAGCATCACCAAGTGCTGTGCGTCACGCACTTGCCCGCCATCGCCGCGCGCGCCGGCGGCCACCTCAAGGTGGAGAAAGCGGTCGAGGGCGGCCGCACCATCACCCGCGTCCGTCCCTTGCGGGGCAAAGACCGGGAGATGGAAATCGCCGACATGATCGCCGGCGGAGGTGACCAACGCACGGCGCTGGCGGAGGCGCGCCGGCTGTTGCGCCAGAGCTAGGGACGGCGCTGGAGGTTCCTCGGGCGGCGCGTCTCGGAATCGAACCCGCTTCCCAAGCCGACACCCGACGGCCGTCCCGCTTGCCTCAAACCCGCGCAATTCCGGCCCTCAGAGATCTCCGTCGAGGGTCGCGGGCGGGGGCGCGCTTAGGGTAGGCTGCCTCTCTTGGCCGCCGGACCCAACCGCGGCCAATGCTCGTATGGTGCTCCAAGAACCTCTGTTGCTGCGTCCGAACCCCAAGACCAAGGTCTGGGGCGGGGAGGCCCTATCCGCCTGTCTGGGCCTGGATTTCAGCGACCTCGGCCCGATCGGGGAGGTTTGGACCTTGGCGGACCGCGAAGAGAGCAGCAACGAGGTTCTGCAGGGTTCCTTCGCCGGGCGGTTGCTGCGCGGATTGATGCTGTCGGAGCGCTCCGCCCTGCTCGGCACGAGCCAAGCGAGCCCCTCGGACACCTTTCCGGTGATGATGAAGCTGCTCGACTCCAACCGGGACCTGTCGGTGCAAGTGCACCCCGACCGCAAGAGCGCCGAGCGCTTGGGGTCAGGGGCCGAGGCGAAAGACGAGTTTTGGTACATCCTCGACGCCCGTGACGGAGCGCGCGTGTACTTGGGCCTGAAACCCGAGGTGGACGCGGTCACCTTCGCCGCCAAAGCCGCCACGCCGGACGTAGTCGACCTGCTGCAAGAGTTTCCGGTGAAGCGCGGCGACTGCTTGTGGGTGCCTGCCGGCACGGTGCACTCCATCGGCGGCGGCATCACGTTGGTCGAGGTGCAGCAGAACTCCGATACGACCTACCGCATTTACGATTGGGGGCGCAAAGGGCTCGACGGAAAGCCCCGCACCTGCCACTTGGAAGAAGCCCTGCAAGCCATCGACTACGAGTCGCGTGCCGCCGGTCCCGTGCAAGGCCGGCCCTCGAACGATGGCGTCAACCCTCGCACCTTGCTGGTGGAAACCGACCAGTTCGGGGTCGAATTGCTCTCGGTGCACGCTCCCCTGGAGCATCGCACCGCCGGCCGCGCTTGGATCTACCTGGTTTTGGCGGGCCAAGGCCATCTGCGAGCCGATGAGGTGGAAGGGCAGTGGACCTTGCGACGCGGGGAGACCTGGCTGTTACCCGCTTCTTTGGGCCACTACCGCTTCGAGCAGCCCGACGGGCACTTCCGCTTGCTGCGGGTCGAGGTACGCGCCTAGGCGCGACCATCCCGGCCAGTTTTCCGGACCCATGGGCCCCCCGATGGCCTATGATCCCGCCGCGGCCCGCGTGGGTCGCGTTCGCTTTTCCCCCTCGGGCGCCCGCAGCGAGTGCGCCGCCCTGTTGTCATGGCATCCCCCCGTCGACGTTCCGGTGGCGCACGCCGCCGCCCGAAAACCGTCAGCAAGCGCCGCTTGCCCGCCCGCTCCTCCACCGCCCGCGACGAAACCCTGGAGCAGGACACCATCCGGCTGAACAAGTACCTCGCCGACCACGGCATCGCTTCGCGGCGGGCCTGCGACGAGCTGATCGCGGAGGGCAAGGTCACCGTGGACGGCGAGCCCGTCACCCAGCTCGGCACCCGCATTCGCCCCGCAGACCAACAGGTCGAAGTGGGCGGAGTGATCCTGCGACCCCAGGGATTGGAGCGCCGCTACTACCTGTTGAACAAGCCATCAGGAGTCGTGTGCACCAACGAAAAGCGCGAGCTGCGTCCGCGCGCCGTGGACCTGATCACCGATCCGAAAAAAGGTCGCATCTACACGGTCGGTCGCCTGGACGAGGATTCGACCGGCTTGATCCTGTGCACCAACGACGGCGAGTTCACGCAGCGCGTCGCGCATCCGCGCCACGGCGTGCCCAAGACCTACGCGGTGCGCGTGCAGGGCAAAATCACCGACGAAGCGGTCCAAAAGGTGCGCCACGGTGTGCATTTGTCGGAAGGCCGCACCGCTGGCGCCCGCGTGGTGGTGCAGCGGCGCACCGCGACGGGATCGAGCCTGGAAGTGACCTTGCGCGAGGGCAAGAACCGCGAAGTGCGGCGAACCTTCGCCCGCGTCGGCCACAAGGTGCTGTCGCTCAAACGGGTTCGCATCGGGCCGCTCACCGATCGGGGCCTCAAAGCTGGCAAGTGGCGCCCCCTCTCGCGCGCCGAGGTCGAGGCCCTCTTGCAAGAAAGCGATCCGCACGGCACGGCCGCTCCCATGCACCCTTCGTTCTCTGAGACGGCGCCCCAGGAACACGAAGCGCCGCGCAGCCACTACGGCGGGGATGCGTACGATGGCGGCATGTACGGGAAGCCGCGCAGCGGACGCCGTCGGAGCCGTCGTCGTCGCTAACGAGCGCCTATCGAACACGACTATGAGCCAACTGGAAACCACGGCCATCGAAGCCGCCGGCTGCCGGGTTCACGAAACCCGTTTGGCGAACGGCTTGCAGGTATTGATCCTCGAACGCCACACCGACCCCGTCGTGGCCAGCATGTGCTGGTACAAGGTGGGTTCTAAGAGCGAGCGCACCGAAGAAGCGGGTTTGAGCCACTTTCTCGAACACATGATGTTCAAGGGTACGCCGCGCTTCGGCAAGGGCATGGTGGACCGCGAGATCACGCGGCTGGGCGGTTCGAACAACGCGTTCACGTCGTACGACTACACGGCTTATTGGTTCGAGCTCGCGAGCGACCGTTGGGAGCAGGCTTTGGACCTGGAAGCGGATCGCATGCGGCACCTGCTGCTCGATCCCGAAGAGTTCGAGTCGGAAAAGGCGGTGGTGCTCGAAGAGCTTTCGATGGGCCTCGACGACCCGTGGCGCCGCTTGTCCCACGAAGCGAATCCGATGGTCTGGGGCCGGCACCCCTACGGTCGGCCCATCATCGGGTACCGCGACGTGTTGGGACGCGCGACGCCCGACGACATGCGGCGTTTCTACCAGCGTTACTACCACCCCGGCAACGCGACGGTGGTCGTTTCGGGCGACGTGCAGCCCGAAGCCGCCTTGGCCGCGATCGAAGCGCGCTATGGGGACCTGCCGGCAGGACCGGCGTGGGACGAGAGTGATCCGTGGCGCCCTGAAGTCGAAGCCCCCGTCGGTCCGCGCCGGGTGCAGTTGACCTGGGACGATCCGGGCAAGCGCTTGCTGTTGGCTTGGCCGACCGCCGCGGTGGCCACCGAAACCGACATCGCCTGCGACGTGTTTTCGACCTTGCTCGCGTCCGGCCGCTTGTCCCGCTTGTACCGCCGCTTGGTGCTGGATCGGCAGCTCGCGACCTTCATTTCGCCCTACAACGACGCGCGCCAAGAGGGCGGCTGTCTGTGGATCTACGCCGAGGCCAACCAAGGGGTGGCCATGGACGATCTGGAGGCCGCCATCCGTGCGGAGGTGGAAGCCCTGCGCAGCGAACCGCCTAGCACCGAAGAGATCGAGCGCGCTCAAAACATCCTGGCGGCCGGGGAGCGCACGGGAACCGAAACCGTATCCGACTTGGCCGAGCACGTGGGTGCTTATGCCATCGATTGCCGCTGGCAGACGGCCTTTGAGTTGACCGAAATGCGCCAGCGCGTGGATGCGGACGCCTTGCTCGCGTTCGCGCAGGAGTACCTCGATCCCAACCGTTGCGTGGCGGCCACGAGCCTGCCCGAAGCCTCATGAGCACGACCTCGTCCAGCACCCTCGCGATCCCGCGCGAACGCTTCGAGCTGCCGGGTGGCGCGGTGTTGATCGTCTCTCCGCGCCCGCACGCCCCGGTCACCGCCGTGCAGATCCACGTGCGTGGCGGCGTGCACCTCGATCCGGCAGGGCGGGAAGGCACGGCGGAGTGGGTCGGCCAATTCTTGCAGCAAGGAACGGCCCACAAGGACGAAGCGGCCATCGCCGAATGCATCGAGCCGTTCGGTGGCAGCGTTTCGGGCAACGCGCAAGGCCTGCGCGGCACCATGGCGGGAGACCGCTGGCGCGAGTTGCTCGACGTGATGATGGAGTTGGTCGCCGAGCCCACCTTCCCCGACGGGCCCGTGCAAGTGCAGATGGAGCGCACCCGCAGTCACCTCAAGGTGCAGGAAGAGGAGCCCCGCGTGCAGGGCGGCCGCCGCTTCCGGCACCTCGTCTACGGCGCGCATCGCTTTGGCCAGCCTACGGGGGGCAGCTTGGCTTCGTTGCAGGCGGTGACCCCCGCCGACCTGCGCGAGCATCACGCGAAACACTGGGGCTCGGCGCGCGCGATCGTGGCGGTCTGCGGTGATGTGACGCCGGACGCGGTGCACGAGCACGTGTTGCGGCGCCTCGGCGCTTGGGACGTGGGCACCCCCTGCCCCGCGCTCGACGACACGTTTCCGGCCATCGAGGCGCGTTGCGCGGCCTTTGAAAAGGGTCGCGAGCAAGTGCACATCTACTTCGGCCACTTAGGCGTTCCGCGCGCCGTGCCCGACTACGCCTCTCTCGTGGTGATGGATCACGTGCTGGGCTCCGGCCCGGGTTTCGTGAACCGTTTGTCGAAGAAACTGCGCGACGAACAAGGCTTGGCCTATTCGGTGCACGGTGACATTCACCATTCTGCAGGGCTCCTGCCGGGTATGTTCACGGCCTACATCGGCACGTCCCCCGAACACCTCGCGACCGCCGTGCGCGGCATTCGCGCCGAAGTGCGTACCATCACGCAAGAGCTCGTGGGGGCAGAAGAGCTGCAGATGGCCAAGGACTACGTGACGGGCTCGATGGTGCTCGGCTACGAGCGCGCCAGTCGCCGGGCGGGCAGTCTGATCGCCCATGAGATTCACGGCTTTCCCCAGGATCACCTCGATCGCCTGCGGGCCGAGTACGCCGCGGTGACGGCCGAAGATGTGCTGCAGAGCGCGCGGGCGCACCTGTTCCCCGAGCGCGCTTGCCTCGCCGCTTCGGGCTCGGTCACCCAAGCCCAGCTCGAAGCCCTGCACCCCGCGCAGGACGACTAGCGACCTGGGTGATCCGGCGCGGGCCCTGGAAAGCCTTCCGCGCTGCGCACTCGCTGCGCTTGGTTGAGGTGCCGCTGCGCGTGGAGACCGAGCAGGTCGAACGCGACCCCCAACGACAGGCGTAGGATCGGCAGGGCCGGGGAACGCAGCTTGCTGCGATTGAGGTCGAGACCTTGTGCGGCCTGCATGCAGCGAACCAGCTCTTCTTGGAGGTGTAGGAAATCTTCGACCCCGTCACTCTCCGGCGTGGCGGCCGCTTGGAACGAGCGCGGCGCCTTCAGCCGGCGCGGGTTGGCGGGACCGACCATGTGCAGCATCTTGCGCTGCATCCAGGAGGGTGCGAAAGCGCCGCGCATAGGTAGGTTCTTGGCGAGCGCACCTTCCAAGGCGGGTCCGTACTGACGCGCGGTTTGGTTGAGGTGGTCGAGGCACTGCGCGATGCTCCACTTTCCCGGTGCGGGGTTCCAGTGCATGTCGTGGCTGGAAAGGCCGCGCGTCCACTCCTGCACGAAGCGGGATTGGGCTCGGTTGCGGGCGATCCACTCGTCGAGACAGGCTTGGCTCATGGGTGCAGGGTACGCCTTGCCGATGCGAGCCTGAAGGGTCGCGCGCAGATTTGCACAGGCTTGACCCGCACCCTGTCGATGACAACCGGTCAGGGCTGCTTCTCTTGAAGCCAGAGTTGCATGCGCTCGGTCAAGAGTGTGGGGGGCAACGGGCCGAAGCGCAACAAGGCGCGGTGGAACGCGTCCTCCTCAAAGCGTGTGCCCAAGGCCAACTCGGCTTCCGAACGCAGATCCACGATCTGCTGCCACCCCACGAGCGCCGCGCAGTGCAACCCGGGGCGCTCGACGCAATCGCGCACTGCGGCGGCGCACAAACTGCGTCGGAAGGGGCTGTTCTTGAGCAGGTACTCTTCGGCTTCCTGCTCACTCCACCCTTCGTGATGCAAACCCGTGTCGACCACCGCGCAAGCCGTGTTCCAAAGTTCCCACAGCATCTGCCCCAGTTCCTGTTCTGGGCCTGCGTACCACTCCCATTCGAGGGCGAGTCCACCGGCGTACAAACTCCAGCCTTCGCTCCAAGCCAGCCGCACGCGATCGCGCAACAAGGGCGGCAGATCGGATTGGTAGGCGCTCACCATGGTCCGCAAGTGGCTGCCCGGGTAACTGTGCCCAGCCAACATGGGCTGAATCAACCAGCTCGGAACGCTCACCCAAGGACCGGGGGAAAGGCGCAAGGTCCCGTAGGTGTAGCGGTAGGGTGCGAGCCCCGTATCCCAATCGCGCGGGATGAACTGCACGCCCAACTCGGGCAGCGGGCGTTGAGGGTACCATCCGGCGAGGGCGCTGCGCGCTCCTCGTAGCCAGGTGGGGATGGCTTCCGCCCATAAAGGCTCCACGGCGCGGGGGATCTCTTCGCTTTCCCGCAGTTCCTGCAGGAAGCGGGTTAAAGTTCCGCTGCGCTGCGTGCGTCGCTGCCAAGCCCGCACTTGGTTGCGCAGGGTCGCGACGTGCCGAATGCCGCGGGCGTGCCAATCAGCCGGATCGACCGGCGTCCCCGCGACGAGCTGCAAGCGGTGCGCATACCAAGCCGTCCCGTCGGTGCGGGCTTGGGCCGCGACCTCGTCCGGCGCATCGCTCGCGATTTCGTCCAGGGTGGCGGCGAAGGATTGATAAGCCGGTCCGACCGACTCCAGTAGGGCTCGATCGATCGAAGCTCGGACGCGGTTGCGATCGCCGTCGCTCAAATCCGTGCTGCGCTCGAGTTGATCCAAGGCGTGACCGAGCCAGGGGCTTTGAGCGCTCGACAACGAGGTAAACGGACGCCCCGCCATCCAGGTAAGGCAGCGGGTGCGCGCGCGCAACAAAACCGAGCGGGGCGGTAGGGTGCGCAGGGCTCGCCGGCGCTGCAGTTCCTCTTCCACTTGGCCTAGGTAGCGCGGCAAGTCGTCGAGTAGGGCCACGTAGTTCTGCCAGTCCGCAGGCGTGCGCGGTCGGGTGTGATGCCAGAGCCAGCGCGTGGGCAAGCGATGGGCTCCGTCCGCATCGGACAGCAGGTCTGCGTGGTGACGCCACTCGATCACCTCCAACTGGGTTTGCAGCCATTGCCGCGCCGCGTCGCGCAGGATTTGTTCTTCACGCGGTGCGCGTCCGGTGAACTCTTCTTCCAAGCGTTCCAACGAGTACAGCAACCACGCCCGTTCCCGTTGTGCTCGATCTTGGGTCAAGTCGTCCCAGCCTGGGACGCGCGGCTCACGGCCGCGCAGGGCGGCCTCGAGCGGCGCTCGGTCTCCGTCGGTGGCGTACAGTTCCGCTAAAAACGCTTCCAAACGTTGCGCATCGTCGGGTTGCAATTCGACGCGTTTGCCCTGCGAGCGAAAGCGTCCGCCGCATGCGCACAAGACCAACACCCCGGCAGCGAGGAGCGCGTGAGAAAGGGTGTGTCGTGCGGAAAAAGTGCGATTGGGTTGCGCCATGGGGGAAGGGGAGTGCGCACTCCGGCCGCCTCCCGGAAGGCCATCCTAAAGAAACTTCCGCGCTTCGCTCTAGCACAGGACAGGAGCGCTTGACCGGATTCCGATGGGCGCAACCAACGGTTGGACCGGAAGTTGCGCTTGGTGAAGTACCCTCGTGGCCCCCTTGGAAGAAAGCAAAAAAGTTTGGCTTCCACCCTCGTTTGCTCGCGCGCTTCGTACGATTGGGGTAGCCTACGGGCCTTACCGACCCACGCCCCATGGGAAACACCGACTCCAACACCGTAAGCGAAGGCATCCGCATCCAAGCGGCCGCCCAATTCCTTCCTGCGGAATCCGACCCGGATCGGGGGCGTTTTATCTTCGTGTATCGCATCCGCGTCACGAACCAGTCCGACCGCACCGCCCAACTCATGGGACGCCATTGGGTCATCATCGACGGCAATGGCCGGCGAGAAGATGTGCGCGGCGAGGGTGTGGTGGGCAAACAGCCGATCCTCTCGCCCGGCGAGACCTTCGAGTACACCAGCTACTGCCCCCTGCGGACCGAGTGGGGCACGATGGAAGGTAGCTTTTCGTTCCTCGACGAGCTGGGGGAGCCGTTTGAGGCCACGGTGGGGCGTTTCTACCTGGCGATGTCGGCCGAGAACGTGATTTTGAGCTGATCCTGGCCCAGGATAGGGTGACCCGCCCTCCCGGTTTTCCCCGTAGGGGCCTGAACGCCTTGCGAACCCCCTCTCAGCCGTCTGCGCTCACCGGAGCGCCCGCGCCCGTCGCGCCCTGGACCCCCGATTCGTGGCGCTCCAAACCCGCCCGGCAGCAGCCCGTTTATTCCGATCCCGCAGAGCTGGAAGCGGTGACCAGGGAGCTATCGGTGCTGCCGCCGCTCGTGACCTCGTTCGAGGTGGAGCGCTTGAAGGCGTTGTTGGCGGAAGCCCAGGAAGGCCGCCGCTTCTTGCTGCAAGGAGGCGATTGCGCCGAGCGGCTGGATGATTGCCGCGCGGACCCGATCGCTCGGCGCCTCAAAATCCTGCTGCAAATGTCGCTGGTGTTGACCCATGGGCTGCAAAAGCCGGTAGTGCGCGTGGGGCGCTTTGCGGGCCAGTACGCCAAGCCCCGCAGCCGAGTGACCGAAACCCGCACGGTGGATGGGGTGGCGGAGACCTTGCCGAGTTACTTCGGCGACCTCGTCAACCGCCTCGAGTTCGAAAGCGCGGCGCGCCAACCCGATCCCCAGCGGCTCAAACAAGGTTTTTATCACGCGGCGATGACCTTGAACTTCGTGCGCGCGCTGGTGGAAGGCGGTTTCACGGATTGGCAGCAACTTGAGCGTTGGGACCTGGCGTTTTTTCGGGCGGCGGCTTTGAGCTCCGAGCGCAAATCGCAGTACGAACGGGTGAAGAGCGCCTTGGCCGAGGCCTTGCGGCGCGGCGATGGGCTCCTGCAGGAACACAGCGCCGGCGCGGATCATTTTTATGCGAGCCACGAGGGCTTGCACCTCGAATACGAGCGCGCTTTGACCCGCGACGTGCCGCACCGCCGCGGGTACTACTGCTTGTCGACCCACCTGCCGTGGATCGGCGACCGCACGCGCGGCTTGGACGAGGCCCACGTGGAGTTCTTCCGCGGCCTGCGCAACCCCGTGGGGGTCAAACTAGGCCCCAGCGCCACCCCCGAAGAGGTGCGCGCTTTGGCCTTGACCCTCAACCCCGAGGACGAGCCCGGTCGCCTCGTACTCCTAAGCCGCGTCGGCGCGGACCGCGTGGAAGACCACCTGCCCGCCTGGATCCAGGCCGTCGAAGACCGCCGCGTCCTGTGGGTCTGCGACCCCATGCACGGCAACACGACGCAGTCGCCCAGCGGCTTCAAAACCCGCTCCTTCGACGCCATCGTGGCCGAATTCGAACAAACCTTCGCCGTGCACGAACGCATGGGCCGCACCCTCGGCGGCTTGCACTGCGAACTCACCGCCGACGACGTCACCGAATGCATCGGCGGCAGCGAGGGCCTCGAAGAAGCCTCCCTCAACGTCCGCTACGAAACCGCCTGCGACCCGCGCCTCAACTACCAGCAGTCTTTGGAACTCGCGTTCCTCTTGGCGCACCACCGTCAGTCGCGGTAGCGCCACCGTCCATCGCGTTAGGGGACTGGGCGAGGCTCTCCCAAGCGAGCAGCGCGCGTTTGCGTTCCCAGCCCCAGCGGTAGCCGCTGAGGGCGCCGTTGGCGCGCAGGACGCGGTGGCAGGGGATGAGCAGGGCGATGGAGTTGGCGGCGACGGCGCCAGCGACAGCGCGGGCGCTTTGGCGGTGGCCTAGGGACTGCGCGAGGTCGCCGTAGGAGGTGGTTTGTCCGGGGGCCAGGGCGAGCAGGGCGCGCCAAACTTGGATTTGGAAGTTGGTGCCGCGCACCCACAGGGACAACGGGGCGCCCAAGCGGTTTGGGCCGAACAGGTCGGTTAATCGGTGCTCCGCTTCGCTTGGATCGTGGACATGTTCGGCAGCGGGCCACTGGGTTTGCAGGCGTTCCAGCAACTGATCTTCGGTGACGGTGGGTTCGAGCTCGCTCGTGAATTGCAGAAAGGTGATGCCGTGCGCGGTCCAAGCGAGCAGCGCGCGACCGAAGGGCGTGTCGCCGAAGCCGTAAACTACCTGCAGGCCCTGGCCGCCGCTTTTCCATTGTCCGGGCGTGGCGGCTTCGAGGCGTACGACCAAGTCGTGCAAACGCCCGGGCCCCGACAAGCCCGCGCTGTGGCTGGCCTCCAGCACGCTTTCGCGATCGAGTGCCTGCCTGGCCGCGTTCATGCGCACGACCTGCAGAAACTGCTGCGGCGTGATGCCAGCCCAATCGGCAAACACCCGTTGCAGGTGTTGCGGAGTCCAATCGAGCGAGCGTGCCACCGTGCGCCAATCCGTGTTGGCGCTTGGGTTTTGCCCCAGCGCGCGGATGGCTTGCGCGACCTTGCTATAGGCCTCGTGCGACGAGGTTCGCGGGTGGTCGGAGGAAGGCTCGGAAGCGGAACGCATGGGCCCATCATGGCCGCCCCCGGTGGGCGCTCCACCCGATTTTGGGGATTCCGTGAGATCGCGAGCCACGGCCAACTCCGGCGGCAGTATGCACCACGGCAACGGCAACCATGGGGGGGCCCAAGCGCCGACGGACGGGGTCCTCGATCGTGTTTCAGTCGTCCTGCGGACGGATTCCCACGGCGACGGGCGGCCCGCCAAACCGGGGCGCCGTGCCCACCAAGCCATCCCACAAGGCGAGGTTGCGCGCCAACACTTCGCGAGCGCGCTGCTTGAGGCCCGCGCGCCGACGCGGATTCTGGGCGGCAAACGCCGTGGCCTGCAAACCATGCCGGCGAGCGAGGTAAACCGCGCGCTTCGCGTGGAAGGGCTGGGAGACGACGACAAAGCGATCGAGGCCAAACACCGTGCTCGCGCGCACGACCGAATCCAACGTGCGGAAGCCGGCGTAATCGCAGGTGATGAATTCCGCGGGCACGCCGCGGGTCACGAGATCGGCTTTCATGCGGTCCGGCTCGTTGTATTCGACGCGACCGTGATCGCCGCTGACCAACAGCCCGCGCACGCGTCCGGTGTGGTAGAGCTCGGCGGCCGCATCGAGCCGGCGCTCGTAGTACAGGTTCGGCCGGCCCCAAACGGTGGGGGCGGTGCCGAGCACCAAGGCGATGGGGTGTTCGGGAACGGCATGCGCTTCGTCCAAGACCGGCACGCTGCGGTCGATGACTTGGTCGCCGACCAGGGGAAGAGCGAATAGCAATAGGGCCGATGCCCCGATCCAGCGTTTGCGAATGCGTACCATGCTCGCAGCTTAGGTTCGATCCGCCATCCCTGAACGCGACTTGAGCCCCTTCTGGCAACGATTCCCGGGTGCGCTTCCCTTGCCGGCTGTCGGAGCCCTAGTAGCGCAAGGTCCTGATCGTTTATGGCAAGAGTCACCGAGCCAAGATTAGATGTAGAGGGACTAGAAACTGTCGATGATGGACTCTGTTCCTTGGGCGAATGGCCGCGGAACCTTGTTCTGGCTCAGTTCCTTGGTGGCGCGTTGTCGTCCCGGTGGATTTGCGCCCTGTTCTCTGCGATCGAACACCGCCCGGCGCATTTCTGCGCCAATCTTCACTCGCCTTGCCGCTTGGCCTCCATCTGATCGATGGTTTTGGGCCAGTCCTTTTTCATCAGGGTCGACAGGGCACGGTCGGCCAGCAGCTTGCCGCCGGTTTGGCACGGGGCGCAGTAGTTCGTTTCGCGGGATGCGTAGACGATGCGTTGGACTTTGGTGCCGCAGCGGGGGCAAGGTTGGCCAAAGCGGCCGTGCACGGCCATGTCGGGGCGGAAGGCGGTGACTTTTTCGGGGAAGGACTCGCGCGCTTCGGCGCCCAAGCGGTCGCACCAGGTGGTGAGGACCTCTTGGGTGGCGCGGTGCAAAGCCTCGACCTGTTCGGGGGTCATGCGCGAAGTCCACAACAGGGGCGATAGCTGCGCCGCGTGCAGGATCTCGTCGCTGTAGGCGTTGCCGATGCCGCTGAAGAAGCGCGGATCGACCAGGGTGCGCTTGAGGGTGTGGTTTTCGCGCTGCAAGACTTCGCGGAAGGCTTCGAGCGAAAGCCCGAGCACCTCGATCCCGCCCCGGTCGTGTTCCGCGAGGTGGGCTTCGCCGCGCACCATGTGCAGCGAAGCGCGCCGCTTGCTGCCCGCCTCGGTCAAGGTCAGGGTGCCGTCCGTAAAGTCCCACGCCGCGAGTCCCGCTTTGCCCGGCAGCCCCGCGCCCGGTTTGCGCCAGTGAAAGCGCCCCGCAATCATCAGGTGCACCACCGCGAACAGCTCGTCCGGAAACTCGAACACGATGCGCTTGCCGATGCGCCGCAAGCCCACCACGGGTTGCCCGAAACAGGCCTCCAGCTTGGGCTCCACCGAGCGCAGCAAAAACGGATTGCCCAAACGCACGCCCAGCAGGGTCTGCCCGATCACCCGCTCGCGCAGGGCGATCAGGTAGGCTTCGACGTCGGGCAGTTCGGGCATTAGGCCTCTTTGGCGGCGCGTTGGTTGAGCAGTTCGTTCACGCGGCTGCCGCAAACGCCGAGCCAGGCACCGTAGAGGCCGCCCAAGGTGCCGATCAGCGCGCCGCCCGTGCCGCCGATGAGGCCTATCATACGACCCGTGTCTTGGCCTTGCAGCAGACCGGAAACCAAGAGCGCTGCAATGCCTGCGGTCAAGACTTCGAAGCCCGTTGCGAGGGTCCAAACGCCCCAAGACTTGGCGCGGCGGAAGCTGGCGTAGGCCTTTTCGAGTTCCGGATCGGGGGAACCGATCCCAGGTTCTTTTCCGCTGAGGGCAAAGCGTTGCAGGCTCGGGTAGAAGTTCAATCCGAGGGCTCCGGCGAGCAACAGGGCGCCCACCAAGACGTTTGTTTGCGTGCTCCATTGGCTCGTTCCGAAGCCGCGCACCACACAATAGATGGCGCCGGCCACCAGCACCGCGAGAGGGGTCCAGCGTGTCCAGCTGGGCAGGACCTGTAGGCTGCGGCGAGAGACGAGGCTCGCCGAGCGCACCGGGAGGGCCTTTGTTACGGGCTGATCCATGTGGGGCCTAGCGGCGCGCACATACGGCATCGCGCACGCGAACCACAGTGGCATGAACAGGAATGCCATGAACTGCGTGAGCGGCGCTTGGCGTGCCAAGCCGGGCCCTTCGGTCGCAGAAGCGAACAGCGTGAAGCGCAAGACCGTGATCAGTAGGTAGGCCGCGATCGCGAGGGCTGTCCAAACCAGGAGTCGTCGGCGCGTGAGGCGTACCTCTTCGGGGTCCGCCTCTGCGGTCGGCTTGTAGCCCACCAGCACCAACAACGGCGAAAGGAACATCAACGGGGGGAAGAAGAGATGGAAGTACAACATGGGTTATCCTCGTTCATGAGGTCCGGCCGGAAGGCCAAATGGCCTGGCGGGCTTCTTTCCAAATGCGGTCGAACTCGGTTCGCGGCAAACCGGCGAGTTTGGCGTCAGCGAGCAAGGCTTGGGCGCGCTCGAGCAACCCTTGTCGGGTGGCTTCGTCGCCCGCGGGCAGGGCTTCTTGGGTGGCGGTCACCCGCGTGCCCCGGCCCCGAGCGGTGTGCACCAACCCTGTGGCTTGCAGCTCGCGATAAGCCCGCGCCACCGTGTTGAGGTGCACCCCCAAATCCCCCGCCAACTGCCGCACCGGCGGCAATTCATCGCCGTTTTGCAGCTCTCCCGTGGCAATCGCCGCGCGAATCCCGCGCACGATCTGGTCCACCAGGGGCTCGTCCGAATCCAGCCTGACCGTCAGCATGGGACCATAGTATCACACAATGGTACTTTGTCAAGGGGGTGGTTTCTGGGTGCCCGATAGGGGGCTAAGACCTGCGGTTCATGGGTTTGAGATGGCGCTAAGGGAAGGTCAAAGCTCCACGAATATTCCATCGCTCGGGGGCTGACGAAGGGGAGGCACTCGCCCCCTGTATGATGCCAGCATGCTCTCTACTATCACCGTTCGATTCTCCGCATTGCGTTGCATCTTGATGGTTGCAGCCTTCGGGTCAATTGTCGGGTGCGAAGCACCGCAATCCATAACAACGGCTCGGGCAACCCCCACCTCCCGACGTGCGCTCCGCAAAACTCGTCCAGCAAAACCGCCCCGTTTAGACCACGCCAGTCACTTGCAGCGTGTTCAGTACATCTCCGACAGCGTTGTCGATGTGGATGCTGGCCTTTTGTCACTACTGGATGGCTCTCTGTGGCTCACATGCAAATACTCCACGCTCCTTCCCACTTCGAACATCCTAATTGTAATGTCGGATGACAACAGTGGGATTGCCTACAGCGACGGCGAGAAAACTACTGTACAGCTCAAAAGTGGAATTCCGCTCACACGAACGGGGCTACTCGGCAAAGTTGTTCAAGCCAACCAGAGCGGTAGCCGCTTGATATTGAATGATGGTTCTGTTTGGTCTGTAGATGACTACGACCAGTTTGACACCGGTTGGTGGCTACCGCCTTACTCAGTCCTGGTAACCAGCAACGAGCTTTACCTCATCAAT
>JAUHXY010000024.1 GCA_030426785.1 bacterium
TGTGTCAAACCGTAGAGCAGCCCCGTCTCAGTAACCAGCGCTCGCAGTCGAATAGCCTCATCGAGGTTCAGGGTCGCCGGCTTGTCCGACAGCACATGGAAACCGCTGCGCAACGCCGCTTCCGCGACCGGAACTTCACCCGAGGTTGCGATCGGAGCGCTGCCTTCCGATGCAAGTGCTGGCCAAGCGGTGCAAGCTCCCAGGCTCACCAACCACCAATGGCGCCACCAGCGTCGATCTTTGCTTTGGTCGATCATTCTTTTGTTTTCCTCCCCTCCCAGGGATCTTCGGTTTTGAAAGCGTGGGCCACGCGGCACCACGACCCGCAAGCGGGCGCAACAGAGACCGAGTCTCGATCCCGAGGTGGCACGGACTTGGGAAAAAACTTCGTCCCAAACCTGGACGGAGGAACCCGAGGAACGATTCCCCCGTCCGATCAGGGCTGGCCCCGCTATCCTTGAAAGCGCTTCTCCAGCTCACATCGCCATGACCAAACGATCTGTCCGCCAATCCTGGGGCGTCCGCCTCGCCCTGCTCGGAGCCGTCGCCATCGGTGGCGCTACGGCCTACGAAAACGCGCAAGCCCAGCTGCCCCTGCCCACTACCGTGCAGGATTACCAAATGCCGGGTACCCAGCCCTTGTCAGGCACCGTGCCTTTCCAAGCCAGCTTCATCTGCGCTGGATGCCACGGCGGTTACGACGATGCCGTCTCGCCCCACAGCTTGTGGGCGCCGAGCATGATGGCGCAGTCCGCTCGAGACCCGATCTTCTTCGCGGCCTTAGCCATTGCGAACCAAGACGGTGCGGAAGCCGGCGATCTGTGCCTGCGCTGCCACGCGCCCGGTGCTTGGTTGGCCGGTCGAGCGACCCCCGCGGATGGCTCGGCTATGGACAACGGCTTGGACGACTTCGACGGCGTGACGTGTCACTTCTGTCACCGCATGGTCGACCCCATCGCCGATCCGGCCAACCCCATGGAGGACACCGCCATCCTGGCGAACTTGACGAACCCTCCCGGAGCGGACTTCCACTCCGGCCAATACATCGTTGACCCGAACGATCTGCGCCGCGGTCCGTTTGATCTGCAAAACTTCTTCATCCACACGTTCGCCGTTTCGCCGTTCCACCAGGAATCGCAGATGTGCGCGACCTGCCACGACGTGTCGAATCCGGTCTTCGAGCGCCAACCCAACGGCGACTACACCCTGACCACGAACAACACGCCGCACCCCGACATGGCGTACGACAACGTCTTCCCCTTGGAGCGCACCTACTCCGAGTGGCTGTTGTCGGTCTACGGCGTGACGGCCATCGACAGCGAAGGTCGCTTTGGTGGCGACAAGCCGGAAGTGGCTTCCTGCCAGGACTGCCACATGCCGGACGCCAACGCCAGCGCCTGCTCGCCGGGCCTGGGTGAGATCCGCCCGGACATGCCCTTGCACCACTTCAACGGTGCCAACTCGTGGGTCGTTCGCGCGATCGACAGCATCTACCCGCAATTTGAAACCGGTTTGACCCCCCAACTGATCGCCGACGCGGAAGCGCGCACCGTGGCGACGTTGCAGTCTTCGGCCGATTTGGAAGCCTTCGTGAGCGGCACCGACCTGGTCGTGCGCGTGACCAACTACACCGGTCACAAGCTGCCCACCGGCTATGCGGAAGGCCGCCGCATGTGGCTCGAGGTCACCTTCGAAGACTCGCTGGGCAACCCGGTCTTCGTGCACGGTGCTTACAACGACGTCACCGCCGAGTTGGACACCTCCAACACCAAGGTGTACGAGATCAAACACGGCCTGGATAACTACATGGCCGCCCAAACCGGTTTGCCCGCTGGTGAGTCCTTCCACTTCGTGCTCAACAACGAAGTCATCAAGGACAACCGCATCCCCCCGCGTGGCTACGACTCCCAAGCCTTCAACGCCCGCGGAGCGGATGTGATCGGCGCGGCCTACATGGAGCAGCAGCACTGGGACGACACCACCTTCCCCTTGCCGGCGGGTGCGACCCAAGCGCGGGTGCGCCTGCTGCACCAAACCACCACCAAGGAATACATCGAGTTCCTGCGGGACGAAAACGTGACCAACACGGCCGGTATCGACGCCTACAACCTGTGGGATCAGTTCGGACGTAGCGCTCCGGTGGAAATGGGCAACACCCTGATCCAGCTGGCGGCCGACCCGTGCCCGGAACCCGTCGAGTACGGCTTGGGCAAGCAAAACTCCTTGGGCGAGTACCCCACCTTGACGACCACCGGCTCCGCGTCGATGGCCGCCAACAACCTGACCCTCGAAGTGACGGGCGGGATGCCTGGTCAACTCATGGTGGCCTTCCGCGGGCCCACCACGGTCAGCCTCGACCACTTCGGCGGTCGCTTGCTGGTCTGGTCGCAGTTCCGTGACGCCACCCTGCTGCTCGATGGCAACGGGGAAGCCAGCATTCCGATTCCGATCACCGCCGACATGGTGGGCACATCCCGGGCCTATCAGGTGCTCTTCCGGGACAACGCCTCGCCGAGCGGCATCGGGATGACGTCGGCTCAGTGGATTACCTTCTGCGAGTAGGTCCCTCCACCACCTGACAAAGGACCCCGGCGCAGCCCAACAGGCTGCGCCGGGGTTCGTTTTGGGGAACGGGACCGTGCGGGGCACCGTCGATCTCCCTCCCCGTCGCGTTTCGCGATCCTGGCCGGAAGTTCAGGAAAAATCAGCGGCCCGAGCCACGAAGGGTCCTGGGGCCGTCCGCTAAGATATTCGCCCATGAAACTGCTCCTCAAACTGGGTCTGGTGCTGCTGATCGGCTTCGTCCTGCTGGGCGCGGCGGGCTACTTTGTCCTGCCGCCGGCCGCGAAGAAGGCCATCGAGTCGGGGACCCACTCCGCTCTCGGCACACAAACCGACTTGGAATCCATCAAGGCCGGTTTCGGATTCGGCTCTACCTCGATGGGCATCGCCGGATTCACCGCCGCACAGCCCCAGGGTTTCGAAGGCCCCCCCTTCCTCGAAATCGGCGAGGTGGATGTGGCCGTGAAGACCTTCTCGGTCCTCTCCGACACCGTCAAGGTACCCAACGTGACCCTCGATGGACTGCGGCTACGCCTCGTGCAAAACGGCACGGAGAGCAACTTCTTGCAAGTCTATGGTCACCTGCAGAAGCTGCTGGCGGAATCCGGTGACACCCCCCAGTCCGAAGAGGAGTCACAAGGCTCCGGCAAAGGCATCGACATCGGCTTGGTCAAAGTCTCGGGGGTCGCGGCGGAGTTTGACCTGACCGGCATCCCCGGCGTGGCGAAGAGCTTTGACTTCGAGCTGCCCCCCTTTGAAATCGACTTGTCCCGCAAAGCCAACGAGGCTCGCCTGCAAAACGTGGAACAAGCCACTGCGGCTCTGCTCAGCAAGGTCATCGAGCAGTCGGTGGGTTACGCGAAAGCCCAGGTGGGACCCGACTTCGCCCACCTCATCGGCGGCGACGTGGGAGCCCTCAAAGCGCGCGCAGAAGCGGAATTGATGGCCCTGCTCGAACAGGGCGGCGGGCAATTCGAAGCCTGGAAAGGCCAAGCCTTGGAAGACCTGCGGGTGCGGGTCGGTGAAGGCGCCCGCAACGCGCTCGAGGGCGTCATCGATACCAAGTCCATCCAGGACGCATTGGGTGAAGGCGCGCAAGATGCGCTAGACAAAGTGCTCGAAAACGCTGGCGGAAAAGACGGAGCTTCGACGGAAGACGCATTGAAAAAGTCGGCCGACGAAGCCGTCCAAAAGGGCAAAGAGGAGCTCAAGAAGGGCATTGGGGGCCTGTTGGGCGACAAAAAGAAGGACAACCCCAAGCGCTAGGAACATGTCCCAGACCTTTGATGCAACGTCGCAAGACGCCGCTCCGGCTCCGACGACGGCGACCACTACCGCGGAACCGAGCTTGCGAGAAACCATGCAGCGGTTGGTTCCCGCGCGCACTCCGAGCGCGTCGGAGCCGGCACCGCTCCTGGCGAGCGTGCAGCTCTCGCTGGTGGCACCGGTCTACAACGAGGTGGACAACCTGCGTCCCCTCTACGAGCGCATCGTGGAGGTTTTCCAAGACGAAGTCGCCTGGGAACTGCTGCTGGTGGACGACGGCTCCCAAGACGGATCCAAGGAGCTGATCGAGCGTCTATCCCAAGAGGATGCGCGCGTCCGCGGCGTGTTCTTTGCTCACAACTGCGGCCAAACCGCGGCGGTGCTGGGCGGCATTCGTGCCGCCCGCGGCGGGTTGCTGGCTACCATGGACGCAGACCGACAAAACGACCCAGGCGACCTGCCGGCTATGCTCGCACAGCTCGGCGACCACGATGCCGTGGTCGGTTTCCGCATGAAGCGCAACGACTCTTGGATTCGGCGCATCAGTTCGCGCGTCGCCAATGGCGTGCGCAATCGCCTTTCCGGCGACCGCATCAAAGACACCGGTTGTTCGCTCAAGCTTTTCCGCACCCCCGCTATCCGCGACGTCGCCCTGTTCGAGGGCATGCACCGCTTTTTGCCCACTCTGCTGCGCTACAACGGGTATTCGGTCATCGAACACCCCGTGTCGCACTATCCCCGCACCGCGGGTACGAGCAAGTACGGGGTTTGGAATCGAGTCTTCCGCTCATTCCGCGACTTGATCGCCGTGCGCTGGATGCGTTCGCGCATCATCCGTTTGCCGCTGGAAGAGCGCACGAAGCCTTAGGAATACACCATGACCGCTTGGTCCCTGATCGGGTGGCTGGGGAATGGCGCCTTTTTTAGCCGCTTTTTCGTGCAGTGGATGGCCTCGGAAAAGGCCGGACACAGCGTGGCCCCCACCGCCTTCTGGTGGCTGTCCTTGACGGGCAGCGTCTGTATGGGCCTGTACACCTACCAGGCTGGGGAGCTGGTGTTGTTGGCCGGCCACGTGCTCAACGGAGCGCTGTTCGCGCGCAACCTGCACCTCAGTTTGCGGCCCAAGGCGGAAGGTGCTCGCCATCCCTTGCTCGGGGTCCTGGCCTTGGCCATGACCGCGGCGGTGATTTGGTTGAGTCTGGGCAAAGCGCGCAGCGACCTGATCCAAACCCCGGTTTGGTTAGGGGTCAGCGTGCTCGGCACCGGCATCTGGTCCAGTCGTTTTGTGCTCCAGTGGTGGAAGAGCGAAGGCACCGGTCGCAGTCACTTCCCCGTGCTGTTTTGGTGGATCAGCTTGGTGGGCAACATGCTGTTGCTGGCCTACACCTCGCACCTGGGCGACCCCGTGTTGATCGCCGCCTACTTGCCGGGGCCGTTGGTACAAGCCCGCAACCTGATGTTGGGGCAGGGACCGGCTCAGCCCGCCTCGGCCCCCTCCTCGAAACCCGGCAGCGGCGCCTAGCGCGACTGCGGAGCCCCGTGGTTTAGTCGCTTCCTTCGCCGTACCCGATGGCCTGCAGGCGTTGGGCGGTTTCGCGGGCTTGGCTCGGATCGTATTCGCTGGGCAGGGGTCGCGCTTGCGCCTGGTAGTCGCCGAAGGCTTGAGACAACCGCTCGTGGGTCGCCCGCAGCTCTTCCGCCGTCACCCCGGGTGGGGTTTGCCCTTCGGCAGCGCGCAACCAGTTCGTGCGCTCACCAGGGTCGCTGGCCAGGTGATACAGCTCTTCGATGTCGTTGTAGCGCGAGCGTATGTACTTCCAATCCCCCCACAACACCGCGTGGGGCTTGCGTGCGTTGCGCCACCTTTCATCGCGACGCTCTACCTCGGGGTGATAAGGCTGCGTCGCTACGGCGAACAAGGGGCCACGCTCGCGCTCGGGTTCCTGCAGCCAAGGCAAGGCCGAAACGCCATCCAGGCGCTCGGGTGCGGGCAGCTCGAGGAGTTCGAGCAGCGTCGGCACTAGGTCGACCGTCGACGTATTGGCCGCGATGCGCGTGCCGGCGGTCCAGGGCGCTCCCGTCCATCGCATGATCCACGGAACGTGCAAAGTGGTCTGGTAAACCCACAAACCGTGGTTCCAAAGATCCCCATGCTCCCAGAAGGTCTCGCCGTGGTCACCGCTCACGATCACCAAGGAGTCCTGCAAGTAACCACGCTCCTCCAAGCCACGCAAGAGGTCGGCGATCGCTTCGTCCACCGCCGCGACCTCTGCGGCGTACAGGCTGGCGGGCAGCTGCTCTTCGGGGATGGCTTGCTGCTTGGCCTCTAGGATGACGCGCGGCTCCAACCCGTTGGCGATCGCACGGCCGTTGCCGAAGCGTGGACTGTTGGGCTCGATGCCGTGCCAGTCGCGGTGTTTGGCCTGCACGATCGCTTCCACGGCCGACGAGCCGAGCTCCAAGACCTCGGGGTCGGAGCTGAAGCGCTGGGCCCATTTCGTGGGCGGCTCGTAGGGCAAGTGCGCGTCGAAGTAGTGCACGAACAGAAACGTGCGCTCTGGAGTTTCGCCCAGGTCGTCCAAGTGCCGTAGCACGGCTTGCGTCACCGCCTCGGCGCTGCGTTGGTTTTGATCCCGGTTGTCGGTGACCAACGAATCGAACGCTTGGTCATAGCGGTGGAACCCCTGATCCAATCCAAAGCGCGAATCGAGTGCGAAGGAACCCAGGAACGCGGCGGTGTGAAACCCGACCTCCGCCAGGGTCTCCGCCAGCAATTGGTTGTCCGGGTGCACGGGGAACCCGTTGCGGACGACACCATGGGTTTGGGGGTACGTGCCCGTCAGCATAGAGGTGTGGGACGCGAGGGTGGTCGGGGCGGGCGCGATCGTGCGCTCGAAGACGAGGCCCTCCGACGCCAGGGAGTCGAGCGTAGGCGTCAACCCGCGTTGGTCCCCGTAGGCTCCCAAGTGGTCTGCGCGCAGCGTGTCGAGGCTGATGAGCACGATGTTTTTGGGCCCTTGCGCGACCGGGGTCCGCGAGCCGCATCCGCTGCCCAAAACCCCCGCCAGGATCAGCCCCAGGCCAAGGCTCGCCCTAGGGATCCTGCGACGCAAAACGCGGCCTTGCCTGTGCATCCCTTCCTGCCACGCTTGGCCCCTGAACCGACCTTGCGCCCCAACATCCGTGCTCATCATGGCCGCAGCTTACCATTCCCGATTCGGGAATCTTTGCGCTGTTCGGGGGCACTTTCTCTCTCGACCCCGCGTCCTACCCCTTCCCCACACAGCCTTAAAACCGGTCGGGTTGACACCCGCATCGGTAGCCAGGGACAATGGTGGGGGTAATCCTTGGCGGCCCCGAAGGATGCGGGAGGGGGGAACGGACCCCCCGCCGACCTCCCTGGCCAGTCCACACCGAACTCTCCATGCTGAAATCGCTACTGACCTGTGCCGGTCTCGCGGCCGCTTTGTGCGCTACGAGTGCGCCGGCCTCCGCTCAAAACCTGACCACCACCCGCGTTGCCGCGGGCCTTTCCGGATCCCTGTACGTCACTTCGCCCCCCGGGGACGCGGACCGGCTCTTCGTCGTCCGTCAGAGCGGACAAATTCGAATCATCGACAACCTGCAGACGTCCCCCGTCGTGCTGGCGACCCCCTTCCTGACCATTACCGGCATTCCGACCAGTGGCGAGCGCGGCCTCTTGGGATTGGCCTTCCACCCGGATTACGCCAACAACGGGCGCTTCTTTGTGAACTACACCGCCAGCGGTGGCGGCAGTGGCGGCCAAACCGTGGTTCAAGAGTACGCCGTCTCCACGACGGACCCCAACGTGGCCAACCCCACGCCGGTCCAGACCATCGTGACGGTCAACCAAGACTTCACCAACCACAACGGCGGCTGCATCCAATTTGGCCCCGACGGCAAGCTGTACGTGGGCATGGGCGACGGCGGCAGCGGCGGCGACCCGAACAACCGCGCGCAAACCATGACGAGCCGTCTAGGCAAGATGCTGCGCTTCGACGTGGACATCGCCTCCCCGTTCATCCCGGCGGACAACCCCTTCGTGGGCGTGGCCGGTTCCGACGACGCGATTTGGGCTTCGGGCATTCGAAACCCCTGGCGCTTCTCCTTCGACCGCCTGACCGGGGACATGTACATGGGCGACGTGGGCCAAAACGCTTGGGAAGAAATCAACTTCCAACCCGCCAGCAGCACCGGCGGCGAGGACTACGGTTGGCGCTGTAAGGAAGGCAACTCTTGCTTCAACAACAGCACCACTGGCTGCTCCTGCTCCGATACGACCTTGACCGATCCGATCCAGGTCTACAGCCACTCCTTGGGATTCTCCATCACCGGTGGTTACGTGTACCGCGGTACGCGCATTCCCAGCCTGGATGGCGTTTACTTCTACGCGGACTTCGGCTCCAACCGCATCTGGTCCTTCCGCTACGACGGTTCGACCCTGACGGAATTCACCGAGCGCACTAGCCAACTGGATCCCCCCACCGGTTCCATCTCCAACATCGCTTCTTTTGGTGAGGACGCCAACGGCGAGCTCTACATCGTGGAACTCGGCGGGGAAATCTGGCGCATCGACCAAGACTGCGACGTGACCAACTACTGCACGGCCCTGCCGAACTCGACCGGCTCGATCTCCAACCTGTCCTTCTCCGGCAGCCTCGCCGTGCAGGACAACAACTTCAACCTGATCGCGACCAGCATCCCCCAAGGGCAGTTCGCCTACATCATCGGCGGCACCGAGCGGGGCTTCGTGTCCATGCCCGGAACGTCCCAAGGCAACCTGTGCGTCGGCGGAACGCTCCTGCGCTTCAACATGCCGAGCCAAGTGGGCCAACCGGACTTCTTGGGGATCTTCACCGTGCAACTGGATCTGACCCAATTCCCCGCCAACCCGACGGTGGCGGTGCAAGCGGGCGAGACTTGGCGCTTCCAGTGCTGGCACCGCGAGAATGGCGGCAGCTCGAACTTCTCAAACGGCTTGGAAGCCCTCTTCTGCCCCTGATCTCAACGGGATGGCGCGAAAGGGATCCTCCAGGGTCTCCTTCGATGGCACGGCGCCCTCGGCAACGGGGGCGCCGTTGTCGTTGGGGACTCAACCGCTCTTGCGCTTCAGATCCAGGTTGGCCTCGAAGATGGCCGACATGAGGTCCTTCTTTAGCTCTGCGCGTGCGTCGGCAGGGTTGAGTCCCTGTACCTCGCGGTACAAGGAGGCCACGCCTTCGTCCACGCTCTTCAGGTTGCGCAAGCGTGCGATCTCCTGCTCCGTCAGTCCCAAGGACTGGGTCAGCTTCGCGATGCGTCGGTGCAGGTTGTCAATCTCTCGCCGATAGGCCTCTTCCTTGCTCGCGTCGATCGAGCTGGGCGGGATGGGCATCTGCTCCGATTGCGTTTCCGCCAGGGCGCGGGCGATGATCTCCTCCGCCAATGCACCAGCCGCCTGTTCGAGGCTCCCGTCCGTGGACATGAGGTCGATCAAGCGCTGGCGATAGTCTTCCCCGCCGTACTGGGCAATCCTCGTATAGTCCGGGTGGCCGCTCGCAGGCATGCCTTCGCGCTTGCGCTCGTGCAGGCCGTACAGCTCGGTCTCGACAAAGCGGTCGCCCCCACTAGCGGTGGCCACAGCGACGCCTTCCTCGGCGACGCGCTCGAGCACATCGAAGTTGCGCGCTTCGGGATGCTGGTTGTGCGAGATGCCGATCGAGAGGGTGATCGCTTGGGTGCGCCCACCCGATCCGAAACGCATCTGCCGGGCGCCCGCCAGGAGTCGCTTCAACATGAAGGTCACCTCGCGGGGCGAAGTGTGCGGCAGGACGACCAGCAAGCGGTCCTCCACCATGCATCCCAGCAGGTCGCCCGCTCGGGTCTGCCCGCGCACGAGCTCGACCAAGTCACCGAGGATGAGCGATTTCACCTCTTGTCCGTGATAGGTCGCGATCTCGGCGATGCGATCGATCTGGATCAACAAGCAGCAGATCGGGTAGTTGTAGCGGGCCGCACGCTCGAACTCGATGTTCATGAGCGCCCGGACCTCCTTCACAGAAAAGAGGCTTTGGCCGGAACGGCTAAACGTAGAGGGGATGGGGTCCGGCATGCGCGAGCGGCGGGAAGGAGCCAGTGGGATTTCGTCCAGATTCGGGGGTCTCCTTGAGAGGTCCCCCCTAGAACCACCGGATTCCGCACGGCCCGGTCGGCAATTTTTTCCTGGCCGACGGGTGCAGGCTTCGTAAGCACCGCTTTAGCGCGACTGGCGGTCGACGGCGAGCATCCAGCGCACCATCTGCCCGTAGGCCAAGATGCCTTCATGCTGGCCCTGGCTCTTGAGGAAAAGGTCGTTAGAGCGTTGCCCCACTTCCCGCAAGGGGCTTTCGTGTCGTTTCCAAAAGGCACGCTGCGCTGCTTGGTCCGCCCGAACGGTCGCTGGCAAGGCCTGGTGCAGGCGCAGGTAGGTTGACGGGTCTGCCAGCAACAAGGCACGACCGACGTAGGCCCACGCCACCAAGTTGGCCGAGTAGCGCAGGTAAGGATCCCCCGAACGCTGCGCCGCCCACCAAGCGAGGAAGTTGGCTTCGTCTTCCCGCGCGTAACCGCGCTGGTGCATGCTCTCGTGCAAGGCGCTGAACGGCCAGCGCGTGGGCGGCCCTTCGGTGTGCATGTGGCTCTCGCCGGTGAAGGGCACGAAAATGCCCGCAATCCCTAGCTGGGCCCACAGGTCGCTGTTGCCAAAGCCCCGAATCACGGGGGCAGCGGCGCGGAATTCGGGGAATTCCGGCGCTAGACGAGCCAGCGCAGCCTGGATGCGTACTGGCGTTCCGTCCCAGATCCCTTGCCGGAAACCCGAGCGGTCTTGCACCTGCGGCGCATCTTCCACCAATTGTCGAACGACCGTTTCCGCCAATGCGACCAACGCCGCTGGCGAACGCTCATCGGGTGCCAGCCCTAGTCGCTGGTCCAAGGACAAGCGGTGCTGGTTGCCCCCCCACAAGACGAGGTAGAGCACGTACAACCCCACCGCCGACCGCATGGGCACCGCCACCAGGGCCCAGACTCGGCGCCAGAATCCGGGCCCTAGCCAAACCGCTCGCAGGGTTTGCAACAAGACCGCCGCGATCACCAGCGCGGCCAGGGGCTCGGCCACGGAGAATCCTACGCGCGCGCCAAAGCTCTGCTGGAAGTCTCGCACACGCAGGTACCAACCGCGGCTGAAGTGTTCCTCCGTCCAGGCCGCGTTCTGGGCCATCCACCAGGTCGCCCCACCAGCACCTAGCGCGAGCACGAACGTGCCCCAACCCAACAAGGGCTTGGCGGTTTTGGTGTCAGAGTCGCTGGCGGGCATGACCACCGTCCAGGGTACGTTCCTTGACCCCCTCGCCCCAAGGGCAACCCCACAACGACGCGGGGCGCCCCGAAGGACGCCCCGCGAATTGGAAGTCGATCAGCGCTGGACGCTTACTTGAGCTTCTCCCAGTACTCTTCCGGCATGTCGTGGGCGATCTTGAGCGCACCGTTCGAACCGCCGTACATGGGCTCCTCGGTGCGAATGACCTTGCCTCCGCCCAGGGTTTCCTGCATGTAGGCCTGGATGGCCGAATCGAGGCCGCGGATTTGCGAACCACCGCCGGCGAGCAACACGCGGTTCTTCAGGCGGTCCTGGAATTCCGGGTCGAAGGTGGCGATCAGTTGGCCCAAGCCTTCCACGATCGGCGGCACCATGCGACGACACGCGTTCTGCATGCACTCGGTGATGTCGTGCTGGGTCGGCTTTCCCTTGACGGGCAAGTCCACCATGATGCGCTCCACGTTGTCTTCCACGGTGGAGTGGCGCTCCTTGATGGCCTTCAGCATTTGCTTGGTGTATTGGGCTTCGGGGTAGGCCTTGGAGATTTCCTTGGCCAACTCGTCGTCCACGAAGTCACCACCGCTGGTCAAGGTAATCTGGTCGGCATCCTCGGGCATGGTGCCGTGCATCCGACAAAGGTCGACGGTACCGGCGCCAATGTCGATGACGAGCACGTCTTCGAGCATGTCGAGTCCGTACGCCACCGAGAACGGTTCCGAGCACAGCATCACCGAGTCCACCGACTCCCGGGCGGCCTGCAGGATCGCGTCCTTGTTGTTGATGGAAGCTTGCGCCGGGACCCCGACCACCGCGTAGACCAATTCGTCTTTGCGAGGACGGGCCAAACGCACGATCTCTTTGACCAAGTCTTGCGCGGCGCGCAAGCTCTCGGAGTCTTCCCCGTCCTTGTTGAACTTGAGCACGCCGTGTTCAAGCGGACGGTGCAGGTTCAAGGACAAGCGCTTTTCCCGCGCCTCAGCGCCGAACAGCACATCTTTTTTGAGCAGTTTGCGGGCCACGGGGTCTTTTGGATAACCCACGAACGACTCGATCGTTTCGCGCACACCGTTCGAGGCGCTCACCGAGGTCCGCGAGGTACCTAGGTCGATCCCCAGGTAGAGAACACCGTGGTCCTTTTGCAGTTCGTCTTTTTCAGTCATGGAGTTTCCTTTTTGAGGACCGCTCGCGCAGAGCGCCCATGCGCGCGGCAAACGGTTGGAGGGTGCGGGTTCGGACTCTTGGTCTCGCTAGGCAGGTCAATATGGGGGGGGCCGCCGGTGAGGGCCCTTTCGGAAGCGCCTCTCCCAGGCCCTGGGTGCAGGGCTCGGGGCCCCTAGGATGGCGGAAACCCGGTCTAGGGGCCGAACATCCTATTCGGCTAATCGGCGAAGAGAAGTGATCCTTTCTCGAAGCTCTTGGTTCGATTCGAAAATCCGGCGCATGAGTTCCTGCTTCCTTTCCAGCTCAGGGGCGTCCGGAGCCAGGCCTTGGACCTCCCGGAAGGTGGAAGCGACGCCAGGATCGGCGGCTTCCCGCTGGCGCATCCGCAGGAGCAGATCCTCCTGGCTTTCCAGAGCCCCGGCAAGCTTCTGGAGACGGCGCTCGAGGAGCTGGATGGCGTCTTGGACCCCATCGTCCTGGCGCACGGACTCGGCCTTGCGACGCAGGCTCGGCAGGGGTTGCAGCACCCGCTCCGGAAGGGTTTCCGGCTCCGAAACAGCGGCTCGGGGCCCCGTCCGAGGCGACCCCTGCCCCAACACCCGCTGGGTCCGACGTTTCCGTAGGACTTCGGGCATCTCCAGCCGGTGGCAAACCTGCCGACCGTGGTGGTTGGAGCGAAAGCGAGACATGGGATGGGGGTGATCAGGCCGCCGGGCCGGGGCGTATCGGGGGTACGAGGGTTGGGGGCGAGAGGAATACTACGTTGGAATCAGAGTGCCACGGAAGGAGGTGCGAACCTAAAGGAAACCCCAATTCGAGACAGTTCCCTAGTCCAGTTCGAGGCCACCTCCAAGGGCGGCGATCAGTTCAATACGACGAAGCACGCGCTGCTCGCGGACCCGCAGCCACTCGCTCTCCGCAGCGATGCGCGCCCGCTCCGCTTCTAGCACTTCCGAGATGGGGATCAGCCCCTGATCCCGCCGGGCTTGGACCAAATCCCGCGCTTGGGCTGCGGCGGACCGGGCGGCGTCCAGCGAGCGCTCTTGCAGGGCCAGATACGCTTCCGAGTTGAGCGCACCCTCCACCTCCCCGCAGGCGAGCAGGACGCGGCCCATGAACTGAAACTCCGCCTCCTGGATTTGCGCGGCCACCCCTTCGCGCACGGCCTTGCGTCGGCCCCCATCCCACAGGGGGCCCGTCAGGCGTGCGGCCAGCGACCAGACGGAGAAATCCCCATCCAGCAAGTCCTCCAAGGCGTCCGAGGTTTGCCCCAGGGAGCCGGTGAGCACGAAGCGCGGGTACAGATCGGCTTGAGCCACATCCCATTGGGCCTGCAAGGCTTGTACGCGCCACTCGGCCGCTTTGAGGTCGGGGCGTCGCGCGAGCAAGTCGGCGGGCACACCGGCCGGCATTGGTGCCAGTTCGGGCAACGTCGGGGCATCGGTGGACAACTCGCCCTGCGGATAGCGACCCAACAAGATTTCTAGGGAGCGCGCGGCACCCGCTTCGGCCTCCCGGCGCGCAGCGAGGTTCGCTTCCGCCGAGGCCTTGCGCGATTCGAGCAATGCCACGTCGAGAGCCGTCCCGACCCCCGCGTCGCGGCGCGCGGCCGCTTCTTGGAGGCTCGCGCTCCAAGCTTGCACCGCTTCTTCCGCCCACTCGCGCTGCAGGCGACTCGCCAGCAATCCATACCAGCCCTTGGCCACGCTGGCAGCGATCGACAAGCGCGCGGCGCGCCACTCTTCCGCCTGCGCGCCGAGGGAAGCTTCCGCAGCCCGCTCGCCGGCCGAGAGTCGGCCCCAGAAATCCGGCTCCCACGATGCATTCAACCCGGCATCCCAAGCGGTGGAGTAACTGCTCAACACGTTCGGGCCCCCGGGAATGGGCAGCCCGACGAACACCTGCTTCGAGCGGCCAACACCCGCCGTAGCGTCCACGCTGGGTGCGAACTGGGTCTGCGCTCCCTTCCAAACTGCGGCCGAGGCCAAAACGCGGGCCGCCGCAGCCCCCAAGTCTTGGTTGCGCTGCAGGGCCTCCTCGATCAGAACTCCGAGGCGCTCGTCCCCGAAGGCCTCGGAAAAGGGCACCGGTGCGATGCTCTGCGCGTCCGCCTCCCCAGCGAAGCCCGGGGGCAGCGTGGGCCGTGCCATCGCTTGCGGGCGTTCGGCCCCCGTGTGACAAGCCGCAAGGCTCAAGGCCCCGAAGAGGACCCAACCGGGGAAGCTCTGATAGATCGGCATGGTGACGGCGCTGGGCGGAGCGTGGACTCGGTGCGCCAACCTGGAATTCCGGATGGCACGGGGGTGCTTCGAAGGCCGCGCCGGGTACCCCCCCGGCGAGCGGGCATCTAGGATCGGGACCCAGCCGGGGAAAGGCAACCCAGGAGCGGTTGGCTTAGCCCGATTTTCACCCTGAGTCCGCCGTGGCTCGCCGCCGACGGAACCCCTGCCTACGAAGTTCTGGCCCCCAGGATACGCCTGCAGAGCGCACCCCTCCGCGCTAGGACCCTTGCGTGAAGAGCGCGATCGCGCCGATCAGGAGCAGCACGACGATCACCGCGAACAGGATCTTGACCCAGGAATAGGGGGCGCGGCCCACGATGCGGCCGTTCTGACCATTGATCAACACCGGGTAGGGCTCTCCTCGAAAGGTGTAGCTCAGACTCCACAGGGGCAACAACACGTGCTTCCAGCGCACATCGGAGAGTTGGGTGTGCACCACCAAGTTGCGCTGCGTATCGCCAGGAACGTCTTGGGAGCACCGCAACTCTTGCTCCTCGAACATGCGCGCCTCGCCCCGTTCCCAGCCCCCATCCAGGTCGATGGCGTACTCCTCCGCCTCCCAGCCCACCAAGTACTCGGGGCGATAGGGAACGAGCTCACGCGTGTCGAAGTCCCCCAGCTTGCGGGCCAGTTGGGGGTCGATCCCGGCGGAAGCCATGACCTGCAAATCGTCGAAGCGATCCTCGCGCGACCCGGCCGCGGGCTCCCAACGCACTCGACGCTCTTGGCGGGTGATGGTTTGCGGCTTGCCGTTCACCATCACCGTTTGCGTCACGGTCACGTAGTAGTAGTACCCGGCCTCCGCCGTCCACTGGGACGCGGCTTCGGCATCGAAGGTCCAGGCGGGGACGTACACCCCGAGAGCATCAAAGACGCTCAACCGCTTCAGGGCGTTCGGGCGAAACCACAGGCCGTGCAGCCAATCCGCGAAGATCTCGGCCACCTGATCCTTGGGCAGCATCAGGGGGATCAGCGACTCCGGCTGAATCGCGCTGCGCTTGGCTTGGTCGGGCAACACGTGGGCGGAACCGCAAAACGCGCAGTGTTTGGCGATCTCGCGCTCCACCAAGACCACTCGCGCCCCGCAGGAATCGCAGCGCAGATTCTTGGTGGCCAACCCGAGGTCCGTGTCGCGCGCCAAGGCCTGCAGCTGCTGCCCCTCCGCCAGCGGCCGCTCGAGAATCTGCCCGGGCAAGCGCTCCACCCGTCGCACCGCGCCACAATGTTCGCACGCGAGCCCCTGGTGGGCAGGCTTCCAAAACACCGGGGCACCGCACTCATCGCAGTGCACGTTGACCTCGGCCGTCACCCAGCCGGTGGAGGCGTCGTGATCGTCCGGAAAGCGCTGCGGTTTGCGTCCGCGGCGCAGACCGCGCCCCCACCTTGCCGGCTGGGAGGCTCCCGAGCGGGTCGGCTCCTCCTGTGGAGTGGAATCAGACGGTTGGTACCCCATGAATGGTTTCCCTAGGATGGGGTATACCAAGTGGCTGGGTTCCCATTCTATCCCTCAGCCCCAGTGTCGGTTCCGCAGACCATGTGGATCCCGCTGGTCCCCTCTTCGCCAATTCGGCGCATCGCAAGGAGCACCCCATGGGCATGATCGATTGGTTTCGGCGCGGCACGCAGGAGATGATGGTCGCCCGTCCAGACGGCACCAAGTCACAAATCGTCTGGAAGCACCCCGACCCGACCATTCCCAACCGCTCCCAGCTCACCGTCGAAGCCGACGAGCGCGCACTGTTCTTCCGGGACGGCCAAGTTCAAGGCATGCTCGATCCTGGGCGCCACACCCTCGACACGTCGAACATCCGCTTTTTGTCGAACCTGGTGGATTCTTTTACCGGGGGCAACGTCTTCATCGCGGAGGTCTTTTTCGTCAACGTGCGCGAGCACACCGGCATCAAGTTCGGGGGGCGCATCGGACACGTGGAAGATCCCAAGAGCGGCGTGCCGGTCGAGACCATGGTGCACGGGGAGTTCTCGTTCCAAGTGGTCGACCCCGAAAAGCTGATCGTCGGCTTGGTCGGTATGGGGCGCGCGGAATCCTTTCAGGTCAAAGCTTGGCTCAAAGAACAAGTGCTCAAGGTGCTGCGCGACCGGGTGGCGGAGCTGCTCGTCAAGAAGAAGTGGCCCCTGCTCGAGGTCACCAGCGGCGCCTACACCGAAGAGATCGAGAGCACGGTTTTGGAAGGGCTCTCCAGCCACGTAGCCCCCTACGGTGTGCGGGTCGTTCGCTTTGGCAACTTCGTGGTCGGGATCGACGACGGCGATGCGGACAACCTCAAGGCCCTCTACCGCGATGCCGCGTACCTGCGCACGGTCGGCGGCGTGGACCAATACCAAAAGTTCGCGGCCGGCAAAGCGATGATGGGCGCGGGGGAAGGCATGGCCAAAGGCGGGGGTGGGCAAGGCGGCGGAGGACTCGCCGACGGGGCCGCCCTGGCGGTGGGGTTGGGCATGGGGCACATGCTGATCCGCGATCATCAAGGAGCTCCCTCGATGGCCCCCGCGGCCGCGGGCGTGATTTGCGGAGCCTGCCAAACCTCTGTGGCCCCGGGCCGCTTTTGCAGCCATTGCGGCAAACCACTCAACGCCGTCGAGACCGCTCCCAAACGCCAATGCTTCCGCTGCCACGATCCGCTGGCGGTCGACGCTCGCTTCTGCACCTCCTGTGGCGCAGATCAGAGCGAAGCACCCCAAGACTGACCCCCTCTCCCGCCCCCTGCCCGCGTTAGGGACCCCCTTTGGATCCGCACAACATTCCCCTCGCCCTCGCGGCGATCATCGGACTTGGCATCGGTGCGCAGTGGCTCGCTTGGCGCGTCAAACTGCCCTCGATCCTGCTGCTCCTGCTGACCGGTTTCCTCGTGGGTCCGATCCTCGGTTGGTTCCAACCGAACGACCTGCTCGGGGACTTGATGCATCCGCTGATTTCCTTAGCGGTGGGAGTGATTCTGTTCGAGGGCGGCCTAACCCTCAAACTCGATGAGCTCGGCAAGATCGGCGCGATCGTGCTGCGTATGTGCACGATCGGGGTCCTGGTGACTTGGGTCCTCGCGGCGGGCTTGCTGAACGGTTTGGTCCTGTTGCCCTGGCCCCTCGCCATCTTGTTCGGCGCGGTGTTGACGGTCACGGGTCCCACCGTCATCGGCCCATTGCTGCGGCATGTACGCCCACAGGGTCGGGTGGGCCCGATCGCCAACTGGGAAGGCATCGTGGCGGACGTGATCGGCGCGACGTTAGCCGTGCTGACCTTCCACGCTATCTCCGACAGCGTGCACGCGGAGAGCAGCACCTTTTGGAACACTCTGGGCGGCTTGGGCATGACCGTGATCGTCGGCACGGTCGCGGGTTTGATTGGCACGGCGGTGCTCAGTGTGCCCTTGCGGCGGTTTTGGGTACCCGATTCGCTGCACTCCCCCTTGACCTTGGCGATCGTGCTGATGGTGTTCGTGCTCGCGGATCGGCTGCAACACGAATCGGGGCTCTTGGCGGTCACCCTGATGGGCTTCTTGATGGCCAATCAGCGCGGCACCTCCATCCATCACATCATCGAGTTCAAGGAAAACCTGCGTACCCTGCTGATCTCGAGTTTGTTCATCGTGCTGGCCGCCAGTCTAGAATTGGAGTCCCTGCAGCAGCTCGGATGGCGCGAGTTCACCTTCGTCGGGCTGTTGATCCTGGCGATTCGACCGATCGCGGTCCGCTTGGCGTTGGCCGGCTCGGACGCGAACCGCGCTGAACGGCGCTTCTTAGCGTGGCTGGCCCCCCGCGGGGTTGTCGCGGCCGCCATCACCGCGCTGTTCGCCGGCCGCTTGGCCGATCCCGAGTTGATGGGCGACGCCGTCATGCCAGAAGCGGCTCGCCTCGTGCCCCTGAGCTTCCTCGTGATCATCGCGACCGTGGCGGTCTACGGCCTTAGCGCCGCGCCCATCGCGAGACGCTTGAAGTTGGCCACCGCCAACCCGCAAGGGGTTTGGATCATCGGCGGCAGCCCTTTTGCCCAAGCCGTCGCCAAAGCCCTCACCGATCTCAAGCTGCCCGTCATCATGATGGACACCAACCGCCAGAGCGTCGCGAAGGCTCGCCTCGAGGGCATTCGCGCCTTCTACGGCAGTGCTTTGGCCGCGGATGCCGAAGAACATGTGCCCTTAGGTGGTATCGGCCGCGTATTAGCGTTGACGAGTAACGACGAGGTCAATTCCTTAGCCTTGGTGCACCTGATGGAGCTCTTCGGGCGCGCGGAAATTTACCAGCTCGTCCCTTCCGGCTTCAGCGCCAAGAAAGAAACCGCCGACAACCTGCGGGGCCGCTACCTCTTTCACCCCAAGGCGAGTTTCGCCGAGCTGGAGAGTCGCCTGCGAGCCGGAGGTCGCATCGCCGTGACACCGCTCTCGGAGGAATTCACGTTCGACGATTTCATGGCCCATCACGAGCAGAGCGCCTTGCCCCTCTTCCGCCTGACGGCGGAAGGCAACCTCGGCATCTTCGTCAACGACGCGACCGTGGCGCCCAACCCCGGTGATCGGTTGATCAGTTTGGTGGAGCCGGAGGAACCGGAAACCAAGAAAGCCACGAAGAAGCCCGCCGACGACAGCGCTGCCCCGTCACTCGGCGTCCAAGCCTAGGGCCCGCTGCAGCACGCTCCAACGCTCACGCAAGGAGTCAGGGGCCGCCTCCATGTGCGTCGCGCCGGCACGCCACGCACTGCGCGCTTCGGCGAGCCGTTGCAGCTCCACCAGCGTCTGGACGGTCGACACGTGCGCCATGGGATGGGCCGGGTCCAAAGCGAGCACCTCGGCAAACCCCGCCAGCGCGGCCTCCTTTTGCCCCAGCCCATACAACGCGATCGCGCGCTGCACTAAGAACGGTACTTGCGTGGCGGATTCCGCAAGCCCCGCTTGCACGAGCTCCAAGGCCTCGCGGTGTCGTCCCGCGTCGTTCTCGAGCTTGGCGAGCCGCGCGCGCAACTCCGGGTAATCGGGGAAGAGCGCCAAGCTCTCCGCCATCCATCGGCGTGCGGCTTCGCTTTGGCCCTTTTCCTCCAAAAGCAATCCCCACACGAAACGTAGGTGACGGTTGTTCTCCCCTTCGGCCAAACCCTTTTGCAGGTAGTCCTCCGCCTCGTCGAGGCGCCCCTCGCTCAACGCGTGGGACCCGAGCGCTAGGTACCCCAAGCTATCCCCGGTCAACAGCCGCGCGGGCAAGCGACTGGAGAGGAAGGTGACCGTCGCCGCCGCCGCCAATCCGGCGGCCAAAGGGCCCCAACGCCGCGTGCGCCCCCAGCGCCAACCCTCGACCAAAGCATAGGCGGCGAACAGGATCATCACCGGCAGCACCGGCACGCGAAAACGGGAGCACACAAAAAACGCGATCACACTCCCGCTGTAGACGAGCCAAAAGCTCCACAGGGGAAAGGTTTCGCGCCCCATGCGCCGCACGGCGAGCACCAGCCCCACCACCGCAAACCCCAGCAGGGTCGCAAAGTTGATCGACCAGCGGCTGAGCGGGTTGAAGCGGTGGCTGATGAAGCGAATCTCTTGGTTGTTCGAGGACTCCCAGCCCATGAAAAAGAGCCGCGTCTTCCACAACATCTGGCGCAGCGCTTGTCCGGGATGCTCCGCCATGGAGCGCCAAGTTTTGCGAGCGTAGTGCTGCGAGATTTCTGCGCTCGACAGGTCGCGACCGGCTTCCTCGCGGGCCATGCGCCGAGAGTCTTCGTAGCCTTCCCACCAACCGGCGCGCGTCCCTGGAACCAGCGCGGTCATGCCGTCCGACTCGGGGTGGTTGCCGATCCAAAAATTCACCCCGGCTTGGGTCGCGATCAGCACGGGCTCCCCGCTGACCACCAAGTTGCGCACCGTGATGGGCAGAATCGGCAAGACGGTTCCTAGGGTCAGCGCCAAACCGCTGGCCCATCGTCCGCGCATTCCTTGGGCGCCACCGCGCTTGGCCCAGACCCAAAAGAATAGGACGGGCATGAACAGCAACACGTTGGGACGCGCGATCGCCGCGAGACCGTAGGCCACCCCCACCCAAGCGCAGGATTGGGGGGCAAAGCCGCGTTCGGGCAACCGCAGGGTCCCGTGCAAGGCCCACAAGAGCAGCGGCACGTACAGGCTCGGGATCAACAGTTCGCCGTCGAAATAGACGAGCACCCAATAGGTCGCCGCGAGCACCCCAGCCACCCAACCGACGGCCGGCCCCCACGTGCGCCGCCCGATGCGCCAGACGAGCCAAACGGTCAGGGTCCCCAACAAACACTGGACGAGCCGGATGGCGAACAGGCTTGCGCCCGTCACCTTGAGGATCGCGGCCAACATCCAGGGGTAGAGGGGCGCCCGAAAGTAGGCGTCATCCTGGAAGGTCTCCCCCGCCACAATCGCTTGCGCCCACTCCAAGTGGTAGGCCGCATCCATGACCGGTTCAAGGAAACGCGGGTTGCCCTCCATGGCGTGCACGTTCCAAAGCCGGAGTCCGAAGGCGAGCACCAAAAGGGCGAGCAAGCCCCAGCGCTCCCGGAGGCTCAAACCTCGGTCCGTGCTCGGCGCCATTCCCTGGGTCCCCCCCCGGGGATCCGGCCCCTTCGATGCGGGGCGCTGGGATTGGGCTTCGGTCTCCGCTTGTTGCGACATGTTCTTTCCCCGCTCGGGTGCGCGCCTCAAGATACCACCGGGGAACTGCGGATCCCATGCCCGCCATGCTCATCGCTCCGACGCCATCACCTTTCTATCCCGAGCCCCGCCGATGGACGGCGGTGGAGACGGTGTACCGTTTGCCGGACGGTCGAGGTGGCGCTCCCGAGGGGCCGGCCCCGAAAGTGTTTCCTGGGACCGAACGCTTGGATTGGAACTGGGCTTTGCACTGGGCGCGCGCCTTTGGCGGCCTGAACATTCGCTGGAGCCTGCGCTCGGACCTAGGACCCCAGGCCTATACCCTCGCGATCGATTCCGACGGGATCGAGGTAGGCGCGGCCGACGGGTCCGGCGCGTGGTTCGCGGCCATCACTTTGGGGCAATGGGTCGCATTCGCCCTGCGCGGACAAGCGCTCCAGGGTTTGCAGCTCGAAGACGGTCCAGCCGTGCTGCGCCGCGGGTACATGCTGGACATCAGTCGGGACCGCGTCCCCACCCGCGCGGCGTTAGCCCGCCGCATCGATTCGATCGCACGCTTGAAGGGCAATCATGTGGAGCTCTACACGGAGCACACCTTTGCCTACGCAGGGCACAGCGCGGTGCACGCGGGTTACTCTCCGATGACGGTCGAAGACGTGCGCTGGCTGCAAAACCTCGCCACCTCGCGCGGCATCGAACTGATTCCCAACCAAAACACCTTCGGGCACATGCATCGCTGGCTGCGCTGCCGGCCTTACCGGCACTTGGCCGAACAGCCCGAGGGAGACTTCCACGCCTTCGATTACGAGCGAGAGCCGTTCAGCCTGTGCCCCACGGACCCGGGTAGCCTCGCCCTGGTACGCGACCTATTCGGGCAACTCTTGCCGCTCTTTGAGGGTCCCTTCGTGCAAGGTGGATTAGACGAAACCTTCGACGTGGGCCGGGGTCGTTCCCGGGAGGCTGCCGAACGGGATGGGATCGGCACCCTCTACGGAACCTACCTAAAGAGCGTCGCCGCTTTGGCGCGCGAGCACGGCAAGCGCCTAGCGTATTGGGCGGACATCGTGCTGGAGCATCCCGAGGTGCTCGACAGGTTGCCCCCCGATGGCGTCGCCGTCTTGTGGGGCTACGAAGCGGACCATCCCCTAGCGGAACAGGCGCAAACCCTGCACGAACGGGGCGTCGAGTTTTGGATCGCGGCCGGCACCTCCGCGTGGCAATCCTTGACCGGTCGTTGGTCCAACGCGCAAGCCAACATCGCCTCGGCCGTGCAAGCTGCCTTACGCTTTGGCGCTAGCGGTCTCGTCTTGACAGACTGGGGCGACTACGGACACTGGCAGCCGTACCGGCTGTCGGACCCGGCCATCCTGACCTTCTTTGCGCGAGCTTGGAATCCGGACCGCCCGCTCGAAGCGGATGCAGCTCACTTTTTGCGCGCCTTGGGAGCGTGGTGCTGGGGCGATTCCCAGGCCAAGCTGGCCGGGATCTTGTGGGATACGGTGCGGGCCACGGACCGTTTGCAGGACGGGGCGCGCAATGGAACCGGGCCCTTTTACGCCCTGCGCTATCCCCCCCACGGCCCAAACTCCAAGGAGTCTTGGACCGCGCGCGCACCGCGCTTCGATGCCCGCGGTGCTCAAGCGTATCGCGAGCGGTTGGCCCAATTGCGCATGCGCTTGCAGCGCGCCCGCGGGGTTTGGAGAGCCGACTTCGAAGAGCTGGACGCCATTTTGCGAGCTGCGGACTGGGCCACCGCGGTCGCCCAACAGCGCCTGGAGGGGACTGCTTTGTCGAACGCTTTGGTACGCGAGGGTCGAGCGGTTATGGCGGAATGGGCACGGGTCTGGTCGCACTCGGCGCGGCCCGGTGGGCTGTGGGACGCACGCCGTAAGTGGCAGCATGCGCTAAGCCCCGCCGAATGGAGCCAAGGGGAGCCGTCCGAATTCGTGCGACCAAAACACGAGCGCGCACCATCCCTAGGCGATCGCGATTCGAAGCCCTAGCCGTTGCCCGGCGTACCCGCGGTTGGCCACCACCCCAACGGCCTTGGCTAGCACTGCGGCCGGCAACCGCGGGAGGTTGCCCACCGTGCCCAATCCCGCAACGAGCCACCGGCCGCCGGCCCACAGGTCGTTCACAATGAATGGGCTGCGTTGCACGACCCGCACCGGGCCCGGGCTGCAAGTGCACCTCCGTCTAGCCGTTCCGCGCGTGCACCCGCACCGCTGCGTGCCCCCCCTCCTTCAAGCTCCTATGGATCCCAGTGTCCGGGGCTCGGGGCTTCCTTCGCGGTGAGGGCGTAGTTCAGGGCTGCGGGTTTTCCTTCCACGGGCGCCAAGCGCTCCAAAACGCTACCCGGGTATCGCACGAAGCCAAATCCGTCCCATTCAGGCTCGATCTCCTCGACCGACCCATTCGCCTCCCTTTCGGGCTGCGGTCAACCCGCAAAAAGAACCTTCCAGAACCGCCCCCTGTCGTTCTGGATCTCCAGGAGGTTCGCCTCCCATTCGTCGGAAGTCAGGCGTCCCTCCCCGTTCGCGTCCGGCCCCGGCCGCTCTTCGATCCACGAAAGCGCGGGCTGCTCGCTGGGCACGCGCCCCACGGTGACCTGATTCAGTTCGTGGTTTGGCTGCGCGAAGCTGCGTGGACTGCGAGAAGGCGTAGGGCCGTGGGAAGTGGGATGGGGAGCATGCAAGGACCGCTCGAACGCAAAGTTTACGGGTTCCCCTCCCGATTTCGCAGGGGGTCACCGCTGCAGGCCGGATTCGGCGACGAGGAATCCTGTCCGCAGCTGGAAGCGGTCGCTAGGCTACCCCCCGCGGCAGGTTTTCCCGCCGCACGAGAGGCCCTCGATTGGCCTCGACGACCCTTCGTTTTCTCTACCCCACTCCGCAAGGAGCCCCAGCGCAATGCGACAACCTGAGACCTCTCGGCGCCCGGGTGGTGCCTTCCGTTTCCTCGCCCTCCCCCTCCTTCTTCTGAGCGCTGCCTGCGGAGGCAAAGACGCGGATGCCCAAGAGAACGGCGGATCCTCGGACGGGACCCAAGCCGCCCTCGTCTTCAGCGCCATCCCCGACGACAACAAGACCGAGCTCAAAGCCCGCTACCAAAAGCTGGCCGACTACCTATCCGCCGAGCTCGAGATCCCCGTCCAGTACAACCCCAGCGCGAGCTACTCGGCCTCCGTCGAGGCGTTCAAAGCCGGGGACATCCAGCTCGCTTGGTTCGGCGGCGTCACCGGTGTGCACGCCCGACGCGCGGTCGAGGGCGCCCAAGCCATCGCGCAAGGCGTCGTGGACCCCCAGTACAAGTCCTACTTCATCGCCAACGCCAGCACCGGCATCGCGCCCAGCGACGACTTTCCCATGGGCATGAAAGGCAAGACCTTCACCTTCGGAAGCGAAGATTCGACTTCCGGCCGCGTGATGCCGGAGTACTTCATTCGCGAAACCACCGGGCAAAGCCCCGAGGAGTTCTTTGGCCATGCCAACCGCTTCTCCGGCAGCCACGACCGCACCGCGGAGATGGTCAACGACGGCACCGTGGAGTGCGGGGCCATGAACTACAAGACCTACGATCGTCTCGTTTCCACGGGCAAGATTGACCCCGAGGTTTGCGTCAAGGTTTGGACCACCCCGGACTACCCGGACTACAACTGGACCGCGCACCCGATCCTCCTAGAGCGTTACGGGAAGGACTTCCTCGATCGTCTGCAAAACGCCCTCGTCAGCATCGAGGATCCCGAGCTGCTGAAGGCTTTGGATCGTCCCGAAGGCTTGATCAAAGCCACCAACGAGGAGTTTGAGCCCATCGCGCAAACCATGCGCGACCTGGGCATGTTGCGATAAGCTGCGGATTCCGGAGCGCGCCGCCATGCGGTGCGCTCCGGCCTATGGCGGCCACCGCCGCCGTGCAACCCTCGCCTTGGCCTCTTCCTTTCGCTTAGCCGGGGTCCACGCCCAACAAGCCGGGTTTCCCGTCTTGCGCGGCGTGGATCTGGACATTCACGACGAAGTCCCGGTGGCCCTGTTGGGCCCGAGCGGGGCCGGCAAAACTTCGTTGTTGCGCTTGTTGGGGGGCACCCTCTTGCCGTCCCAAGGCGAAGCGCAATTGCTCGATGTCAACCCGCGGATCGCGAGCCCCGCCGAGTTGCGCGATCTGCGGCGCCGCGTCGGTTTCGTGCACCAGGATTTGGCCTTGGTGCCGAACCTGCGGGTTCTGCCCAACGTCTTGGCGGGGCGCCTCGGACGCTTTGGGTTGCTGGGCGCCTTGCGGCATCTCCTGTGGCCCTCCCCCACGACCAAAGCGCAGGTCTTCGCCCTGTTGGAGGAGTTGGGCATCGAGGAAAAGCTGTTCGAACCGGTGCGCAACCTTTCGGGCGGAGAGGCGCAACGCGTCGCGCTGGCGCGGGCGTTGTACCAAGAGCCGAGCGTCCTTTTGGCAGACGAACCGGTTGCGTCCGTGGACCCCAGCCGGGCGCGCTCGGTGCTCGAGTTGCTGCTGCAGGTGGCCCGGGACCGGAGCATCCCCCTGGTGGTCAGCCTGCACCAAGCCGATCTAGCGAAGGAATACTTCCCACGCTTGGTCGGGCTGCGCCAGGGGCGCGTGTTGTTTGACTGTGATCGGGAGGAAGTGCGGGCAGCCGACTGGGAAGCCCTGTACGAAACTGCGGAGGACGGCGCAGAACGTCCTGGTGTCGCTCTACCGTCGTGAATCCGTCTCCCGTGTCCACCGCCGGAAGCCTACGGGAACCTTCGCGTTTCAAACGGCGCTACGCGCTGTTGGGATTGCTGCTCGTGGGTTGGGGATCTGCTTGGGCCCTGGACATGCGCTGGGACGGATGGATGCCGCGCGACCAAGGCTGGAGGTTGTGGAAGCGCTTCTTCGCGGCTGCTTGGCAACCGGCTTGGACGTACGAAAACGCGACCCCGTTGGTCGACGCGCCCCCGTTCCTCGGGGCCATGCTGCTCGCCATCGGGACGACGCTGCGCTACGCCTTGGCCTCCATGGGGATCGCGCTCATCGCGGGGTTGATCCTGGGCGTGCTCGCGTCCCACGCCTTTTGGAACGCCGGTCCCGGACAAACGACCCCCGCGTGGCGCCAAACGGCGCGCACCGCCTTTCGCGTCGCGTGTGTGGCCTTGCGCAGCGTGCACGAGTTGTTGTGGGCCATC
>JAUHXY010000025.1 GCA_030426785.1 bacterium
TGCCCAATGCGCCCGGACTCAATCGCCCCCTTCAAGGTCTTGAGGATCACCTCTTGCCCCGCCACCTCCTCAAACCCCCGAGGCCGATACTTCCGCGCCAGCACCAGATACGACATGCCCGACACTCTACCTCATCCCCTTCCCAAAAACTCCGCACACCCCCCTCGAAGCCCCCAAGCAGCCCTCCGGGCTGCAAGAAAAAAAGAAAGCCCCACTCCCCTCCACAACAAGGCCATCCAAAAAGGTCCACCAAACGCCAGAAGCCAAGCAAGACGCCCACCCAATCAAAGAGGACAAACGGGCGAAAGAGAGAGAGGGGAAGAGGGCCCGGGCACCCTGGCCTGCACCAAAGTCCTTAGGGCTGCTCCGTTCCCGGCCTGACCCGGTTCGAACCCGACACATCCAAGGGACCGGACCCACTCCCCCTCACTCATTATCAACACCGACAAAAAGGCACCCAGGCGCGTCCTAGCCACCCGCTGCATGCGGCCACCTTTCGTCGTGGTCCTTCTGGCTGTCGTTCCAGTGGACGCGGATTCGCGTTTTCGCCGCAGTCGTGGCGCAAGCCACGTCGAGGACGGAAACGCGAATCCGCGTTCGCTGGAGCGGCAGCCAGAAGAACCACGGCGAAAGGTGGCGGAGAGGGAGGGATTTGAACCCTCGGTGCAGTTTCCCACACACACGCTTTCCAAGCGTGCTCCTTAAGCCACTCAGACACCTCTCCAAAATTGTCAACCCCAGGCTCCAATCAGAACCCAGGCTGCACCAAACAACGTACTCAGTTGCGCACCGCTCACCCCACGGCCCCCATCCCCGGCAAAAGCCGCCCAAGGCGCGCGCGCAGCGCCGCGCCAAGCCCACACACAACACCTGGCCGCCAAGAGCGCCCCCACCTTGAGCTGTAGTGGCCCTGGCTGGCGTCTCAGTGGACGTGGATTCGCGTTTTCGTCGAGTCGTGGCGAACGCCACGTCGAGACGGAAACGCGAATCCACGTCCGCTGAGGCGTCAGCCAGGGCCGCTACAGCCCAAGGTGGCGGTGAGGGAGGGATTTGAACCCCCGGTGCCCGAAGACACACTGGTTTTCGAAACCAGCTCGTTAAGCCACTCCGACACCTCACCCAAAACGCGGAAGAGGAAACCTCCTCTCCCCCGTGTCCGAGCTACGCAGACGAGCCGAATCCGCGGGAAGGCCCTAGGCCTGCCCCCGTTCGCGGCGCGCCGCTGTACGTTTGATTTGAAAGAACTCGCGAAGCAGCGCGCGCGCTTCTTCGGCGCGCACCCCTTCGGTGGCTTGCACTTGGTGGTTGGCTCCGGGCGTCGCGAGGACGCTGCCCAGGGAAACGCAGCCACCAAACTTCTCGTCGCGGGCCCCCCACACGACCCGCTCGACGCGGGCATGCACCAGGGCTCCGGCACACATGAAACAGGGTTCCACCGTGGTGTAGACCACCGCGCCCGGCAGGCGCAAGTCCCCCGTCGCGCGGGTCGCGCGCACCAGGGCCCGCATTTCGGCGTGTGCGGTCGGGTCGCGGCGCCAGCGGGTCAGGTTGTGTCCGCGGGCGAGCACGCGATCCTTGAGCACCAGCACGGCCCCGATGGGCACCTCGTCGCGGGCGAACGCGCGTTGGGCCTCTTCCAGGGCGAGCCCCATGAAGTGGGCATCGCCGGGCTGTTCCGGTACGAATGGTTCTACGGGCACGAATTCCAAGGAGATCCTGGCGAGGTCCGCTGGTGCGGGTCATTCGAGAAGCGTTCGATTGTCAAGGAGGCGAGCCCGGGGTCGGCGGCCTGGGGCGGGAATCGCCTCGGGCGCTGGCCCAGTCGACGGGAGGCTTCCGGAGCGCGTCGAGCCTCGGGATCGCTTCCGCACCGCTTCGGCAAGGGGCTCCCCATCCCGGCTGGTCAGCGCATCTGCGCCGCCCGCGAGAAGGGTTGGTACACCCGTCAGGATTCGAACCTGAAACCTCCTGATCCGTAGTCAGGTGCTCTATCCAGTTGAGCTACGGGTGCTTGCGAGGGGAAGGTTGTAGCCCTGGCCTCGGGGCCTGTCAAGAAAGCACCCCAATCCAACGGGCCAAAATCCGGCGCGCCTGACCGTGTCTCCGACCTGCACCGATTCCGCCCCGCCAACCCGGGCCCGGGATCGCAATGCATGGGTCCAAGGCGCTACCCTAGGGGCATGAGTGCCGCCCGTCAGCCCGCCCACTTCACCCGCCTGGAAGACCTCAGCGACCGGGAAATCGAGGACGTGCTGGACCTCGCCGCGCGCCTCAAGCGTGGCGTCTCCCGGGCCGAATTGGCCGGCATCACAGTGGGCCTCCTCTTCTTCCGCCCGTCCCTGCGCACGCGCACTTCGCTCGAGGTGGCTATGCATCAGTTGGGCGGGCATACGGTCAACCTAAACGCCGCCTCGGACTTTTGGGAGCTCGAGGCGCGCGACGCGCGCTTGATGGACGGAGCGGCCCCCGAGCACATCAAGGACGCGGCCGCCGCCCTCTCGTGTTACGTGGGCGCCATCGCGATTCGGCCGGCCCTGGCGGGCAAGTCGTGGGCCGTAGACCGCAAGGACGAGCAGATCCGCTCGTGGACGCAGCACTCGCGGGTGCCGGTCATCAACATGGAGAGCGCGCTGTGGCACCCGTTGCAGGCCTTGGCCGACCTGATGACCTTGCGCGAATCGTTGGGCGAACTGCAGGGCAAGCGTCTGACCATCGCCTGGACCCAATCCCCCACGCCCTCCAGCCCTTCGGTCGTGCACTCCATGCTAATGGCCGGTCTGCGCGCGGGCATGAACGTGCGCGTGGCGCACCCGCCGGGCTTTGACTTGGACGAAGAGGTGCTGCGCAATGCGCGCAACATCGCCCAGGGTCGGGGCGCGAGCTTGGAGACGGGCATGGAGATGAAAACCGCCGCCGAGGGCAGCCACGTGATCTACGCGCGCTCTTGGTGGAGCCTCGAGACCTACGGGAAGGCGAGCCTCGCCGCCCAGCGCGGCGCGCGTCAGGGACATTGGTGCGTGGATGACGGCGTCATGGAGCTCGGCCAAGACACGCGTCTCATGCATTGCATGCCGGTGCGCCGTAACCTGGAGGTCACCGACCGGGTCCTCGACGGGCCGCGCAGCTTGATCATCGACCAAGCTGCCAACCGGCTGCCGACGCAGAAGAGTTTGCTCTCGCTCTTGTTGCGCAACGGCTAGCGGGCCGCCGGCCCGCCTCTCCGCACGGAGCGGTCGTTCGCGCCGCGATCGCTCTCCCCCCCACCGGGCGCACCTCGAATCCTATGGGCTCTCCCGACTTCGTGCACCTGCACGTGCACTCCGAGTACAGCTTGCTCGACGGTGCCAACCGCATCGGCGACTTGGTCCAAGCCTGCCAGGACGACGGGCAACGGGCGTTGGCCCTGACCGATCACGGCAACATGTACGGCGCGATCGAGCTGTACCAGAAGTGCCAAAAGGGTGGCATCAAGCCCTTGGTGGGCTGCGAGGTCTACATCGCCAAGCAGTCCATGCACCAGCCGCACAGCAAGAAGCGCGGCAACGGCTACAGCCACCTGACCCTGCTGGCGCGCAACGACGTGGGCTACCGCAATCTCATGAAGCTCTCCTCCGAGGCCTTCGTGAACGGCTACCACTTCCGACCGCGCATCGACATGGACCTGTTGTCCCAGCACGCCGAGGGCATTTCGTGTTTGTCGGGGTGCTTGGCTGGCGAGATCAATCAGCTCTTCCTGCAGGACAAAGAAAAGGAGGCCGCCGAACTGGCCGCTAGGTTGCGCGATCTGTTTGGTCCCGACCACTTTTGGCTCGAGCTGCAACGCAACGGCATCGACATCCAAGCCAAAGCCAACGAGTCCTTGCATCGTTTGCACCAGCAGACGGGCATTCCGATGGTCGCCACCAACGACATCCACTACCTGCGGGCGGAGGATTGCCACGCGCAAGACATCTTGCTGTGCATCAATACCGGGGCCAAGCGGGACGACGAAAAGCGCTTCCGTTTCGATACGGATTCTTTGTTCTTCAAGACGCGGGAAGAGATGGCGCACATGTTCCGCGATCTCCCCGACACCTTGCAAGCCACCATGGACGTGGCGGAACAGGTCGACCTGAACATCGAATTCGGTACCTACCACATGCCGGAATTCGAGAGCGAAACGGGCGAGAGCCCCGAAGCGCTCTTCGATCGGCTCTTGCACCAGCGCTTGCCCGAGCTGTACCCCGGCGACAATCGCCGCGCGCGCGAGCGCTTGGCTCACGAGAGCGGCGTCATCAAGGAGTTGGGCTTCGTCAGCTACTTCTTGATCGTTTGGGACATCATCCGCTGGGCCCGGCAAAACGGCATCCCCGTCGGGCCCGGTCGGGGCAGTGCGGCGGGATCGATCGTCGCCTACTTGCTCGACATCACGCGAGTGGACCCGCTGGAGTACGACCTGCTCTTCGAACGGTTCCTGAACTCGAGCCGGGTGTCCATGCCCGACATCGACATCGACTTCTGCAAAGAAGGTCGCGAAGCGGTCATCGAATACACCCGCGAAAAATACGGCCGCGACAAGGTCACCCAGATCGTGACGTTCGGGACCATGGCCTCCCGCACGGTGGTGCGCGACGTAGGCCGGGTGCTCGACATTCCGTTGCGGGAAGTGGACAAGATCGCCAAAAAGATCCCCGCAGGCCCCGGCGCGCCGTCGCTGGGCAAAGCATTGGAGACCGATGCGGAGCTGCAAGCCTTCCGCAACCAAGGGGAGCTCTTCCGCGAACTGTTCGACTTCTCGGTGCCCCTGGAGGGTATGGCGCGCCACGTCTCTACCCATGCGGCCGGCGTCGTCATCACGCCGAAACCCACGGTGGAGTTCGTGCCCCTCGGTCGCAACGGCGAGGACATCACGACCCAATACCCGGGCCCCACGTTGGAGGAGCTTGGGCTGCTCAAGATGGACTACTTGGGGTTGCGCACCCTGACCATCATCGAAAAGACCCTGCGCAACATCGAAAAGATGGGCGACCCGGTGCCCGATCTGGAAAATCTGCCCGCGGGAGATCCAGCCACCTATCAAATGTTGATGCAGGGGGACACGTTGGGGGTCTTCCAGTTGGAATCGGAGGGCATGCGCAAGCTGCTCGCGCGCCTCAAGCCGGACTGTTTCGAGGACATCGCGGCCGTCTTGGCCCTGTACCGCCCGGGCCCGCTCGAATCGGGCATGGTGGACATGTTCGTCGATCGCAAGCACGGCCGCGAAGCGATCGAATACCCCCACCCCAGCGTGGAAAAAATCTTGGCGGGCACGTACGGCTGCTTGGTGTACCAAGAGCAGATCATGTTGGTGTCGGTGGAGCTGGGCGGCTTTTCCCTCAACGACGCCGACAACCTGCGCAAGGCGATGGGCAAGAAAAAGCCCGAGATCATGCAGAAGTTCTCGGCGCAGTTCATCGACGGCGCCGAGAAGAACGGTTGCCCGCGGGCGACCGCCGAGGAGGTCTGGGACATCATCCTCAAGTTCGGTGGTTACGGCTTCAACAAGTCGCACACCGCCGCCTACGCGGTGATCACCTACCAGACCGCGTTTTTGAAGGCGAACTACCGCACCGCGTTCCTGGCCGCCAACTTCTCCTGCGAGATGGGCGATTCGGACAAGGTCAAAAACTTCCTCGACGATTCCAAGCGCGCCGGGGTCGCGATCCTGCCCCCCACCATCACCCAGTCGGTCTGGGATTTCGAACCCGAAGGCAAGCAAGCCATCCGCTTCGGTTTGGGGGCCATCAAGGGCATGGGGCAAAAGGCCGCCGAAGCGATCATCGCTGCCCGCAACCGCATGCTGGCGGAAGAGCAGGAGATCACTTTGCACACCCTGACCGGCGAGGTCGACCCGGCACAGACGGGCAAACTGGCATGGGAAGCGGTCACCAAAGCCGGCTGCTTCGACGAAACCGGCCACAACCGCGGCGCCGTTTTGGCGGCGCTCGAAGGGGCGCTCGCCGATGCCAGCGTCGCGGCGGACAGTCGCCGCACGGGGCAGATGTCCATGTTCGGCATGTTCGGCGAATCGGATGAAGCCGCGGGGCCCGCCGTCGGCACCGCCGACGGCATCGACGATTCCAAAGCGTTGGACAACATGGAAACCCTGGCCCTCGAGTACGAAGTGCTGGGGTTCTACCTGACCGGGCACCCTCTGCAGGAAAAGTCCGGCATGGTCGGGCTCTTGTCCTCTTCCCCCATCCCGCAATTCGCCCAACTGGAGGGCGGCACCGAGGTGCGCGTGGCGGGACTCGTGTTGCAGAAGGCCGAGTTGGTCGTCAAGAGTGGGCGCATGGCGGGTCAAAAGATGTGCCGCTTCCGCTTGGAGGACCTGCACGGCTCGATCTCCGCCACGGTCTTCCCGCGCACCTACGAAGAGTGCCGCGATGCGATCGAAAACGGCGAGGTCATCCTTTGCATCGCCAAAATCGAGGACTCGGGGGACGAACCCGCGCTGATCGTGGACCGAGTCTTGCCGTTGGCCAGCGCCCTCGAGTTGTTCCAAGGGGGTCTTTCCCTGCAGCTCGATCCCCGCGACCAACACCGTTTGGAAGACCTCCTGGAGGTGGCCACCCGCCACCGGGGCGACCGCCCCTTGTTCCTGATGGTGACCGGTGACGACGGCCGCGTGCGGCGCGTGCGAGCCAAACACGGCGTCAACATCTCGGAAGGGTTGGCCCAGGAAATGATCGAGCACCTGGGCCAAGGCCGCGTGGGATTGGTGCGCATCTGATGGGCCGCCAAAAGCACCTGTGCGTCTATTGCGGCTCCAACCTGGGAGCTTCGCCGGCCTATGCGGAGACCGCGCGCATCCTGGCGAAAGCACTGGTGGCGCGGGGATACGGTCTCGTCTACGGCGGCGCCAAGGTGGGCATCATGGGCCTCGTCGCCGACACGGTGCTCGCCGAGGGGGGCCGCGCGGTCGGCGTCATCCCCGATGCGCTCGTGGAGCGCGAGGTGGCCCACGGCGGACTCTCCGAACAACACGTGGTGCGTTCCATGCACGAGCGTAAAACCCTCATGGAACAGCTCTCCGACGGGTTTGTTGCCTTGCCCGGAGGCATCGGCACTCTGGAAGAACTGTTCGAGATCTGGACCTGGGCGCACCTCGGGTTTCACCACAAGCCGATCGGGGTGCTCAACGTCGAAGGCTACTACGACGACCTCCTGGGCTTTTTGGCTCACGCCCACGGGCAGGGTTACGTTCTCAAGACGCCTATGCAGATGTTGCTGGTTCGCGACCAGGTCGAAGATCTCTTGGACGCGATGGAGACCTACGAACCTCCTGCCGTCGACGCGGTCCTCGACGCTGACGACGTGTAGCCCGGTCTAAGGCGTTTGCGCCGGACGCTCCCAGCGATCGCCGCGATCCCAACTCCGCCCATTCTGTTCGAAGCGCCGCGAGAGTTTGGCACTCTCGATGCGTCCGTCGGCGCCGAAGCGCACGGGCACCAACAAGCTCGCCTCGCAGGGGATGCCCTGCACCACCTGGTCGTGGGCCAGGAAGGCGCTGCGCAAGCGCCCCTGCTCGTCGAAGCCCGTGGAGACTTTCGAATGCCTTCCGCCCCGGCAGAGCACACTCTCCACCTCGGTGACCTCCGCCAGCCAGACGCTCTCCAAGTGTCCTGCTGCGTGGAACCACAAGAAGCTGTGCTGCGGCAGGGTGAAACCTTGCCAGGGGACCGCCTCGCGCAGCTGCCCGCCGCGCAGGGTCCCGTCCGGATACAAGTGCACCCAGCGCTGCAGCGGCCATTCGGGCGGTCCCGGCCAGCGATAGGGTTCGGTCAGGTAGCCCTTCTTGAGTGCGCCGCTGGGGTGCAGCTCGATGCTGCCGGGTCGCAGGGGCAAGTCCGTCGGGTTGGCGTGCGGGGTTCCGCAAGCCCACGCGCCGAGCGCGAGCGTCCAGGCGCACGACATCGTTCGTAGCCAGCGATTCGCCATCCCCCCAACCTAACCGGAACACAAAAAACGGTGAGTGACGATACCAAGCCTCGGGCTCACGTCATGGTTCGGGTTCCGCTGGAATCTCCGCCGGACCGCTGGGCACAGGGCATGGGTGCGAACCAGCGCGCTGGTGCGGAAGCGATGCTGCGTTTCCCGAAACCTTGGAGTCATCCAACGGGCCGGAGCGGGTCCCCAGGGAAAGCGCGGACCCCCCGTGCGCCCCATCACGCAAACTGCGAGCCCGACGCATACCCCGAGGCACGGAAACAGGAACCACAAGCCCGGCGCCCGCACCGGGCCAGCAACACAAAACAGCAAGCCCGGCGGGCGCGCCGAGCTTGCTGCATGGATGGGTGCGGGAAAATCCCGCGGAGCTTAGGCTTCGTCGCTCGCAGCCATTTCGGCCGGGGTGCGCTCGACGAATTCCAGGATGGCACGCTCGCCGGCGTCGCCAAGGCGGCGCTTGGCCAGCTTGACCACACGGCAGTAGCCGCCCGGACGATCGGCGAAGCGCGGACCCAGCACGTCGAACAACTTGGCCGTGGCCTCCTTGTTGCGCAGCTTGGCGAACGCGCGACGACGGTTGTGCTGGCTCGGCTCTTTGGCGAGGGTCACGAGCTTTTCGACGAACGGCTTGATGGCCTTGGCTTTCGGCAAGGTGGTGATGATGCGCTCGTGCTCGATCACCGAAGCCGCCATGTTGCGGGTCATCGCAATGCGGTGGCTGGTGGTACGGCCGAGTTTCGATCCGGAGACGCGGTGACGCATGACTAGGCTCTCTTCAGAAGGGAAGGTTCGGGGGTGGGCTTGGTCGGTTAGCCGTTGACGTTCATGCCGAAAGACAAGCCGCGCTCGGCGAGCTTCTGCTTGATCTCGGTCAGGCTGGTTTTGCCCAGGTTCTTGAGGTGCATGACTTCGCTCTCGGTGAGCGACACCACGTCCATGAGGGTCCGCAGGTTGGCACCGTCCAGACAGTTGCGCGCGCGCACGGACAACTCCAACTCGGAGATGGGCAGGCTGAGCAGCTGCTGCAGCTCGGACTGCTTTTGGTTGGTCTTGTTGTACTCGCTGGAAGCCGGGCTCTCCGCCAAGGGATCGCGCTCGGGGTTGGCGTCGTACAACACGAAGGGGTTCAGGTGCTTGCGGTAGATCTTGGCGGCTTCGGTCAGCGCCAATTCCGGGGTCATGGTGCCGTCGGTCCAGATCTCGAGCACGAGGCGATCGTAGTTGGTGAACTTGCCCACGCGGGTGGCTTCCACGGCGAAACGCACGCGGTGCACCGGCGAGTACATGGAGTCCACGGGGATCGTGCCCAGCTCTTGGGTTTCGTCCCGGTTCTCCTCGGAGTTCACGTAGCCGCGGCCGCGCTTGACCTCCAGGTCGATCTCCAGGTCGCGATCCATGGTCAGGGTGCACAGGTGCAACCCCGGGTTCGCGACCCGAGCATCGCCGGGGCACTCCACGTCGGCGCCGGTCACGTCGCCCTCTTCGGTGCGGCGGATCTTGCAGATGATCGGCTCATCGCCATCGTACTGCACCCGCAGTTGCTTGAGGTTCAGGATCAGGTCCGCGATGTCCTCGTACACGCCTTCGAGGCTGTCGAACTCGTGGTTCGCACCCGCGATGCGCACGGAGGTCACCGCCGCACCCGAGATGGAAGACAGCAGCACACGCCGCAGCCCCGTACCGATCGTGTGCCCGAAGCCCTTCTCAAAGGGTTCGACCACGAAGCGGCCGTAGTTCTTGGTCAAGCTCTCGGTGTCGGGCTGGACCTTGCTCGGCAGTTCAAAGTTACGCCATCGAATGCGCATGGTGTTCGTCTCCCCTCGGAGGGTGATGGGTTACTTCGAGCAAAGCTCGACGATGAGTTGCTCTTGGATGGGGAATTGGAAGTCTTCGCGCTTGGGCAAGCCGGAGACGGTGACGGTCATCGAGTCCGAGTTGGCGTCCAGCCACGAGGGCACGGCTCCGCCTTTGTTGAGCTCGAGGGCGTCGGAGACCATCTTCTTGGTGTTTTCCTTGCCGCGCGGGCTCACCACGTCGCCGGGGCGTACCTGGTAGGACGGGATCGTGCAGCGCTTGCCGTTGACCAGGAAGTGGCCGTGGTTCACGAGCTGACGGGCCTGGGCCAGGGTCGTGGACATGCCGCCGGAGAGCACCACGTTGTCGAGGCGCCGGCTGAGCAGAGCCAAAAGGTTTTCGCCGGTGTTGCCTTTGATGCGTTCGGCTTCCTTGAAGTACAGCATGAACTGCTTCTCCAACACGCCGAAGACGCGCTTGAGTTTTTGCTTTTCACGCAGGCGCACGCCGTATTCGGTGATCTTGCGGCGGCTTTGTGCATGCACTCCCGGCGGGTAGTCGCGCTTCTGGAGCGCGGCGACCTTGCCGCTGGAGGTGTTTTGCCCCAGGAAGAAGAGGTTCATCCCCTCTCGGCGGCACTGCTTGACTTTGGGTCCGGTGTAACGAGCCATAAGGTTTCTCTTTGGTTCTGAACGGAGCGCTCAGCTTGGACGGTTTAGACGCGGCGACGCTTGCGAGCGCGGCATCCGTTGTGGGGCAAGGGGGTGACGTCTTCGATGAGGGTGACGCGCAGGCCAGCGTTGGACAGGGCGCGGATGGCGGACTCGCGGCCCGAGCCGGCGCCTTTGACGCGCACTTCTACTTCCTTCATGCCGTTGCGGATGGCGTTCTGGGCAGCGTTTTGCGCGGCGCGCTGGGCGGCGAAGGGGGTGCTCTTGCGAGTGCCCTTGAAGCCCATGCTGCCCGCGGTGCCCCAGGCGATGGTGTCGCCTTGCACGCTGGTCAGGGTGACGTGGGTGTTGTTGAACGTGGCTTTGATGTGCGCCACGCCCTTGGGCACGTTCTTCTTCGGCTTACGCTTGGTGGTCTTGGCCATGATGCTGAGCTCGTGCGAGCTGGGATCGAATCAGGGGATAGGTTGTTCGGGGACGAGCGGTTGGGTTACTTCATGCCCTTGACGGACTTCTTGCCGGCCACGGTGCGCTTGGGACCCTTGCGGGTGCGCGCGTTCGTGCGGGTGCGCTGGCCGCGCACGGGCAAACCCCGGCGGTGACGCAGGCCGCGGTAGCAGGCGATGTCGCGCAGGCGGGTGATGTCGGCCGCCAAGGACCGACGCAATTCCCCTTCCACGGTGTAGTCCTTCCGCAGGAGTTCCGCCAAATCGCGTAACTGCACTTCGGACAGATCGCGGATCTTCATCCCCGGATCCAAGGACAGCTTCTTGCAGAGCTCCAACGCAGTGGTGCGACCCACCCCAAAGATGTAGGTGAGGCCGATCTCCAACCGCTTGTGCGGAGGGATGTCTACTCCAACGACTCTTGCCATGATTGTGTTTTCCTAGGTCAGCGGGCTACTTGCCCTGCTTTTGCTTGTGACGGGGGTCGGCTTTGCAGATGACGCGAACCACGCCGCGACGCCGGACGATCTTGCATTGGGCGCACATGCGCCGAACAGAGCTGCGAACTTTCATCTTCTTCTCCTCCGACGGCGACCCCCAGGGCCCCGACGGCGTTCTCCACGGCACGTAATGCGCCCTTTGGTCAAATCGTAGGGGGACATCTCCACGGTGATTTTGTCCCCGGGCAGGATGCGGATGTAGTGCATGCGCATCTTGCCACTGACGTGCGCCAAGATCTCGTGACCGCTCTCCAGCTTAGCCCGAAAGCGGGCGTTGGGAAGGGCTTCCGTCACGATGGCCTCGACGGTGATCGGTTCTTCTTTAGCCATTAAAGACCCACCTCCTTTTGCGAGTTGTCGCAAGGCGTCTTGAGGTGGTCAGTCGGCTTGGAGGATGAGTTGGCAGCGTTGCTTCCGGGTCCCAAACAGGCTAAGCAGGCCTCGAAGACCTCTTGCGGGGAGTTTTGGCCCGGCACGGTGCAGAGCCCACATAAGTCGGTGTAGTAGGACACCAGGGGCTCGGTTTTGGCGTGATATTCCTGCAAACGGGTGCGAACGACCTCCGAAGTGTCGTCTTTTCGCTGAAAAAGCTCCCCCCCGCAGCGGTCGCAGACCCCTTCAACGCTCGTGGGGTTGAACGTGAGGTGGTAGATCGCGCCACAATCCTTGCAGGAGCGGCGCTCCACGATGCGGCGTTCGATGGCCTCGTCGGGCACATCGATGTTGATCACCGTGGGTCGCTGGTCCCCTAGCGCTTGGGTGAGGGCCATGGCCTGGGCCATGGTGCGCGGGAAGCCGTCCAGGAGGTAGCCCGCCTGGCAGTCGTCCTGGGCCACCCGATCGAAGAGCATCTCGAGCACCAGCTCATCGGGCACCAATTCGCCCTGGTCCATGAAGCCGCGAGCCTTCTCTCCCAACGGGGTCCCTCCGGCCAAGTTGGCGCGGAACAGGTCCCCGGTGGAGACGTGGGGCATGCCCAAAGCCTCGGCCAAGCGGACCGCTTGGGTCCCCTTGCCCGCGCCCGGAGCGCCCAGAAGGATCACGACGGTTTGGGCCATGACTACTTGGCACCTCCGCCGGTCGATTTGCGCGAACCGCGCGGGCCACCCTTGCCGCCCTGGGCCCACTTGGCTTGGCCGCCACCCGGAGTTCCCGGAGTGCCGTCCTCTTGGCCTTCGTAGGCTTTCATGACGAGTTGTGCTTGCAGCTTGTCCATCAGCTCTAGGGCCACCCCCACGACGATCAGCACCGAAGTACCGGTCACGAAGTATTCCATGGACATGGTCATGCCCGAGTCCTTGGTGATGAAGGACGGCAGCACGGCCACGATGGCCAGGAAGGCCGCCCCCACCAGGGTGACGCGCGTCAACACGTTGGACAGGTAATCGGCCGTCTTCTGGCCCGGGCGGATGCCAGGGATGAAGGAACCGTGCTCGCGCAGGTTGTTCGCGATGTCTTCCGGCTGGAACATCAAGCGGTTCCAGAAGAAACAGAAGGCGAAGATCAGGAGCAGGTAGACCGCCACGTAGACGAACCCGGTCGGGTCTTGGAAGACCGACTCCATGGTCGCCCAGCCGAGCCACTTGAACAGCACGGTCGGGATGACGAAGAGCACCGAGGCAAAGATGATGGGCATGACGCCCGCCATGTTGACCTTGATCGGCAGGAAGTGACGCTGGCCCCCGTACACGCGGCGACCGCGGGTCAAGCGGGCGTACTGGATCGGAATCCGGCGCGCACCCTTGTGCATGAAGACGACGGCGAAGATGACCACCACCCAGATCGCGCACAGGAACATGACGATCTGCCAGAAATTCGGGTTTCCGGAGATCGACGCGAAGCTGGACGGCATCACCGCGATGATGCCCGCCATGATGATCAGGGAGGCGCCGTTGCCCACCCCGTATTCGGTGATCAGTTCGCCGATCCACATCACGAGCATGGAGCCCGCGATCAGCGACGTCACCACGATCAGGAACATGGAGAAGCGGTTGTCGCGCATCCCCTCCTCGACCATTTGCGCGCCGCCGGCCATGAACACCCCGGTGTAGACCAATACGGCCTGCACGAAGGCGATCGGAACCACGGAGAGGCGCGTCCACTGGTTGATGCGCTTTTGCCCCGCCGCGCCCTCTTTGGACACGGCTTCGAGCGCGGGCGACACCTTCGTCAGCATCGAGAAGATAATCGACGCCGAGATGTACGGCATGATGCCCAGCGCGAACACGGTCGTTTGACCGATCGCGCCGCCCGACAAAGCCGACAACATCCCCATGATGCCCTGGTCCGCCGTGGAGCGCAGGAACTGGGGATCGGTACCGGGGATCGGGATTTGGAAGCCCAACCGGTACACCACCAGGAGCACCAGAGTGCGCCAGACGCGCTCCCTGGTTTCCGGGGTTCGGAATAGCTTGAGGAGGAGGTTCACCGCTGTTTCAGCTCGTTAGCTTTGGGACTTGGACTTTTCCGCGCGCTTCCAGGACTCCTTGGCCGGCAGGATCTCGACCGAGCCGCCAGCGGCTTCGACCTTTTCCTTGGCCGAGGCGCTGCACTTGTGGGCGCGCACGGTCAGCTTCTTTTGCAGCTCGCCGTTGCCGAGCACCTTGAGCATTTCGGTGTTCATGCTCGCCAGGCCCGCCTCGAGGATGGCAGCCAAGTCGACGGTCGCGCCGTCTTCGAAGGCGTTGAGCTTGTCGATGTTGATGATGGTGTAGTCCGTGCGGAAGCGGGCGTTGGTGAAGCCGCGCTTGGGAACCCGACGGTAGATGGGCATCTGGCCCCCTTCGTAACCCGCACGACGGCTCGCGCCGGAACGGGCCCCACGACCCTTGTGGCCGCGTCCGGAGGTCTTGCCGGACCCGCTGCCGGGTCCGCGACCGATGCGACGGCCTTTGCTGTACTTGGTGCCTTTGGCACAGACGGTTCTCAGATCCATGGTGCTCTCGCTTCCGTAGTTCGAACGGTTACTGGTGAGGGGTCGAGCGGGGTGGGAAAGGGACTAGAGCTGCACGCCGCGCAGGTCGGCGACGTCTTCGGGGGTGCGCAGCTGGTTCAAGGCAGCTAGGGTGGCCTTGACCATGTTGACAGGGTTGGTGGAGCCGTAAGCCTTGGAGAGCAGGTTCTTGATACCCGCCATCTCGGCCACGGCGCGCACCGAGGTGCCCGCGATGATGCCGGTACCTTCCGAGGCCGGGATGAGCACCACGCGCGCGGCGCAGTACTCGCCGATGACCTCGTGCGGGATCGAGCCCCAGGCGGTCAGCGGCACTTTTTGCATGTGCTTGCGACCGTCCTTGGCCGCCTTTTCGATGGCGCCGGGGACCTGGCGAGCCTTGCCGAAGCCGTAGCCCACCATGCCACCGCGGTTGCCCACGACGGTCAGCGCGGCGAACGAGAAGCGGCGGCCGCCTTTGACCACGGCCGCGCAACGGTTCACGCGGATGAGCTGCTCGGTGAGGTTTTCCAGATCGCCGATTTCCGAGGCGTCCAGGTAATCGATTTTGTGCTTCATGAACTTAGAACTTCAGGCCGGCTTCGCGGGCGGCTTCGGCGAGGGCCTTGACGCGGCCTTGGTAGCGGGAGAATCCTCGGTCGAGGACGACTTGGGTGACCCCAGCGTCCAGGGCCTTCTTGGCGATCTCGGCGCCGATGTGGCGCGCTTGATCGCTCTTGGTCTTGCCCTTCAAGTCCGCTTGGGCGGTCTTGGAAGTGGTCGTCGCCGCGGCCAGGGTGTGACCCTTGGTGTCGTCCACCACCTGCACGGAGATGTGCTTGCAGGTGCGGTTCACCGACAGGCGGGGCAGGTCGGAACGCTCACGGATCAACCGGCGCACGTGCGCGGCACGGCGCTTGCGACGCTTGTTCTTGAGTTGGATGGTGGCTTTCATCGGATCGAAATCAGGGGGAGCTTCAGCGGGGTTGGGACGGGGCTAGGGCTTAGGAACCGAAGCTCTTGCCGGCCTTGCGGCGCACGTACTCGCCTTCGTAACGGATGCCTTTGCCCTTGTACGGCTCGGGCGGTCGGACTTTGCGGATGACGGCAGCGATCTGCCCCACCGCTTGCTTGTCGGGGCCACTCAAGGTGATCTTTGTGGCCGACGGGGTTTCGCAAGTGACGCCGTCGGGCATCTGGATGTCGACGGGGTGACAGAAACCGATGTTGAGGGTGATCTTGTTGCCGCCGGCTTTGGCGTTCCAACCGACCCCGACGATCTCCAAGCGCTTTTCGAAGCCCTTGGTGACGCCCTCGACCATGTTGTTCACCAGAGCGCGGGTCAAACCGTGGAAGGCGCGGGCCTGACGGGCACCGCCTTCTCCGGTCAACTCGACCTTCGCTTCGTTGCCGTCCACCGAGACTTTGACCTCGGGGCGCACGCTGATGGAAAGGTTGCCTTTGGGGCCCTTGACGGAGACCTGGTTCGACTTCGCGTCGACGGTCACTCCGGCCGGGATGGCGATGGGGGCTTTTCCGATACGGGACATGGCTGGTTGGGCTGGTTGGGCGGTTCCGGCAGGAACGGCGCAGGGCTGGGTGTTGGGCCTAGAAAACGGTCGCGAGGATCTCGCCGCCCACTTTCATTTCGCGGGCCTGACGGTCGGAAACGACGCCCTTGGGGGTCGAAACGATTTGGATGCCTTGGCCGCGCAGGATCGGCCGCAGGTTTTCCACCCCGCTGTACACGCGACGACCGGGCTTGCTGACGCGATCGATGGTGCGGATCACGCGCTCCCCTTCGGTGCCGTACTTGAGTTGGATGGACAGGGTGCTCGAGGGCTTGCCCTCGATCACTTCGTAGGCGGTGATGAAGCCTTCGGACTTGAGCACTTCAGCGATGTCCACGCGCGTGCGCGAGGAGGGCATCGTCACCTTGGGTTGGCGGATGGAATTCGCGTTGCGGATACGCGTGAGCATATCGGCGATGGGGTCGGTCATCATGGGAGCTGTCTCCTTGGGATCGCGCGGGCTGAGAGGACTACCAGGACGCTTTGCGCATACCGGGGATCCGGCCGAGGTGGGCGTTCTCGCGCAAGCAGATGCGGCAGATGCCAAACTTGCGGTACACAGCGCGCGAGCGCCCGCAGAACGAACAGCGGGTGTAGCTACGCACCTTGAACTTCGGCTTGCGAGAAGCCTTGGCGATCATGGATTTCTTGGCCATGGGGTTGGGTGAGGGCTCGAGAGGGCTTGGAGGTATCGTGAGGTCGGGAGGCGGGGATTACTCTTCGGCGTTGGCCTTCTTGAAGGGCATGCCGAGGTTCTTGAGCAGGGCGTAGCCTTGCTCGTCGGTTTCCGCCGTGGTCACGAACGTGATGTCCATACCCTGCGGGAAGTCGATTTGGTCGTAGCTGAGCTCGGGGAAGATCGATTGCTCGGCGAGGCCCATGGTGTAGTTGCCGCGGCCATCCAGCTTGTCCTTGACGCCGCGGAAGTCACGGATCCGGGGCAGCACCACCGCCATGAGGCGGTCGGTGAACTCCCACATGCGATCCCCGCGCAGAGTCACGGCGCAGCCGATGGGCATGCCCTCGCGCAGCTTGAACCCGGCGATCGAGTTCTTGGCTTTGCGAATGGTGGGCTGCTGCCCGGTGATGGCGGCCAGGTTCTTGGCAGCCGACTCCACCTTGGCTTTGCTCTCGACCGCACCCTTCACGCCCATGTTGACCACGATCTTGGTCAGGCGCGGGATCTGCATGTCGTTCTTCAGCCCGAATTCCTGCTTGAGCGCAGGACGCACTTCGGACACGTACTTTTCTTTCAGCCGGGGGCTCATTGGAACTACCTAAGGTCGGCGCGCGAGCGCACTACTTCTTGTCTTCTGCGGGACGCTTGCGAGTGCCTTTCCCCGTGTTGGGGTCGAGCAGTTGAACGTTCGAGGCGTGCAGCGACGCTTCTTGCTCGATGCGCTCGCCCTGGGGGTTTTGCTGGGTCGGCTTCTTGTGCTTGACCCGCATGTTGATGCCCTCCACCACAACGCGATGGCGCTTGGTGTCCACGGAAACGATCTGGCCGGTGCGGCCTTTGTCGTTGCCCGCGATCACGAGGACTTGATCACCGGTTTTGACGTGCATCAGATGACCTCCTGGGACAAGGAGATGATTTTCATGAAGTTGCGTTCGCGCAGCTCGCGAGCCACGGCGCCGAAGATGCGGGTGCCCTTGGGGTTGCCTTCCGCGTCGACGATCACCAGGGCGTTGCGGTCGAAGCGCACGTAGCTGCCGTCGCTGCGGCGAGTGCTCTTCTTGGTGCGCACGATCACGCCTTTGACGATGGTGCCGGTCTTGACCTCGCTGCCGGGGATGGCCTTCTTGACCGAGGCGACGATGATGTCGCCCAAACCCGCGTAGCGACGGTGGGTGCCGCCGAGGACTTTGATGCACTGGACTTGCTTCGCGCCGGTGTTATCGGCGACGTCCAGGTAGGTTTGCATTTGGATCATACGATGTCTCCCAGCGGCAGCACGGCGCGCTCAACGACCTTGACCAAGCGGTAGCGCTTGAGTTTGGACATGGGACGGCACTCCATGATTTCCACGGTATCCCCCACCCGGGCGTCGTTGGCGCCGTCGTGGGCGTACACCTTGCTGTGCTTGCGGATGTACTTGTGGTACTTGGGGTGCTTGAGCATGCGCTCCACACGAACGGTGATGGTTTGATCCATCTTGTCGCTGGAAACGACGCCCAGGATGACGCGGCGTGCGCCGCGATCGGTGCTCTCTTGGTTAGACATTATTCCTTAGCCTCCTGACCGCGAATGCCGAGGGAACGCTCGTGCAGAACGGTTTGGATCCGGGCGATGCTGCGCCGGAGGTTGCGAATTTGGGCGGTGCTCTGCACGCCGCTGGTAGCGGTCTTGAAGCGCAGATCGAACAGTTCCTTCTTCATGTTGCCCATGTCGAAGTCGAGTTCGGTGTCGGTCTTGCTGCGGATTTCTTCGATCTTCATCTCGTGGTCTCCAGAGGTCGGCGACCTAGGTGGTCGGCAGGCGCTTCACCATGCGGACTTTGATGGGCATCTTGTGCGCGATGCGCTTGAAGGCCAACTTGGCCTTTTCTTCGGTCACGCCGCCCAGTTCGAACAGGATGGTCCCGGGGCGCACGATCGCGGCCCAGTAGTCCAAATCACCCTTACCCTTACCCATCCGGGTTTCGGCCGGCTTGGAGGAGATGGGGCGATCGGGGAACGCACGGATCCAGATCTTGGCCGCGCCTTGGGTCGCGCGGTTGGCCGCGATCCGGCTGGCTTCCAACTGGCGTCCGGTGATGCGCCCGGCGTCTAGGGCCTGCAGCCCGTAATCGCCGAACACGACGCGGTTGCCGCGGGTCGCGTATCCTTTGATGCGCCCTTTGAAGACCTTGCGGTGGGCGATTTTCTTGGGCATGTAAGCCATCGGGAACCTCTCTTAGGGAATCTCGCTAAAGGACTTTCGTCGTCGCGACGCCTACTGGCGACCGCCGCCTCCGGATTGGCCGCGTCCGCGACCGCCACGGCGGGGACCGCGTCCACCACCTCGTTCGAAACGTCCACCTTGGGCGGACAGGGCGCGATAATCGATCTGCTTACCGCGATCGATATCACCTTTGTACATCCAGACCTTGATCCCGATGATGCCGTAGGTGGTACGGGCTTCGGCGAAGCCGTACTCCACGTGGGATTGGATCGTGGAAAGGGGCACGCGGCCCTCACGCTCGGTCAAAACGCGCGCCATTTCCGCGCCGCCCAGGCGACCGGAGATGGTGATCTTGACCCCTTGCGCTCCCGCTTGGATGGAGGTCTGGATGGCCTTCTTGACCGCGCGACGGAAGCCCATGCGGCGGCGCAGTTGGTCGGCGATGTTTTCGGCGACCAAACCGGCGGACAGCTCGGGGCGCTTCACCTCGTGGATGGTGAGGTGCACGGTGATCCCGGCGATCGCCTGCAACTCGGCCTTGAGTTGATCGATGCGGATGCCCTTGCGACCCACCAGCACGCCGGGGCGCGCGGTGTAGATCACGGCGTTGACCGCGTCGGCGGTGCGCTCGATCTCGATGCGCGGAATGCCGGCCGAGCCGTATTCCTTCATGATGTGCTCGCGCATCTTCTTGTCCTGCAGGAGGAACTTGGCGAAGTTGCGCTTGCCCCCGTGCCAACGGGAGGTCCAGGGCTCGATGGTCCCGATGCGGTAACCGGTGGGGTGGATTTTTTGTCCCATAGTTCTTTTGGATCTACTGATCCCCTCCCATGTCGTTCTGGCCTTGGTCGTCGCTACCCACTTCGCGCACCATCACCATCAGGTGGCTGGTCTTCTTCGCAAAGGGCATAGCACGACCCTGCGGGCCGGGACGCCAGCGGAGGCGATTGTTCAGCATGGGGCCTTCATCCGCGCGACATCCGGAGATGTACAAGCGGTTGACGTTCACGTTTTCGTCCTGGGCTGCGTTGGCCATCGCGCTCATGACGACCTTCTTGTAGAAGGAAGCGGCGCGTTGCGGCGCGAACTCCAAGACCTCGAGGGCTTGGTTGCAGCTCATGCCACGGATCTGGTCCGCGACCAGGCGCGCCTTGCGCGCGGTGATGCGCGCGTAGCGGTGCTTGGCGATGTAGGAACCCGGTTCGGCTTTCATGTTCATGATCGTGCGCTCCGATTAGCGGTTCTTCTGGGCTTCCTTCTTGTTGGTGTGCCCGCGGAAAACCCGCGTGGGCGCGAACTCGCCCAGCTTGTGTCCCACCATGTCCTCGGTGACCTGCACTTTGATGTGCTTGCGGCCGTCGTGGACCATGAAAACAAGGCCCACGAAGTCGGGGGTCACGGTGCAGGCGCGGGCCCAGGTCTTGATGGGCTCCTTCTTGCCGCTGGCGATTTGCTTGTCGACCTTTTTGGCCAACTTGGCGTCCACGTAGGGACCCTTCTTGATGCTTCTCGACATAACTCGGTCTCGATCGTCTTGGTCTGGTGGTCGTGGATTACTTGCGCTTCTTACGGCGACGGATGATGAAGGCGTCGGTCGGGTGGTTGCGACGACGGGTGCGGCCGCCTTTGGCGAGCACCGCGGTCGGCGAGCAGGGGTGACGACCCCCCGCGGTACGCCCTTCCCCACCACCCATCGGGTGGTCGACGGGGTTCATGGCGGTACCGCGCACATGGGGACGACGGCCGAGGTGCCGCTTGCGTCCCGCCTTACCCAGCTTGACGTTCTGGTGGTCGGTGTTGCCGAGGCGGCCGATGGTCGCGCGGCAGGTGACGTGCACCCGGCGCAGCTCACCGGAGGGCAACAGGACCACGGCGTACTTGCCTTCGCGGGCCTGCAGTTGCGCCGAGCAGCCAGCCGAACGGCACAATTGGCCGCCCTTGCCGGGCATCAGCTCGATGTTGTGGATCTGGAGACCGACCGGGATGTCTTCGAGCTTCATCGCGTTGCCCGCGGTCGGCTCGGCCCCTTGGCCGGAAACGATGGTCTGGCCCACCTGCAGCCCGATGGGCGCCAGGATGTAGGCCTTCGCGCCGTCCGCGTAGTGCAGCAACGCGATGAAGCACGACCGGTTCGGATCGTACTCGATGGAATGCACGGTGGCGGGCACGCCGTCCTTGTTGCGCTTGAAGTCGATCACGCGGTACATGCGCTTGTGACCGCCCCCACGATGGCGCGCGGTGATGCGGCCATGGTTGTTGCGGCCGCCGGTTTTCTTCAGCGGGCGCAGCAGGGACTTCTCGGGCTTGGACTTGGTGATCTCGACGTAGTCGAGCACGTTGCCGTGACGGCGGCCGGCGGAAGTCGGCTTGTACTTGCGAATACCCATGGTGGTGTCTCTCTGGTCTTGGCTTGCGAAGCGAGTGCTTGGACTAGAAAACGTCCAGGGAATCGTCGGGGTGCAGGGCCACGATGGCCTTCTTCCAGTCCGGCTTAGCGCCGACCGCGTACCCGCGACGGCGAATCTTGCCCAGGACCTTGATCGTGTTCACGCTCTGCACGCGCACGCCAAAGACGGTCTCGACCGCCTGGCGGATCTCCACCTTGCCGGCGTCGGTAGGCACGCGGAAGTGGTAGGCGTTGCGGGTGTGGATGTCGTCGGACCCCTTTTCGGTCAGCACGGGGTGCTGGGTCAGACTGTAGTACCGATCCATCGCGGAGTCGGTCCGGTTCCGTTCGGAGGCGGGGCTCATGCTTGGGCTCCTTCGCTCAGGGCGACGCTCTTGGTGGTGTTCGCGGTACCGACGCGGGCGGCCACTTTGTCCAGGGCCCCCTGCTCGGCAATGATCAATCCGCCCGCGACCACATCGTAGGCGCACAGGTTGGCGGCCGAGCGGACCTCGACCCCCGGGAAGTTGCGGAAGGACTTGTACACGTTGGTGTCGGCTTCGCTGGTTACGACGCAAGCGCGACGGGGCGCTCCCAAGTCGGCCAGGATGCGGCGCGCGTCCTTGGCGCTGGGCTGGGAGAAACCGCCCAGGTCCGCGATCACGACTTCGCCGTCGGCCAACTTGCCCGCCAGAGCGGAGCGCAGGGCGACGCGGCGTGCCTTGACCGGCATGTGGTAGGAGTAATCCCGCGGCTTGGGCCCGAAGACCGTGCCACCACCGCGCCAGATGGGCGACTTGCGGTCACCCGCGCGGGCGCGACCGGTGTGCTTTTGCTTGTAGGGCTTCTTGTTGGTGCCCTTGACCTCGGAACGGCCGCGGGTGTTGACGGTGCCTTGGCGCTGGTTCGCCTGGTGCATGACCACGGCGTCCTTGAGGGTGCGGTAGAGCACCTTTCACCGAACGCGGAGCTGTCGAACTCCACTTCGCCGACGTTACCGGCCTTGTAGCTCTTGACCTGCATGGATTAGCCCTTCTTCACGCCCGTGCGGGCGGTTTGGATTTGCACGAAGGAACCGCGGTGGCCGGGGACGGCGCCGCGAACGAAGAGGAGACCGCGCTCAGCGTCGACCTTGACCACCTGCAAGTTCTTGGTGGTATGACGCTTGGCGCCAAAGTGGCCGGACATGCGCTTGCCCTTAAAGACGCGACCCGGGTAGGCGGAGCAGCCGATCGACCCGGGGCGACGATAGTTCATGGAGCCGTGCGTCTTCGGACCACGGGCGAAACCATGGCGCTTGATGGTGCCAGCGAAGCCGCGGCCTTTGGTGGTCCCGGTCACGTCGACCAGGTCCCCTTCGGCGAAAGCGTCGGCCTTGACCACATCTCCCACGGCCTGCTCCGGGGCGGCGGCCAAGCGCTGCTCGCGGAGGAAGCGCTTCGGCGCCACGCTCAAAGTGGCGGCCTGAGCCCGCTGGGGCTTGTTGGCCCGACTTTCCTTAACGTCTTCAAAGCCCCATTGCAGCGCGTGGTAGCCATCGCGCTCGGGGGTACGAACTTGCATGACCGTGCAGGGCCCCGCCTCGAGAACGGTGCATCCGAAAACGGTGCCGTCTTCAGCGAAGAACTGAGTCATGCCGATTTTGCGCCCTAAGATCAGCGTCATGATCCTTGAGTTTCTGTTGAGTACTGGCCGGTTCGACTAAGTTTTTTCCTCGGACCAGGCAGCGCACCAACACGCCCGCTGAAGGGACGCATGAGCTCGCAAGGATCCTGGCATCGAAGCGGATCGGCGGGAGGGCCGACCAGGGCGCAACGGGGAAGCGAGTTCCCTGCGGCGCCTGACGCTTAGCCACGCGGCGGAAGAGTTGGAAAGGGTGAGCGCAAAAGCCTTGCGCTCGAAGGGGGTGCCCCCACTCGCCGATTCGATTCGTGAAACGGTTCGCGGGAACGGGTGGGATGGTTTGGCGTGTCCAACGCCCGAAGGCGCTCTCGGCTCTTAGGCCTTGATGCGGATTTCCACGCCAGCCGGCATGTGCAGGCTGCTGAGGGAGTCCACCGTTTGCGGGGTGGGCTCCGAGATGTAGATGAGACGCTTGTGCGTGCGGATTTCGAACTGCTCCCGGGACTTCTTGTCGATGAAGGGGGAACGCAGCACGGTGTACCGCTCCACGCGGGTGGGCAAGGGGATCGGTCCGGCGACACGGGCTCCCGTGCGCTTGGCGGTCTCCACGATTTCCAGGCTCGATTGGTCGAGAGCCTCGTGGTCGTAGGCCTCCATACGGATTTGAATCTTCTCGCTCATCAGCGTGCGCTCAAGTTTGGGGTCGGATTGGTTGCAGGCTTCGAAAGTCGATGCACACCCCCATCAAGGGCGTCCAAAGACTGCTGCGCTAGCGGTCACTAGCCGGGGGGCTAGCCCCCACCGTCGCCGAGTGTCGGACCCGCTGGGGGGCGGTCTCGATAGGCCGAGCGGTGGGCAAGGGCGAAGAAAATACCCCTCGGGCTAGGCAGCGTCAACCTTGGCTTAGGGGAAAACAAGGGATTCCGGTCTTTCGCCGAAAAACCTGCCAAGGTCCCCACAAACCGGGGTTTTGCCCTTCCCGCGGTTGGGCCGCCTGCGCCTACAGAACCAGGCCGCGAGCGGCCAAGGTTTCGGCCCCCACCGGTCGATGTCCAGCGGGGTGCATTGCGAAGTGGGCGCGGCCTTGGGAGAGGCTGCGCACCTCGGTCGAATAGTCAAAAACGAGGGCCAAGGGCACCACCCCTTGGATCGAACAGTGGCCGAACTCCGACTGCACGTGGTCGATTTCCGCCCCGCGGGCGCCCAGGTCGGCCAAAATGCCGCCCCGAAACTCCTCCGGCACCTGGATCTCGAGCTGCACCACCGGCTCCAGCCATCCGGCCTGGCATGCCTCCAGAGCCCGGTCGAGGGCCTTTTGCCCCGCCAGAACCAGGCCGGCGGGTGCCGGGGCCTCTTCGGGGCCCATCTCCAAGCCTTCGACGCGACAAATCACCCCCAGCAAGGGGTATCCGAGCTGCGGACCGGTGCTGAGCCCATCCCGCAGGGATTCCTCGAGCTCGGGCACCACAGCCAAGCCTGGGGCCCATTCGACCCGCGCAGGACCCAGGGGTCCCTCGTCGACTGGCGCTGGCGCCAGCCGCAGGCGAACCGCCCCGGCGACCGGCTTGCCCCCCACTTCGGTCTGGACCTGGGCCTCCCCGCGCGCCCCGCGAATCAGGTACTCCCGGTAGGAAACCTGAGGCGCCCCCACCCGAGGGGCCAACCCGAAGGTCCGCGTCAGGCGCCCGATCTGGATCTCCAAGTGCAAGGATCCCATGCCCTCGACTACAAACTGCCCCGTGCTGGCAAGTTCGCGCACCCGCAAAGCTAGGTCTTCGTGGGTCAAGCGCTGCAGGGCCTGTCGCAGCCGATCGCGCTCTTCCGCGCTCTGAGGCTCGAGCACCCGCGCGATGACCGGTTCGGGTACCCGCATGGACTCGAGGGTGATGGGGTCGTCCTTCGCGCACAGCGTATCCCCGGTCGCTACGCCGCTCGGCCCGCGCAAGGCCACGATGTCGCCGGGCCCGGCGGCGGGCAGCCGTTCGAAGTGCGCCGCGTGCATGCGCCGGATCTCGCGCACCCGGTAACCCTTTTGCAGACGCGGGTTGTACAGATGTCCGCCCTCCTCGATGCGCCCCGAGTACACGCGCACCCAAGTGGTCTCGCCGTGATCGTCCGAAGCCAGCTTGAACGCCAAAGCGCACAACGGCGCGTCCGGATCCGGGGGCCGCTGAAGCTCCCGGCGCTCTCCATCCCCTTCCGGCTCAAAACCCCGCACCGGGGGCCGATCGAGCGGAGATGGCAAGTAGCGCACGATGCCATCCAACAGCGCGCGCACCCCGAGCCCCTGCAAAGCGCTGCCCGCAAAGAGCGGCACAAACTTGCGTGCCAAGACCGCATGGCGCAGCGCGCCGTACGCCAGGTCCAAGTCCAGCTCCCCCTCCCCCAGGGCCGCCTCCAACAAACGATCGTCGTAGCGCGCCAGCCGCTCCAGCAGTTCCATGCGCAGCACCTGCACTTCGTCCAAGGCCGACGCCGGCACGGGCTGTCCGGGTTTTTCCTGCTCCCCTTCCAACACCGTCATGGTCTGGGTCAAGAGGTCCGCGATGCCGACCATGCGCCCATCTACCTCGATGGGATACTGCACGGCGCAGGCCTTCGCCCCGAGCCGCGCCCGCACCTTTTCCGCCACGGCCAAAAAGTCCGCCCCCGCCCGCTCGCACTTGTTGACGAATCCGAGCACCGGCAGCTCACGCTTCGCCATCTGCCGCCAAACCGTGTCGGTCTGCGCCTGCACCGCTTCGATCGCATCCAGCAACAACACGCCCCCATCCAGCACCCGCATGCAGCGCTCGACCTCGATGGTGAAGTCCACGTGCCCGGGCGTGTCGATCAGTTGGATGCGGTGCTCGAGCCATTCCACCGTCGTGGCGGCCGAAGCGATCGTAATCCCCCGTTCGCGCTCCTCCTCCATCCAATCCAGGGTCGCCGTGCCTTCATCCACCCGCCCCACCCGGTGCTCCTTCCCGGTCAGCACCAAAATGCGCTCCGACAGCGTCGTTTTGCCCGCATCGATGTGCGCGGCGATGCCGATGTTGCGCAGCCGCTCGAGGGGCAAAGGATCGGAGAGAGGCGTCATGGCGGAGGGCGATGCGAGAGGGCGCCGGGGCTAGCACCTCAGGGGGTCCTCCAACGAGCTAGCGTCCCGACCGTCGATTCGCACGCGACCGCTCCCCCCATCGCAGGGCAGCGAATCCGGTGCGCTCACTCGCTCTTCATTCTAGCGCGCCCCCGCCAGATTCCCCCAGCTTCTTCCCCCGAGCATCTCTTTCGCAGGGACTCGTACTCAGGCGCTCCATCCCAGGCTCCCGCACGCTGCGTCGGAACCAAAAAGCGCTCCAAACCCAACCCTACGAGTACTCCCCCAGCCAAGGATTCAGCCGCAGAAACTCCTCCGCGAAGTGGTATTGGTCCAACAAGCTTTCATCCCGAAAGCCCAGCACGCACAACGCGGCGAACAACGCTTCCACCGAAGCCAGCCCCCCTTCGGGATTCTTCACGATCTTGCCCTCCCGCGGATAGGCCGTCACCAGCCGCGGCAAAGAACGCCTTACCGGCTCCCCCTCCACGCGCTCCAACAACTTCGGCAGCCGCGTCCACGAGCTATCCAAAATCAAAAGCCCCTTGCCCCG
>JAUHXY010000026.1 GCA_030426785.1 bacterium
CTGCCTCCCCGGTACCGGTCTTGGAAGCGAGCGCGCCCTGCCAAACTCCGGCTCGTGCGCCCCCGTATGTGATTCCCACCGGCCTTCGGCCGGGTACAGCGCCCCTGCGCTTGTAGGACGAGGAACTTTCCCCCAGCACCGCCCATTCGGTAGGCGCGTGGTGGCGGGTGTTGGTTCGTTTGGCTCGCGCCGTTTGCGAGCCTCACTCGTTCGACCGGGAGTCCGTCCCTTGAAACTCATCCAATCTTCGATCGCGCTTCTTTGCGCGGCTTGTGCTGCGCCCCGCGCCGCACACCAAACCATCGCGGAAGCGACCGCGGACTACGAAAACCGAGTCCCCGAACTCGAGATCCTAGACGAAGCCTTGCGGCTGGCGGACCTCGAGGCCTTGTCGATTCACCTACCCTCGCGGGAGGAAATCGCGGATCCGCGCCGCGATGCCTATTGGCATGCTTCGGCCTACGCTTTTGCGCCCAAAGTGCGCGACGCGCGCTCGGCCGTCTTGGCAACCTTGGCGCTCGAGGGCGCGGCGGGAGCGCCAGATCCCGTGGCGGTGCGCTTCGTCGATCACGAGTTCGGAGGGGACGACACCCTCTTCGAGTCGGTGGCGACTTGGGATTTGTTGGGCCTGCTGGGCGCTGGCCCGAACCGAGCGCAACGGGAGCTTGCCGAAGCGACGAGCCTCGCTCGTTTGGCCAACCTGGGCTTAGCCCTCTGGGAAGCTCCGTTTGCGGTCGATCGCGCGCGGATCGCATTGGAAACGGCGAGCTTGCGGGAAGAGCGCTTGGCGGCGTTGCTCGAGGAAGCTCGTAGCGATCTGGCACGGGTGCAGCTTTTGGCCGAGCGCGGTCGCATCGGAGCTTCGCCGGCCGCCATGGCCCGCGGCCAAGTGCATGCCATCGAAGCAGCCTTGGATGCGGCCCGGCAAGCGCGGGTGGCAGCGCGGGCTCAGCTCGCCCGGGAAGCGGGTTTGCCCCCGGAAAGGGTGCGCCAAACCCCTGCTTGGGGATTGCTAGCCCGTCCGCACGATGTACCCGCAGGCTGCGATCCGGACCACCCGGTGCTGCGGTCCGCCCGTTTGGAGCTCGCGCTTGCCGAAGCTCGCCTGCGCGCCGTGGCAGCTCAAGCCTGGCCCAACCTGCGCTTCGGCCCCCACTTGGCCTTTCCTAGCGGCGGACTGGATCCGTTACGGCTCGGAGGCGTATTCGCGGCAAGCGTACCGACCCCTGCGCGCTACGAAGGACCGATGGAAGCCGCAGCGGTCGAACGCGATCGAGCCTTGGAGCGCTACGCCGAGCGGGTTTGGGGAATGCGCCTGAACCTAGAAGAAGCTATCCAGCGTGCGCAGCTCGCTGGCGACCGGGAGCGCTCTGCGGGTGAGGTCGAAGCGGCCAGCGCCAGTGCTTGGCGCGCCGTGCGAGCTGGATTTCAACACAGTCGGAGCTCGGTGGGAGAGTGGTCCGATGCCCTAGAACGGCGCCGCGGGGCCATCGAACAATGGGTGCAAGCCCATTCATCGCGCGCCTTGGCCCAACTCGAAACCCAGCGTGTGGCAGGACCGCACCCCGAACCCGAAGGGCATGGCCGCCGAGCAGCGCTCGCGCACCCCGAGGGTAACCAGCAGGAGGTGGCTCGGTGAGTCAAGTGCAACCGGACGTCGACCTCGCGGCCCTCGCGCGACCCCAAACATCCTTGGAGCCGCCCAAGCGCAGCCAACTTCGCATCCTCGTGCCGCTCGTGTTGCTGCTCGGTTTTGGCGCGGTGCTAGCGTCCACGCTCACCGACTTGCTGCGCCCCGTGCACGACGTGACCGTGGTTCGGGCGGAGCGACCGAGTTCCGAGATGGTGGCCCGCTTGGGCGCTGGATCGGTCGCGGTGCAAGCGTCGGGCTGGATCGAGCCCGATCCTTTCGTGCTGCACGTCACCGCTCTTTCGGGCGGCGTGGTGAAGGAATTGCTCGTGCAAGAATCGGATGTGGTCGAAAAGGGCCAAGTCGTGGCACGGTTGGTGGACGACGAGGCTCGCATCGCCCGCGACAGCGCTTTGGCCGAACTGGCGATTCGCGAAGCCGAACTGGCGCAAGCCAACGCTCGCCGTAACATCGCCACCGAGCGACTCGAAGAAGCGCTGGAAGTGACCGAGGCTCGCGATACCGCCCGGGCGGCTCACGCCGGAGCGCAAGCCGCGGCTGAGTGGCAGGGGGCCGCTATTCAGGAGGGTGAAGTGCGGGTGCGCCTCGCCCTGGATGAACTCGAGGTGCAGCGAGAACTCGCCGCGCAAGGCAACCAAGGGGTGCGCCAAGTGGAATTGGCGGAAGGGGCCGTGGAGGAAGCCAGGGCCCGTTTGGCCGCCTTGCGTGCCCAGCAGGAGCTCGCCCTAGCTAAGGAGCGGGAAGCGAGCGCCCAATTGGCCAAAGCGGAACGCTCCTTCGAATTGCGCCTCAACGAGCGCTTGGAAGTGGACGTCGCAGAGGCCCAGGTCCAGCATGCCAAGGCCGAGGTGCGCAAGGCGCGTGCGGTCCTGGAGCAGGCCGAGTTGGTGCTCGATCGCATGGAAGTGCGCTCCCCGAGTGCCGGGGTGGTCCTCGAGCGCATGACCGTGCCCGGCATGGTGTTGTCCACCGGGGCCATGGGGCACGAAGTGTGTTCCCTTTACGACCCGGAAAACCTGCGCGTGCGAGTGGACGTACCCCAGCCGGAGGTGGGTCGCATTTTCGTGGGGCAGCGCGCCGAGATCGAAAGCGAGTCGCGGCGACGCAAGCCCTACCAAGGGGAGGTCCTGCGCGTCGTGCAGCGGGCCAACCTCTCCAAAGTCACCCTCGAAGTGCAAGTGCGCATCCTCGATCCGGACGAGTTGGTCCGGCCGGAAATGCTCGCTCAAGTGCGCTTCTTCGGGAGCGAGGCCGGCTCGCAAGAACCCGAAGCGGACGAACCCCAAACAGAACAAAACGTGGTGCTCATTCCCCGCCGTTTGGTTCGGGAGGGGGCGGTCTGGGTGGTCGGTGCCGGCAACCTTGCGCAGCGCCGCCGCCTGCAGCTGGGCGGACAACACGGTGAGCTCGTCGAAGTCCTCGATGGGCTCAATTTGACCGACAAGTTGATAGACAGCGGTCGCGAAGACCTGGAAGAAGGTGACCGAGTACGGATCAAAGGAGGTGCCCAATGAGCTTTGCCACCCTGCGCGGCGTCACGCGTCGCTTTGTCAAAGGAGAGCACGAAGTCGTGCCTTTGCGCGACGTCGATTTGGATATCCAGAGCGGTGAGTTCCTCGTCCTCCTGGGGCCTTCGGGCAGCGGGAAAACCACCCTATTGAACCTCTTGGCGGGGATCGATCGGGCGGACCAGGGAACCGTCACCGTGGGCAAGCTGGAATTGACCGGAGCGTCCAACCGCAAATTGGCACGCTGGCGTGCGGACCACGTGGGCTACGTCTTCCAGCAAGCCAACCTCGTGCCTGTGTTGACCGCCTACGAAAACGTGGAGTTGCCCTTGTGGCTCTTGCCGCTTTCGCGCAAGGAACGCCACGCTCGGATCAGCCTGGCTCTGGAGGCGGTGGGGTTGGCGGACCGTGCCACCCACCTGCCCAAGCAATTGTCTGGGGGCCAAGAGCAGCGCGTCGCGATCGCCCGGGCCATCGTGGCAGACCCACCGTTGCTCGTGGCGGATGAGCCCACCGGCAACCTAGATGCGGAGTCGGCGGATGGCATCCTGCACCTCTTGCGGCGCCTCAACCAGGAGCGTGGCAAAACGATCGTCATGGTCACGCACGACCCCCGCGCAGCCGGGTTCGGTTCGCGTGTGCTGCGCTTGGACAAAGGCAAACTGCTGGAGGCGGAGGGAGTCCTATGAAGCTGCCGCGTTTGGTTCTTAAGAATCTCTTGCGCCGACCCGGGCGGACCCTGCTGTCGATCGGAGGCATCGGCAGCGCCCTGCTCTTGTTCGTTTTGGTGGAGAGCTTGTCCTTAGGGCTCGATCAGGCCATGAGCGGAACCGACGCCGCGCGCACCCTCGTGGTCTACCGCAAGAACCGCTACTGCCCCCAGACCTCGAACTTGCCGGACGTGTACTCTGCGCGCATCGAAGAGGTCGATGGGGTCGAATCGGTGCTGCCGGTGCAAGTGTTCCTCAACAACTGCCGCGCGAGCGTGGACTTGGTGACCTTTCAGGGGGCTCCGGTCGAGCGCATGCTCGCTAGCCGCAACCTCACCCTGGTCGACGGGGAACTCGACCGCTTTATCCAAGAGGACGACGCCGCGCTCGTGGGGATCGACTTTGCGGAACGCAAGGGATTGCGCGTGGGTCAGAAGTTCCCGTTCGGGGGCATCGACGTGAAGGTGGTCGGCATCTTCACCTCGACCGAAGCGCCGGAGGAGAGCTTGATCCTGACGCACCTGGACTTCCTGCGATACTCCATGCCGATGCCGAAGGACGGTTCGGTGACGCAGTTTGAAGTCAAAGTGAGCGACAGTTCTCGGGCCAAAGAGATCGCCGCCGAAATCGATGCCTTGTTCGCCCACGCGGAAGAGCCCACCGACACGCGCCCGCAGGTTGCTTTCCTAGAGCGGGCCACCAAAGACTTGAGCATGATCCTCGGCTTCGGCCGCTGGCTGGGGCTTGCTTGCGTCGCGGTAGTTTTGTCCCTCGTGGCCAACACCGTGTTTATGTCGGTTCGCGAACGGGTGCGCGAGTTTGGCGTCCTGCGCACCTTGGGATTCGGCGAAGGCCTCGTCGCTCTGCTGGTCGTGGGGGAAGCCATCAGCCTAGCGGTGCTCGGAGCGGCGCTGGGGGTCGGGGGGGCCTATGCTTTGCTGGCGCTCACCGATTTGACCATCGGCACCGAAGGGGTCTCGGTGGTGTTTGCGACCCCGCCCGCCCTCGCTTTGCGGGGCTTAGGGGTGGCCGTCGTGGTGGGGGTGGTCGCGGGCTTGGCCCCGGCTGTTAGCTCCGCACGCCTTCCGATCGTCCGTAGTTTGAGGTCCTAATGCGACGCTTGCCCTTCGACTACGCCGTGCGCAATTTGGGGCGGCAACCCCTGCGAACCGCCTTGACCATCTTGGCGAGCGCTTTGGTGACGGCCCTTTTGGTAGCGACCGCAGCGTTTGTGCGCGGTCTCGAGAGCACGTTTTCGGGCGCGGCTCGGGAAGATGTCGCCCTCTTGCTTTCGCGATCGTCGGAAGGGGACATCGTGCGTTCTGCGATACCCACGTCCACCGCCACTTTGGCGCGGGGCTTACCCGGCGTCGTGGCGGTGTCGCCGGAGATCCACATGGGCTGCACGATTCACATTGCGGGACAAGCCTATCCCGGCTTTGTGCGCGGGGTGAGCGATGCGGCTTGGGTCGTGCATGATTCGCTGACCCTCATCGAAGGGCGGCTGCCGGGGCCCGGAGAGGTGATCGTGGGTCGTTTGGCTGGCGCACAGATGGGAGCACCGGAAGGCGCCTTGGCCGTCGGTGCTCCGCTCGAGCTCGAAGGACAGGAGTGGACGGTTGTCGGACGCTTTGAAGCACCGGGAACCACCTTGGAATCTGAGATCTGGACGCCCATCGGACCGATGCGAGGGGTGGTGCAGCGGGAAGATGACTCCGTCGTTTTCCTCAAGCTCGAGCGGCCCGACATGAGTGAGCTCGAACTGTTCGTGACGAACCGGCAAGACCTAGCTCTCATCGCAACCAGCGCCACCGACTACTACCAAACCCTGACCGCCTACTTTGCTCCCATCCAAGGCCTTGCCTGGGCGCTGGCCTTCTTGATCGCGGCTGCGGCGCTGTTCAGCGGGGCCAATACGCTCAATGCCTCCGTGCAGGACCGGATTCGTGAGCTCGCGGTCCTGCGCACCATGGGCTACTCCGGTTTGGCCTTGGCTCGTTCGCTCACCGAAGAATCGGTGTTGCTCGCTGCTGCGGGAGGGCTACTCGGGGTAGCCCTGGCGCGCGTAGCTCTGGCAGGCACTTCGTTCAGCATGGCGATGAGCGCTTTCAGTTTGCGGCTCGACGCCATATCGATCACCGTCGGCATTGTCGGCGGCGTTCTCCTTGGAATCTTTGGGGTCGCCCCGGCCGCGTGGCGTGTGTTGCGCCTTCCCGTGGTCGCCGGCCTCCAGGAATCATGACCATCCCAACTACCTATGAAGATCCGAATCCTTTCCACCGCATGTGTTTTGACCGCCCTGATGGCTTGTGGCCAATCCGAAGAAGCCAAGCCCGCGCCGAGCGATGCCGGGGCAGGGCACCCGCTCGACAGCTTCTACCTAGAGGCCGCTCCCGCCGAAACCGTCGAAGTGGCTGCTTTGCGCTCGATGCAGAATGGCGCTAGCGTCTCCGTGCGGGGCGACATTCAGGACTTTGCTCCGGTCCAGGGCAAAGCGGTCCTCAGCCTGTACGATCACGCCCTGCCGTCGTGTGACGAGAATCCCGATGACCAGTGCCAAACCCCGTGGGACTTTTGCTGTGTCCCCGATGACGAGATTGCGAAAGCCAGTGCCACGGTCGAGTTTCGCCAAGACGGTCAACTCGTCGCCGCGGACCTGAAAGGCTTCCACGGAATCACCTACCTCACCGACGTGGTCGTGACCGGCACGCTGCAGCTCGATGACGCGGGCAACGCGCGCATCGCAGCGACGGGCATCCACGTGGAGTAGCCCTTCTAAAGAGCCCCGCGCTGGAGGTTGCTGATCGGAGAAAGGCCCTGGCATTGGAGGCACGGGGATGGGCTCATGCCCATCCCGGCTGGCCCAGGGGCTGCGGGGAAGGCGCTGTCGATTCTGGCCAGAATCCATTCCAGCGGGTACCCCACTCGGTTGTCGTGCCGGGCGGCTTCGATCCCACGGATTTGGCGAGAGCTTGCGCAGTTGGTTGCTGATGACTCCGTGTAGGGACCGCCAGGAAGCGGTGGGAGTGGAGTGTCGAAAGTTTGCGTCCGATCGTGGTTACGGCGCCAGCCTAACTCTCACCATGAGGGATCCCCGCGGCCCGTCGAAACGGTCGCACGAGGCGATTACATGCGCCGCACAACGGCGACCACCACCCCGCGGATTTCCACGTCATCCAAGAAGATGGGTTCCATGGCCGCGTTGGCGGGCTGCAAACGAATCTGTTGCTGCTTGCCGCGCTGTTCTTTGTAAAAGCGCTTCAGAGTGGTCGATCCATCGGGCAAGACAGCGACCACGGTTTCTCCGTTGCGCGCATGTTCTCGCCGCTCGACGAGCACCAAGTCCCCATCGGCGATGGCATCCTCGATCATGGATTCGCCTTGAACGCGTAGGGCGTACACTTCGCTCCCCCGGGGGACGAGGTCTCCTAGATCCAGGGACTCGGGCTCTTCGATCGCGGCGATGGGAGAGCCGGCTGCGATGTGACCGAGGATGGCCAAGGGGGACAACGAGGTTGGACCACGCCGTTCGGTGGTGGGCGCTTCCTCTTCCGTCTTGACCAGCTGCAGGCCGCGGCTCACCCCTTTTGCGGCCTTCTTGAGGACCCCCTTGCGCTCCAGTTCGGATACGTGCCCAAAGATGGTGACCTTGTTGACACCGAAGTGCTCCGCGATCTCTTCGAGGGTCGGGCTGATGCCTTGCTCTTTCACGTAAGCGCGAAAGAACTTGAGGATATCCCGTTGCCTTGCGGTGAGCGGTGCAGCCATGGTGTGAAACGAACTCGTTGGAGGTGGGTAGGAAGCCCCAGGGTAAGGGGCCTGCGGGGGGAAAGCACGCGCCAGCAGTGGGCGAAGCGGTGATGCGTTGCGGGAAGTGGCCTCGGTGAGACTGCGGAGTAGCTGAGGGAGGAAACGGAGGGGTTAGACCAGAAAGGTCAATGCGATCAACGACCCCATCAGGGTGTATCCGACCACCTGGGGCGGGATCTGCAGGCTAGGCCGACTAGCGAGGGGGGACGGCCGCTGCTCTTTTGTCGAAGCCGGAACGTTGGTCGAGGATGGGAGGGGAGCAGCCATAGGCTGTCCGCCTTGGTATCGGCCCTGGGCCGAATGCGCCGCTCCACTCCCGATGTTCCAGAGGAACACCGAAAACAGCGCGGGTGAAATCGCCGGCGCCTGCGCCAGCTTTACCAAGGGAGCCAAACGTTGCGAGCGGGAAAGGGTGGGGAGGATCTCTTGGGAGTGGGGCTCCCAAGAACTTCCCTCGGAGGTCCGAGCGACTGGCGCGAAATCCGCAATTCGGCCGGTCAGGAATGGTTCGGACATCCGATCGACGGACCGAGCAGCGGCCGTGTTTCGGGAGGTGGAGTCACCACGTGTACGGGGTGCAGCGTTGCGCAATGCGCACAGGTTTGTGCGCAATGCGCTTAGGTTCGTACGCAAAGCGCGTAGGGTCGTACCCTGTAGATGCAAGCGAGGAGCAGAGGCCAGCGGCGCTGACGTCGAACGGTCGGTGGCTCCTGCTTGCTCCTGGTGCAGGACCATGTCCGACTCTTCGGAGCGACAACGGAAGCGCACCCAGACACCAAACGGAGTGGATTGTTCGACCGCCAGTATGGCTTTCGGGTGCTGCGAGGGGCGCGTGGACGACGGGGCGGCGACGTGTTGCGAAGCGGCGTGAGTCGTTGGAGGGGAGCTCGGATCCGACAACGTGCGGAGCTCGGAAGCGACCCCTTGCTGGCCGTGCGCACTTCGATCGAAAGGCTTCGGGAGGGAGTGTCCAGGTTGGTGGGGACGCGCTAGCTTGCGATCAGGGTTCACAAGTTCGCGCACCTGGTTCCCGATGCACCGATCGGTGGCACCGTCTTGATGCGGAGCAGTCCCACGGTCATGCGCCAACGCCTGCTCGCCGATCCGCTCTCTGTCAGGGCGGGCTTCGGCTAGAGAAGGGTTTGCGGACCGCTGGGTTCCTTGGAGGGAAGGCACCGCTCGGCGTGGGTCGCTCTCCGAGTCCGAACGTTGCGGATCTTCGAGCAGGAGAGAAGAAGCTCCGTGAGAATCCCAGGTCCCCGTTCGGAGGGTCGGGGTCCAAGGGCACGGTGAGCTCCACGACCAGCGCAGGGAATCAGGCTGCGCTGGACCGTTCGTGTGGTTTTCCAAGATCGCGGGGGGGGAAACCTTCGCGACCGAGGGGGAAGGGGATGGGTTTGCGAGGCTTGCGGCTCGGTCCAGCTCGGGAGGGATCGGGAAGGCCTTCCCGAATGGCAACAGCTGGGTGTGGGCACGTTCACGGCTCCGGCGCAAGGCCCGTTCTTTTACCGTTTGACCCCACGCCTGCTTCCACCAGGCCTGCGGCCAATCTCCACGGGGTGCATCGATGGCCTGGCTTGTGGATGCCGCCATTTGGGACCCCACCTTCGCGCCGGTTTCGCTCGGATCCTCCGTCGAGGCCTCCGAGCGGGCCGCGTTTGCACCTTGCCAAAGCGGCGGACAAGCCGGTTGATTCACTCGACCAGTGCCCAGGGCATGGGGAGCACGGAGGGGAGCCAACGATTGAATCAGGGGGAACGGCATGGCGGACAAGGTTCGGGGTGGAGTGGGGTGTGTTGGGGGAAGGCCTGGGGTGGAGAGCGGGAGGGGATGGCCCGGGACGGCGAGGCAGCGCGCCCCGGGCCAACGAAGAAGACCTAACAGGCACCTAATCTATCGCGTTGCGGGACCCGAACAGGACCCTAATCTGGCGGGAATGCAGGCCTCGATCCTAAGTGTCGCTCGCGCCACGGGTTAGGGAGGTGTTAGGGCGCGCTTTTTTTGGCGGTCCACAGGTTGGGTGGCCGTTGGTTCTTCCTCCTAGCCCGCAGAGTGAGCACTTCGGCGGCCCGGAAGGGGGTGAGCCCTCCTTCCGTGCGCTACCATGGGCCGTCTATGACGCCCGCGCTTTCGAAGCGGACAGAGCCCTGTCCGTTAGCCCGCTATCTCACGGACTTCGATCCGCTTCACGTGCCGCACTACCGCTTTGACGTGGTGGTCGTGGGGGGTGGATCGGCCGGTGGGTTCGCCGCCCTCGGCGCGGCCAACGCGGGGCGCAGCGTCGCGGTGGTCATGAAGGCCGGGGCCTTGGCCAGCAACACGCAGTGGGCCAAGGGTGGCGTCGCGGCGGTCCTCGACCCGGCGGATTCTTTCGAGAGCCACCGGGATGACACCCTCGTGGTGGGCTGCGGCTTGAGCGATCCTGCCGTGGTCGAACGGGTGGTCGAGGGTGGACCTCGGGCCCTGCACCGCATGGAGGAGCTCGGCGCGCAGTTCGATCGGGACGAACACGGTGCCTTGATGCTCTCCAAAGAAGGCGGGCACTCCCACGCGCGCATCGTCCACGCCGACGGCGATGCGACGGGCTACGAGATGCAGCGCGCCATTACGCAAGCGCTGCTGCAACACCCCAACGTGCGCGTCTTTGAACACCACTTTGCGATCGACGTGCTGACCGCCCCGGAAGGGGAAGTGGAAGGCCTGCTCTGCTTGAGCGATCGCCGGGAGAAAGTCTGCTTCGCCACCACGCAGGTGGTGCTCGCCACCGGCGGAGCGGGACAGATCTACCGCGAGACCACCAACCCCGAAATCGCTACCGGCGACGGCTTAGCGATGGCGTTGCGCGCCGGCGCGGTGCTGCGCGACCTCGAGTTCGTGCAGTTTCACCCGACCTGTTTGTACATCGCGGGCGCGGCGCGCATCCTGATCAGCGAGATCGTGCGCGGCGCTGGGGGCATCCTGCGCGACCGTTCGGGCAAGCGCTTCATGCCCGAGGTGCACCCCGCCGCCGAACTCGCTCCCCGGGATGTGGTCAGTCGCGCGGTTTTCGATCGTATGGTCGCGACGGGGGACACGAGCGTGTACTTGGACCTCTCGGGCTTGCAGGAGGACCCCCACAAGAGCTTCCCGGCCATCAGTCACCATTGCGAGTTCTTTGGCATCGACATCGCCAAAGACCCCATCCCGGTGCGCCCCGGAGCTCACTACATGGTGGGGGGCATCCGCGTGGACCTCGATGGGCGCACCTCCGTGCCCGGTTTGTGGGCGGCGGGAGAGTGCGCATCGACCGGTTTGCATGGTGCCAACCGCATGGGTTCGAATTCCTTGTTGGAAGGGCTGGTGCTCGGAGAAGCCACCGGAAAGGCAGCAGCCGAGGAGGCCAGCCACCATCCTCCGCGCCGTCTGACCCCGGTCCCAGCGCGCGAATCCCTGCGTGTCCCCGAAGGCTTCCGTCTGAACATCGGCGATCTCACCTATTCCCTCAAATCCACCATGTGGCGGCAGATGGGGGTGCAGCGTCGCGAGGAAAGCTTGCTCGAACTGCAAGGCCAACTGCGCTTCTGGATGGACGCTCTTTCGGGTTGGCCCCTCGACGGAGCGCCGGTTTGGGAGCTCTCCAACATGATGACAGCGTCGTGCCTCTCGAACCTGGGCGCTCTAGCCCGACAAGAATCTCGCGGCGTCCACGCGCGCAGCGACTATCCTGAGGCCAGCCCCGAACCCTACCACGTGGAGGTTGCCCCGGTATTGGACCGTGGGCAGGCGTCTCCGGCTTGGATGGGGATCGCTGTCGAGCGCGTGCCCATGGTGGCGGCGCAGCAACCGCAATGAGCCGGCCCCCCCAATCGACCCAAGCCCATCACGACCGCGTCGTCGTTTGCGGCGTCATTTTGCCCGGCCACCCTCAAGAGTTCGAAGGAGAGCTCTCGGAGGTGCGCGCCCTCGTCGGGGCGGCGGAAGGGGTGGTCGTGGGGGAAGGTTTCGTGCAACGACGCGAACGGCCCACGCCCGCGACCTTGCTCGGCAAGGGCAAGGTCGAGGAGATCCGCACAGCCGTCGACCAGCACAAACCCGACGCCGTGGTGGTGGACAACGATCTGACTCCGGCCCAAGGGCGCAACCTGGAAAAGGCCTGGGGCGTGCGCGTCATCGACCGCAGCGAACTGATCCTCGACATCTTTGCGCGCCGTGCGCAGACGCGACAAGCCAGTTTGCAGGTCGAACTCGCCCAGAACGAGTACCTCATGCCGCGCCTGCGCCGCATGTGGACCCACCTCGAACGCACCGAAGGCGCCATCGGAACCCGCGGCCCGGGTGAGACCCAGCTCGAAACCGACCGGCGCTTGCTCAACCGGCGGATCGCGGACCTCAAGGCCGAACTGTCGGTCATCGAACGCCGCAAGCAACGCCAGGTCGCTTCGCGCAGCGGCCAGTTTACGGTGGGGCTGGTGGGGTACACCAACGCGGGCAAGTCCACGCTGCTCAACCGGCTCACCGGATCCCAGGAGTTCGCGGCGGACATGCCCTTCGCGACCTTGGACACGCGCACGCGCAAGTGGGTTCTGCCCGACAAACGCATCGTCTTGTTGTCCGACACGGTCGGGTTCCTCCAACGCCTGCCGCACCACCTGGTGGCGTCGTTCCACGCGACCTTGGAAGAAACCCTACAAGCCGACCTCTTGCTGCACGTGGTCGACGCCTCCCATCCCGATGCGGGTACGCAAATGCGCGCGGTGGATGAGGTGCTCGCCTCCATGTCCGCCCGTTTGCGCCCGGACGTGCTCGTCTTGAACAAGATCGACCGCGTCGACGACCCGCTCTCGTTGCACCTGCTCACAGGCGATTCGCCGGCCACCGTGGTGCACGTTTCCGCCAAGACGGGGCGTGGCTTAGACCGCTTGACCGAGGTGGTGCAAAGCTACCTCGATGAACGTTCTTCCACGGTCGACATTTTTGTACCCGTGACCGACGGGCGCACCCTCGCCTCGGTCCGGGCCGCTGGTGGCTTGATGGAGGAAGAGGTACTGGAGGAGACCACCATGCGCTTGCGCGTGCGGCTGAGCGCGGGAGCTTTGGGCTTGCTGCGCCAACGGACCGGATCCCACGCCCGCTTTGCCCCCGTGGTGGAAGGGGCGCGCTAGCCTCTCACCGGCCTGCTTTGGGGCGGGCCGGCCGGAAACGTTTTCCGGGTGCGTGGCCCCTGGGGACCCCGATTGTCTCAAAGGGGAGCCCGTCCGAATGCGGGTTGAGGTAGAAGACCTCAACACCCGATTTTCTCGCAGGCCTCTGCCTAGGTTCCCTCGCCAGGCCTTCCCGTGAAACTACCCCTGCCCGCGTTTTTTCGCCGCTTCCACTTCGTGCGCAATGTCGGCTTGCGATCGCTTTTGATCGCGAGCGGCGTGATGTTCGTATTGGTGCTCATCCTGACGACCCTGTCGTACTTGGATTCCACCGCGCGGCAAGCGGAAGACTTGGAAGCATTGGCCGAGGTGGCCACGGCCAACCTACCCGCGGGCTTAAGCTCGCACGCGGCCATCCCTGAGGAAGTCTTGCAGCAGTGGCGTGCCCTGCGCGCCGACGAGCGTATCGGCGGCTTGATGGTCTACGCCAACGACATGCGGCTCGTGTATGGCTGGACTTTCGGGGGCCAAGAGTGGCCCGCCGGCGCCGAAGCGATCCAAGCGGCCTACAAAGCCTCGCCCCGTGCCGCATCGCGGCCGATCTACTTCGTCGATGGGGAGGGGGCCCTCAAGCTCACCATTCGCCCCGAGAGTTGGGCCACGCTACGCGAGGCGTGGGCCTGGTTTGGTGCGAAGCTCTTCCTGGCGGGCTTCCCGGTGCTTTTGCTCTTGGTACGCACCCTGCAAAAGCAGCTCTTGCGGCCCGTCCACGGCATCGTGCGACTCGCTCACCAGGTGGTGAGTCAAGGGAGCTACGGGGAACGGGTGCGCACGGACGGGGACGACAGCGCACAGGAGTTGGCCGATGCGTTCAACCTGATCCTGTGGGAAATCGAGAAGCGGGATCGCCGCCTTGCGCGCACCCTCGAAAGCCTCGAACGGGACGTGGAGGCCCGGACCGCGGAGCTCGTGCAGGTGAACGGTGAACTCAACCGGTCCCGCGAGTTGGCGGAAGCCGCCCTCGTCGCCAAGAGCGAGTTTCTGGCCAACATGAGCCACGAAATTCGAACCCCCATGAACGCGGTGGTGGGCATGTCGGCGCTATTGCTCGATACGGAGCTCGACTCCGAGCAGAGCACCATGGCGGGCAACGTGATGCGTTCCGCGCAAGGGCTCTTGGCCATCATCAACGACATCCTCGACTTCTCGAAGATCGAAGCGGGCAAGCTAGCCCTCGAAGAGGTCGAATTCTCGCCGCGGCAGACGATCGAGGACGCCTGCGACATGGTCGTGCAAGCGGCGCACGCGAAGGGACTCGAGATCATCACCTACGTGGAGAAAGGGGTGCCCGAACGTTTGTACGGCGATCCCGTCCGCATGCGTCAGATCGTGCTGAACTTCGCCAACAACGCCGTCAAGTTCACCGAGCAGGGAGAAGCGCTGGTGTGGTTGTGCGCGCAGCCCGATGGGGAAGACCACTTCCGCTTGATCCTGCGCGTGCGGGACACCGGCATCGGCATCCCGCCCGATCGCATGAACTCCCTGTTCGAGTCGTTCTCCCAAGTGGATGCGTCCATGACCCGGCGCTACGGCGGAACCGGGCTTGGTCTCGCGATCACCAACCAACTCGTGCAGATGATGGGCGGCCAAGTGGGGGTCGAGAGCGTCGAGGGCGAGGGGTCGACCTTCTGGGCGACCATGCGCTGTAAGCGCGTGCCCGAGGAGGCCGGGCTGGCGCCCATGGTTCCCGAGTACTTGCCCGGACTGCGCGCCCTGGTGGTCGAAGGCAACCAGACCGTAGGGGCGGCGTTGGTGCAGGAGCTCAGTTCCTGTGGTTGCAGCGCGACCCACGAGAACACCATCTACGGCGGATTCGAAGCCCTTTCGCGGGAGCCTTACGACGTGGTGTTCCTCGACTCGGCTTTGCCCGGTCGGGACGCCTTTTTCGGAGCTATGCGCTCGCAGGAAAACCTGCTCGAGATGAAGCTCATCCTCTTGTCGCCCGCCTTCCGCCGCGCGGTGCTCTCGCCACCCGACGAAGAACGGGTCTCGGCCGTGCTGGACAAGCCGCTCAAGCGCTCGGCGCTCTTCGATGCCGTCGGAACGGCCCTCAAAGCAAAGCGCGCACCCACCGCGCCCGATCCCTCGAAGGCCAAGGTTCCAGAATCCCTGTTCGGCACCCACTTCCGGCAACTGGTGCGCATCCTGTTGGTGGAGGACAATCCCACCAACCAACAGCTCATGCAGTTCATCTTGGGCAAGGCTGGTTACGGCGTCGAAGTGGCCGGCAACGGCCTCGAAGCGGTCCAAAAGGTGTCGGAAAGCAGCTACGACGTCATCCTGATGGACTGCCAAATGCCCGAGATGGATGGCTTCGAGGCCACCCGACGGATTCGCGCGATGGAATCGGAAGGCGTCCACACCCCGATCCTGGCCATGACCGCCAACGTGATGCAGGGGTACCGCGAGCGTTGCTTTGAAGCGGGTATGGACGACTACATCTCCAAGCCGATTCAGCCCAAGAAGATGCTGGCCTGGTTGGAGGCTTGGCTGCAGCGTGCGATGCCGGCTTCGGGCCGCTGGTTGGAACTGCAGGCCGCCGTGGCGGAACGCGAGCGGGCCGCTTCCCTCGAGGTGCCGGGGTCGACCGAGGGCGCCCTCGAGTGGCTCGATTCCCCGGAAGAACCGGCGGGTGAGCGGACGCACGACGGTGTTGCGGAAACTGCGACGGAGACGGGCATCACGTTGGATGCGGTCCCTAGCCTGCTCACCTCCGAAGGCCCAGGGGACCAGGCCTTCGCCGTCGGTTCGCTGTTGTCGCCGATCGATTCCTCGCAGCCCGAAGCGGACTCCACGACCGAGAGCGCGGCGCCGGAGGCAGCGCAGGAAGCGCCGGTTTCGCCGGATGGCGCGAGCTCTCCCAACGCTTTACAGGCTTCGGACGGCGCCCCTCCGGCCGCTCCCGAGGGGAAAACGACGGAGGCTGAGGGGCTGAGCTTCGATTCCCTCGACCTCAGCATCCTCGAGTGTTTGCTCGAAGACGAGGTCGGTCGCGAACTGGCTCGAGAGTTGGTGCAGACTTTCGTGAGCCGCGTGCCCGCATTCCTCGCCGAGGTCGAAGCCGCCGTGGCCGAAGAACAGTGGGAGCAGGTCGCGACCTCGGCCCACAAGTTCGTTTCGACCAGCGGTAGTGTCGGAGCCGTGCGCTGCGCGAGCGTGTTGAAGGAGCTCGAAGGCGCTTCACGTACCGGAGCGCTCGCCCAGGTGCCAGAAGTGGTGCACCGATTGCACGACGAGTTTCGCAGCGCGGTGTTCGAATTAGGACAGCTGTCCCTCGGGGAATAAGACGAGCTAGCCGGCCCGGCCCTACAATCCGTCGGGAAACAGCACTTCCAAGCTGGGCAGCGCCAACACCTGGCCGAGCTTGAGGGCGTCGGGATCGCTCAGCTCGTTGTATTCGGCGACCGCCTGCAACACCCGAGGTTGGGCGGTGCCGTAACGCTCTTGGCAGATGGTGCCGAGCACGTCCCCCGATTTCACCACGTAGGTCACGTCGGGCACGACGGGTTGGGGCGCCGGCACCGGATCTACCGGGTCTTCCCCTTGCGGAGGCCAGGTGGGGGTTCCTTGCAGGTGGATGGGAGTCGCCATGGGTTCCGCCCCGCTAGGGCGGCCCACCACCAGTTTGACCCAGCGATCCTGTGCGTCCCCCGTGACCACGGACCATCCTTGCTCCAGCTCGCGTTTGGCTTCCAAGCGTTGCGTGATGCCCTTTTGCCAAAACGCTGCCATGAGGAACAGCGAGGTTAGGACGAGCAGGCCGAGGAAAACGCGCATGGGGGAGGGGCCGAAGCCATGCTCCAGCGTAGTGCCTGCTGGGGGAGAACTCTACCGTCGCAGGGGGCAGGGCCCTGCTAGAGCCCGCGAGCCCCGACATCCCTGGGAAACGCGCACGCCCCGCTGCGCCGGAGGGCGAACGGGGCGTGCTCGTGCGGGTCGCGAGGACCCCGGGATCAGGTGGTGGCGCCCGCCGATTCCTTCTTTTGGCTGGCTTCCAAAGCGGCCTTGTCAGCCGCTTCGCGTTCCTCGGCCGTCATGCTCGCGCGGCGGCGAGACTCGAGCCACACGAGGACCGGGCTCGCGATGAACATCGAGGAGTAAGTACCCACGAACACACCGATGATGAGCGCGTAGGACAGGCCTTCGATCACGTTGCGGGTTCCGAAGTTGAAGCCGAACAAGAGCGACACCGTGATCAAGGTGGTGACGGAGGTCAGCAAGGTCCGCGACAGGGTTTGGTTGATGGACTTGTTGACGATGGAAGTCATGTCGCCCTTCATGCGCGGCAGGTTCTCCCGCACCCGGTCGAACACGACGATGGTATCGTTCAACGAGTACCCGATGATGGTCAAGAAGGCCGCGATCATGGCCAGGTCGATCTCCGCGCGAATCCATCCGGACCAGATCATGATGGCCAAGGCCCCGAGGGTGATGCACACGTCGTGGACCAGCGCCACCACGGCGGCGAAGCCGTAGGAGTACTCCGCGAAACGCACCCGGATGTACATGACGGCCGCGAAGAGACTCAGGATGATGGCGAGCACCGCGCGGTCGCGCAGGGTCTCCACCACCTGAGCGCCCACGGCGGTCAGCTCGGAGATCGGATCGGCCAGGGTGAGGGCACCGGAACCATCCTCTTCTTGCGAGGAGAGGCCGGCGACGATGTCGACCGCGACCAAGTTGTCGGCCTTGCCAGCCGAGACCTTACCGGTGAAGTCGTAGACGTTCTGCTCGGCGTCGGCCAAGGTCACTTCCGGGGCGGTCACGTTGCAGCGGCTCGCGAGAGCCGCGGACAGGGCCCCAGCATCCACCGACGTCTCGAGGTAGAGCTTGCCGGTCACCGTGCCGTCCGCGACGGTCAGGGTGACGGGACCCTTGGCGAGGATCGGTTCCGCGTAGGTGAGGATGTCCTCGCGGGTGGTGGCGAGGTCTGCGTGCTCGGTCTTGGCGGTCAATCGGAAGCCGTAGTAGCCGCCGTCAGCCGACGTGCTCTTGATGGGGGCCACGGTGACCGAATCGGTGAACGCATCCGAGGCCACGATGCGATCGTTTTGGGCCGGGTCAAAGATGGCGCGCACGTCGTCGACCGACATGGCTTGGGCGGTGCGAATCGTGGCGGTCGTACCACCGGTGAAGTCGATGCCCAGCTTGTCCTTGTTGTCGAGGGCGGCGAAGAGGCCGATGCCCGAGACCATCAAGAACACCGAAACCGGAATGAACATCTTCGCCTTCTGGATGAAGTTGATCCGTGTTTCGGTCACCCAGCGCATCATGGACCAGCGATCGACGCCCTTCTCCACCTGCCAGTGCACCAACAAGCGGGTCAGGATGAGCGAGGTGATGATGCTAACGCACAGAGTGGTGGCGAAGCCGCGCACGGGGCCGGAACCCACTTTGTAGAGGATGAGGCCGGTGATCAGCGTCGTGATGTTGGCGTCCAAAATGGTGGACGTCGCATTCTTGAAGCCATCTTTGGCGGCCTGGATCGGCTTGCGGCCTTTGAGGGTTTCTTCACGGATCCGCTCGTAGATCAGGATGTTGGCGTCGACCGCCATACCGACGGTCAAGATGATCCCCGCCACGCCGGGCAAGGTCAGGGTCGCTTGGATGAACGCCATGGCGCCGAGCAGCAGCACCAGGTTGTAGACCAGCGAAATGCCGGCCAGCACACCCAGACGGCGGTAGTACACCATCATGAAGATCAGCACGACCAAGATCCCGAGCACGGCGCTGAAGAAGCCGCGGTTCACATAGTCTTGGCCCAGGGTCGCGCCGACGGTTTCCTGCGCTTCGAAGTCAGGCTTGACGCGCAGGGAGCCGGAGCGCAGCACGCTGACCAACTGGTTGACCTCGTCAGCGGTGAAGCCGCCGGGGCCCCCTTCGATCACGCCTTCACCCTGCAGGCGACCGTTGATCTTGGGGAAGGTGACGATCTCGTTGTTGATCACGATCGCCATCTGCTTGTTTTTGTGCTCTTCGGTGAAGTCGCCGAAGAGGCTCCGCTTCTCCGGGGTGGACTTGAAACCCACCGCGGGCAAACCCAGCTGGTCCTGGCTTTGGAAGAAGTTCGGGAAGTCGGTACCGTCGAAGCGCCAAGCGGGGTCCTCTTCGATGATCAGAGGCTGAACCAGGTCTTGCAGCTTGGCTTCCGGATCGTTGGTGGTTTCCGGGTACCAGCGCAGGCGGCTGACCGGACCTTCGCGCAGCGCCATCTCGGCGTTGTAGTCCTCGATGTCCACGCCCGGGTTTTCCATGATCCACTGATCGACCGCTTCTTTTTCGCGGATCAAGTCGGTGGTGTTGCGCGGGTTGGTGGGGTCCACCAAGTCCGAGTCCTCGGCGGCGATCATGAAGTGCATGTCGCCGGTGTTTTCGATCAGCTGACGCCACGGGTCGGAAGCCTTCAGCTTGACGATAGCGTTGCCGTCGTGGGCGCTGACCTCGGTCTCGTTGTCGCCGCGCACCAAACCGCGCAGGTTGTTGCCTACGCGCTTGGTGTAGCGCATCTGTTCCGCACCGATCTGAATGACGCCCCCGGTGGCGGGGAAGTCACTCCACACCTTTTCTTGCTCGATCGGGTCGAGGGAACTGTCCTTCGCCAAGAGCAGGCCTTTGTCCTCCAACCCCACGGGGGACTCCAGCCCGATGGATACGTTGCGGCGGGAGGCGGACGCGCTGCCGGGCAGCTCGATCACCACGCCGCTGTCGCCTTCCTTGCGGATGACGACGCCCTTGACGCCTTGGGGGTCGACGCGCTTGAGCCAGATCTCGATCAGCTCGTTCATCAACGCGTCTTTGTTCTGCGCTTGCTCCTCGCTGATGTCTCCACTCGCGACGGCTTTGTCGATGTCGACGCTGTACACCAAGCGGGTACCGCCTTGCAGGTCGAGGCCCAGACGGAAGCCCATAAACCACAAGGCGGCGGCGGAAACCACCAACAGGGTGAGGAGGATCGAGACTTTGCGGCTGATGTGGTCAACCATCGAAACGGTGCGCTACCTGGCGCGGAAGGGTGGGGGTGGGGTGGAAAAAAGGGTGCCTGGGAAAGGCAGCGCCAAAGCCCCCTCAAAAGGGAGCTTTGGCGTGAACTTCGGGCCCGGTCAGGACCGCGCAGCGAACAGGGGCATCGCGGTCCCCACGGGGCCGGATGCTTATTCGGCGTCGTCGCTCGACGCAGCTTCCGCTGCTTCGGCGGCCGCCAAGTCGGCGCGGCGGACCTTTTCGGCCTCGCGGTCGCGCAGGTAGTAGAGCTTGGCGCGACGCACGTCACCGCGGCGGGTGATGACCACGTCTTGCACGCGCGGGCTGTGCATGGGGAAGGTGCGTTCCACGCCTTCGCCTTGCACGATGCGGCGCACGATGAGGTTGCGCCGGATGCCGCGGCCTTGGATCGAGATCACGGTGCCGCTAAACACCTGAATCCGCTCCTTTTCGCCTTCGCGGATCAGGTAGTGCACGTCGACGCTATCGCCGGGGTGCACGGGCGGCAGGTCTTGCTTGCCGAGTTCACGTTCCAGTTGATCGATCAGGTCCATCGGAGGGGGGGCCACAGGGCCGAGGTTGGGGCGCGCTGGCGCCGATTGCTGGGAGGCGCAGTGCGCCAAAGGATTGACTAGGCGAGCCGAATGGCTCGTTGTTCGTTGAGAAGGGGAGTCGCCGTTTCGAAAGCCCCTGTCGAAAGGAGCCCCTGTCAAAAGGAGTCTTTGTCAAAAGGGATTCTCGCGGGCGAACCGGCCGGAGGCCGGCCATTCCTCGCCGGTGACTAGGTATCACCGGCGCGGGGTGGGCGCGTGCGCGCGCTCGTCCGTTCTTGCGCCTGTTTCCTGCGCCAAGCATCGATGGCGGCGTGATCGCCACCCATCAACACCTCGGGCACCGCGTGGCCGCGGTAGACGCGCGGCCGGGTGAAGTGCGGGTGGTCGAGGGTCGCACCGTCTTGGAAAGAGTCTTCCGCGGCGGAGCGGTCATCGCCCAGGGCACCGGGCACCAAACGCGTGACGGCATCGACGATGCACAGTGCGGGCAGCTCACCCCCCGAGAGCACGAAGTCTCCGATCGAAATGCGATCGATGTCGTGCTCCCAAAAGATGCGCTCGTCGAAACCTTCGTAACGCCCGCACAACAGCAGCAAACGTTCTTCGAGGGACCACGCTTGGGCGTGCGCTTGCTCGAAGGGCTCACCGCTCGGGCACAAGGCCAACTTGCGGTGGGGGCCCCACTCGCGTTCGATCCACTCGATCGCTTCCACGATCGGTTCGGGTCGTAGCACCATGCCCGGTCCGCCGCCGAAGGGGCGATCGTCCACGCTGCGGTGCCGGTTGCGGGTCCAGTCGCGAAAGTCCACCAGGCGGGTTTGCACCAGCCCGCGGCGTCGCGCGAGGCCCAAAACACCCACCTCGAGGTAGGGCTCCAGGGCTTCGGGAAACAGGGTAAGGATGGTAAAGAGCGGCATTGCGCCCCCTTGGAAAGGCCCAGCAGGGTAGGTCCGAGCAGGGGCTCCGTCAAGATCCGGCCCCCATCCTCGACCCCTTTAAAAGCAAGTCCCATTCGCCCCGGCCTAGAAGCACCCGAGGTGGGGGGCCAGCCACCCTGCCCCAGGCCCGCAAATGGGGCTAGGGATCCCCGTGCCAAGGCCCTACTGTATCGTGCGCGGGCCCCATATGGGCCGCTCGAAACCCCTCTACCGGTCCATGTTCACTGGAATCATCGAAGCCTGCGTGCCCGTTCTCGCCCTGCGTCCCCGGGGGACCGGAGCGCGCCTGGCGCTTGCGCGTCCCGAGCTGCCCGATTGGTCCCCGGCTTTGGGCGCCTCGATCGCGGTGGCGGGCGCTTGTTTGACCCTGGCGGCCGAAGGCCAGACCGCGGACGGCACGCCCAGCATGGCCTTCGACCTCTCTCGGGAGACCCTCGACCGGACTCGCCTGGGAGATCTGCAGCCTGGCGATCGGGTCAACCTCGAGCGCGCCCTGCGCATGGGGGATCGCCTGGACGGCCATATGGTCTCCGGTCACGTGGATGGTACGGGCCGACTGGTGTCCATCGCCGATTCGGGCGACGGGGGGGCTGAAATCACCTTCGAAGTGCCGCCGGAGCTCGAACGCTTTTTGGTCGACAAGGGCTCGATCACCCTGGACGGCATTTCGCTGACGGTGATCGAGCCCGAAGGTCGGCGCTTTCGCGTCGCCCTGATCCCCCTGACCCTGGAGATCACTTCCCTAGGCAGCGCCCAGCCCGGCGATGCCATCCACATGGAGGCGGACTTGGTCGCTAAGTGGATCGATCGTCTGGCCGCTCCGCGCGGTTAACCCGCCTGGATTAGGGCAGCCAATGTCCAGGGTAGGAGGGGTGCTGCAACGTGAGCTGGGCCTGCCCCGACCCGAACCAAAGCACCTGCTGGTTGCTGTTCGGTTGCGCTGGTGAAAAGCCCAATGCCCCTGCGGGCCCGGCCAAAAGGGGACCCGTAAATTGGTTCGCCCCGCCATTCCAAATTTCGATCTGCCCGCTCGCTGGTTGCATGCGGCGGATCGATTGCGTGCTGACCACGGTCGTCAAGATGCCCAACCACGCGCCGTCCAAACGAACGGGAGGAGCATACACGTGCAAGGGGGAACCCGAGTCGAGAGGGAAACCGACTCCCGGCTGAGTTAAGGAAAAGCGCCACAACTCGTTGGGCCGCGCGCCCGATCGGCGTCCGAACGCTACCACAGCCCAGCCGTCGATTTCGCGCGCCCAGTACAGCTCTTTCACGTCGGCATGGATGGGTTGCAAACCCCCTTGCTGCAGGTCGGCGAAGAAGAGCTGTTCGCTCTCGCCGTCGAAGATCAGGGTGCGACCCGCGCTCAGGTCGAGCACCCGCTCGGGGACGAGCGTTGGCACCCCAGTGGTAAAAGGCCACGTGTTGTCGCCCATAGTGCCGGTGCGATTGAACATCGTCAACGTGCCTTGATCGTCGAGTTGACTTTCAAAGAAATCGGCCGCTTCCAAGCCTCCCTCGGTGGGGTCATTGGCTTCTCCGACCGCGAAGAATAAACGCGCCCCGAAGTGTCCGATGCGGCCCACTTCTTCGAGCGTATCGATGATGTTGGCGTCACCGGTTACTTGGGCGGCGGGGGCGAGCGCGTTGAGGTTGGCTTGCATCACATCGCGCACCTCTCCGCCCATGTGTGCAGGAAAAAACGCGGTCCATGCGAGGTGGCGTCCGTCGTCGGAGATCGACAGGTAGGGCCCACCCAAGGTCTCCGGCAAGTAGCCCGCCGTCCCGATCTTTTGCGGCATGTCCAGCGCGCGTTGCAAGCCTCCCTGCGCGGTCAGTGCAAAGGGAATCAGCGCGGTCGGGCTATCTCCGCCGAGCACGATGGCGGCGGTTCCTGCGCGGCTCAGGGCCGCTTCGCCGCTCCAGTACGCAACGGCTGGGCCAGGAACTGGAACCCACTCCGCATCGCCGGGGTTCGAGCGTTGCACGCGCAAGACCCCTTGCGACGTCACAGCAAAACCGAACTGATCACCCAGGCCCATGCCGTTAAGCCCGATGCGGACGGGTCCCAAATGGGCGGTGCGCAGGCGGGGCCGCGGTGTGCGCAGATCGACTTCCCAAAGATCGCCGCTGCCCCACTCGAGCGTCGCCGCCAAGAAGGAGTCACCTTGCGGGTCGAGAGCGATGCGCGGATGCCAGGGGTTGAGAGTGCCCGCCAACCCGCGCAATTCCAGCATCACGCGCGCGCGTCCGCGCTTAGGAATGAACAGGTACCCGAACGACTTGCTGCCGTCGGCGCGCAAGCGTTCGAAGTGGTAGAGACCTCCCAAGCCATTCGGTAGTTCGATCCGCGTCACGCCAAGCGGAAGGTCTGCGTGGACCTGCGGGAAAGCCGGATTGCCTTCGTGCCCTTGTTCCCGGCCGATGATTTCGATCGGTAGCCAGCGCAGCCCTTCTAGTTCCGCGGACGGGCGCAACGGCGCTCCCGTCTGCACTTCATAGCGAGCCACCGACCCGTGTCCGCCGGGCGGACCGTGAAACACCGACCATTCTTCGAGCGGTTGGCTCGCGATGTCTTGGAGGGGCGCTTGGGCGCGGGCCGCCGCGGGCACGAACAGGGTCACGAGTCCGAAGAAACACGCGAGCTGTGCTTTGGATCTCATACGGAGTCGAACGGCACGTTTCATGGTTCGGATCCCTTGGGAGGGCGGGGAGGGGCCTGCGCGGGGAGCGCCGGGGGAGGTGGCCCGGGGTTTGCTAGGGAGCAGCATGCAACTCTTGGACCAAGCCACTTCACTCTTCAATTTACCGGGTTTTGGGGGACTGTTGGCCTGGCAGGGGCCCCAATGGAGCACACAGACACAATCCTTGCGTCCAGAGTTTGGACTTCAGTCCATACTTTGGACTGCGGAGCCGGTTTGCCCCTGATGGGAGCCGGCAGCTACCAGCGGCTGAAATGACCTTCCTCGACCTGCCCCCCCAGTACGAATGGCGCGCCGATCTCTCCCAGCGGGAGGGGGAGCGCGTCGTGCGCGCGCTCTACCGGGACCAGGACGTGGTCGTGCGCCTGCAGAGCGCGGGACGCTCGTTCGCGGGAGAGTTGGAGCTGCTGGCCCGCCTGGACCATCCCCGCCTAGGTCGCTTGGTGCACTACGAGACCACCCCCGATGGGATTGGAGTGCTCGTGCGCGCGTGGGTACCAGGCCAGGAGTGGCAGCTGAACCCAGAGGATGACGGAGCAACGCGCGAAGGTCACCTGCGTCATTGGATCGCGTTGTGCGACGCATTGCAGCACCTGCACGATGCGGGCTTTGCCCACGGGGATTTAAAGCCCAGCAACGTCCTGATCGATACGCAGGACCGCTTGGTGTTAACCGACTTCGGTTTGGCACAAACGATCCAAAGCCGGCCCGAAGCCGATCCTTCCGGCTCGCACGCCGGGCTGGCGGGTAGCGCCGGCTACCTCGCGCCGGAGTGTTTGCAGGGAGCGCCGCGCTCGCCGGCCGGGGATCGTTTCGCCCTCGGGGTGCTCTTATTCCAAGTGCTCGGAGGGACCTTGCCAGAGGCGAGCACTCTGTACGGGCGCTTTCCCGCGGACTCCTTTTGGAGCGCGGTCCGCCAACAGCCTGAGGACTTTCCCGCGTGGTCTCGTTCCGTGTTGACCGCCCTGCTCGCGCGCGATCCCGATCGGCGTCCGAGCAGCGCGCGGGAAGCCGCGTTTCGCGTCGCGACCGCCTGTGGCCTGCGTCCGTCCAGCGAACCGATCCCTGCCCCACGTTGGCCGGTGTTGGTCGGGGTGCCGTCCGATTGGGAGCAGCGTGGTCCGGGCCTGGAGACCCCGCGAACTGCCAGCGCACCCGGGAATGCGTGGCGTCTGCCTTGGAAAGGAGCCGCGCGCCCGATCGCCGAAGCTTGGGCGCGCCGCCTTTGGTCGCAGGGTTTGCCGTTTGCGTGGTGGGATCTCAGCACGGAGATCGAGGTGGAGTGGACGGCCATGGAAATCGATCAATGGGCGCAAGCGCGTGCTGCGCAAGCCGAGCGCGTGCCCAGCCTGTTCGTCGCCGATCTCGACCAACCGCAGGAGCGGCGGGCATTGGAGGTCGTCGGCCGGGCGATCGCGAGCCTCGCTCGCACCCGACTCCAAACGCTGTCTGAGACGGCGTCCGCTTTGGTGGAAGGGGCGTGGGCAGGGACGCCGGAATGGAACCTACAGGCTTGGCCGGTGCCGAGCGTCGACGCGGTCACCGATCAGTTAGCGCGCTGGTGTCCTTCCCAAGACGTGCGCACGTTGCGTCCCCATGCACAGCGCTTGCTCGAGTTGACCGGCGGTCATCCCGAACGCATGCAAGCCCAGATCGGGCGCTTGCACGCGGGCGGTTGGTTGCCCTTGGCGCCCGATGGTTGGACGTTGCGCGTCGAACCCTGGCCCAGCGCGTGGGATGGAGAAGCGGACCAAGCCGTGCACGCTGCCGTCGAAGCATGGCCGCAGGAAACGCGCGCTTTGTTGGCCGCTTTGCTGCTCTTGCCGGGAGCGACCTCGCAGTGGGTTTTGATGCGCGGCTTTGGTTGGGACCAAGAGACTTGGACTCGCGCCAGCGCTCCCTTGCGTCTTGCGGGATGGATGCGTGCGAATGAAACCAACGGCGCCATTGGAAAGCAGGTGCAACCAGACGGGCTCCGCTGGCGCTTCTCGGGCCCCGCCCTCGATGGGCAACAGGTGGATGCCTGGTGGAGTGCAGCGTTGCAAGCCAGCCCACAGCCGATGGCTTGGATCGAGGCGTTCGAAGAAGAACAAGGCCGAGCACCATGGAGCTTGCGCTGGCGCGTGCAGGCGCCGCAGGAAGCATGGCCCGCCATCCAAGCGGAAATCGAGACGCTGCATCGGCAGCAACAGAACGAAGTGCTCGCCGCGCGCCTGCGGGCCTTCACCGCTACCTTGGATCACTTGCAGAGCCCTTGGCCAGCGCGCTTGCGGGT
>JAUHXY010000284.1 GCA_030426785.1 bacterium
GCGGTGCTTGTCGATCACCTGCCGCAGCCCCTGGGTCTTCCACATGTCCGTGTGCACCGCCGAGCCGTGCTCGAAGGGGTTGATGCCGCGCTCGACGCACTCGGGGTTTTGGTAGACGATCAGGTCCAGGCCGAGGCGTTTGGCGGTGTCATCCCGAAAGGCGTACATCTCCTGGAACTTCCAGGTGGTGTCCACGTGCACCAGCGGAAAGGGCGGCTTGGCGGGGTAAAACGCCTTGCGCGCCAGGTGCACCATGACCGAACTGTCCTTGCCGATGCTGTACAGCATGGCCGGCCGCTCACTCTGCGCCGTGGCCTCCCGCAGAATGTGGATCGCCTCCGCCTCCAGCTTCTGCAGGTGGGTCAGGCGATCTTGGGGCAGGGTCGGGGTCGGCATGGGGGGCTGGGAAAGGCCGCAAAGGAGGCGTTCTTGAGGCCCCGCAGCGAGGAAGCGGTACCATAAGGTTTCCTTCCCGGCGGTACTACGGCTTTCCTATGGGTCCTAACCATCCTCGGCGCCCACCCGGTCGCCGCTAGAAGGTGAACGAGAGCCCGTTCGACACGTTCGACTGGCCTGCGCCCGCGGCGGTATCGCGATACCACAGTTGGAAGTGCAGGGTCTGGCCGGCGCTGATCACAGGTCCGCCGGGGAAGGGCAGTCGCGTGGGGACGTCGAAGCCGAGACCCGTGCTCGACGTACCGACCCAGTTTTGCAGGGCGCCCGAAGCGTCGAATTGACCCAAGGAATTGCGCGTCGATCCGGTGATGTTGTAACGGCCGAGCGCGTTGCCACCGCCCAAGGCGAGGCACAAGAAGCCTTGGCCCACCGGGGTCGGATTCACGGTCTGCGTCGCGGTGCCCACCAAGAAGTAGCCAAACTCTCCGGGAGGGCCCGAAAAGGCATCCAGGTGCAAATTGCCTCCGGTCGCGGAGCAGCTCAGGCTGACCGGAAAGCCCGTGGAGTTCGCGGCCGCCGGGCTGCAGAAGTTCACGCTTTGGCAGCCGTCGCTCAAGGGCGAGATGAACTGCGCCGCGATGGCGGGCACGCTGGTCGTTTGGGTGCCCGTTTGGGGATCGTACACGTGCACCCCGCCCAGTCGCGTGTACAGAATGCGCCCGTTACCGAGTTCCCAGGCGGCATTAATCCAGCGGTGTCCAAACGCGGCTTCCGTGTCGATCGAGCTCGTTTGCAGTCCTGTACTCGCATCGATTTCGAACAAACCGTGAGGATCAAAGCTACTCGCTACGAGCAGGCGCCCGTTGGACGGACGTACGGAGATTTGATGCGCATCTTCGTAGCTGGTCACCGCGTTCGAGCTGTGCAAGACGATCGTCGCGCCCGGATTGGCCGGATCAAAGAACAGAATTTGTTCGTTCTCGATGTCGGTCAGCAGCAGGCCATCCACGCCGTTGTGGTAGTACTTCTGCGCATCGAACGGATCGCCGACGCCGGTGTAGGTGGCGAGCACGTTCAGGTTCATGTCCATTTGCACCAGGTAGGCTCCCTGCCCGTTCTGGGAGACCGAGCCCTTGCAGACCCACAAAGAGCCATAAGCCACCTCGATTCCACGCGGATTGTCGAGGGGGACGGTGGACTCACCCAAGTAGTCGCCACCGGCCGAGTAGTGGAAGATCAGGTCCTTCTCCTGGTCGGAGATGTAGATCTCGCCGTTGGGGGCCTCGACCGCCTCCAAGGGCCGGCCGGGTTGCGTACCGGCGTGGGCGCGTAGGTCGATCCAATTCGGGTCGATCAAACTGCCGTCGTTGGCGTCGATCAGCATGACCCGATCGTTGTTGTTTTCGCACACCATCAGGCGTTGTGCGGAGGCGAAGGAGGGCAGGCCGAGGGCGAGCAACCAGGGGAGGGTGGAGCGAAGCATGGTGGGGTCCGGGGTTGGGGACGGCTACCCGAGAGGGCCACGGGGGCCGACGGAGGGAAGCGGGGCTACCCCTTCCTGCGTCAAGCGAGCCCCGGGGAGGCCAAGAATTCTCCGCAGCTCCTCCTACCCCGCGTTTTGGGGGTTTCCGAGCCCGCCGAGGGCCTCTCCCGTATGCTGGAGTTGCGATGCACGACCTGATACTCAACGAGGAACACTACACGCAGGTTGTGGAGGGGGTGCTCGCCCAGGCGGAACGGTACTTGTGGATCGCCACCGCCGACATCAAAGACGTGCACGTACAAGGACCCGGCCGGCGCTACATCCCGTTGCTGTCCGTGCTCGCGGACTTGGTGACCGCGGGGGTAGAGGTGCGCCTCATCCACGCGAAGGAACCCGGTCCCGCGTTCCGGGAGGACTTCGACCGCTTTCCCGCTTTGCTCGATGGCGATCGCTTTGAGCGCATCCTGTGCCCGCGCATGCACATGAAAGCCATCGTGGTGGACGGACGTTACGCCTACATCGGATCCGCCAACCTGACGGGAGCGGGGCTAGGTGCCAAGTCGCCGCGTCGGCGCAACTTCGAAGCGGGCATCTTAACCGACAACGCGGAAACGATCGAAACCCTGATGGGAGAACTCGATCGCCTCTACTTGGGGCGCCACTGCTTGCAGTGCGAGCGGCGCGAGCACTGCCCCGATCCGATCTTGTAGGCCGCACCCGATCGGGGAGACCCGTGCCGACTGTAGGCGGCTCTTGCGCTCAGATGCCGGCGCCGCCCAAGCTGCGCATCACTTCGATCAGCATGGCCGTTAGCTTCGGGTGTTCGCTCTCGAACTGTTCGACGGCTTCGCGCAGTGGTGCGAGCACGCTGGGCTCCTCCTCGTCGGCGTCCGGTTCCGCTTCGGCATCGGAAGGGGGCTCGAGTTGAGTTTCCAACTGGGCGACCAAAGCGAGCAGTCGCTCCCGCTCCGGCCCTTCGGCCGGTCCGGCGGCGTCGATTTCCCGGCGCAGGTTGGCGAGCGCTTGCTGAAGACCGTCTTTCATGCCTCCAAGCTAGCAATTCGTCCCCGGGAGGGCCCGCTAGGATAGGGGAAATCCTCCTCCCGCCGACGCGGGCGTGGCGGTTGCTCACTCCGGATGGATTGGCAGACAGGTAGGGCGATCTGCTCCGATGGGTCGGTGAGTTTCTCGAAAATGGAGGCGGGGTTTTCCTGGCGCAGTAGCGGGTCGAACGTGGGGTGCGGGGCCCAAAGGAGCGACGGGCCGGCCCAAGGCCAGCCCGTCGGGGAGGGGGGATGTGTTCCGGATGCCTAGAGCATGGCGGAGTCATCGCGGGCGATGCTTTCGACGACGACCTTCAGATCGGTCAGTTTTTTCGACAGCGCTTCGGTATCGAGGGGCGCGCTGCCTTTTTTCATATGCACCACGGTGAGGGGACCGCAGAACACATCCTGCACGCCGGCAACATCCTTCATTAAGGCCGCACGGACCTTTTGAGCGGTGACCGCTCATGTGAATTTGGGTGTTTTGGCCACATAGGCCGCCGCGGGCCGTTCGATCGTGTGCTTGCCGAAGCTCTCGAACTTCATCTTCTTGGCGGCGAGGGCTGCTTTGACCTCGGCTTCGGTCAGCTTCGCACCCTTTTTTAGGACGAGGGTCGCGCGCGCGCCGCTCATCATCATGCGATCGACTCCTTCCAAACTTTCCATGGCCTCCCGGGCCAGCTTGGAGGCGCCTCAGCCACCGCCGGAGGACTCGACGACGTGAACGGTCAATCGATTGGATTCGGATGGGGCGCTTTGAGTGCCGAGGAAGCCGGTGGAGGAGCAGGCCGCGAAGCTGAGGCCTGCGGCGAGGAACAAGGATCGATGGATTTGCATGGGCAAGTCGGGGGAAACGGAAGGTTCGAGCCGCCCTCTACGGCGCCCAAACCCGCCGGTTGGCGGATTTCCGCATCCTCGTACGCTCCACCGAGCCTTCGGAGATTGGATCTCCGATCGATGCACTCAACCGGGCTTTGCGGGTCCTATTTACTCGCCCCAGCCGTAGCGCTCGGGGCGATAGGGCACCTTGTTTTGGGGGAAGTCGCGCAACAAGGCCCAGCCTCGCTCGATCAAGGTGTCTTTGCCCGCGGCTAGGTCCTCCGGGTCGAGCTCGACCAGCTCGTGGGGCTCCATGCCGATGCCCTCGATGCCGCGGCCCCCTTGGTAGCGCGCCTTGTTGCTGAATACGGAAACGTGCAGGGTGAAGAGCCCGGAGGGCAGCTCGATGTCTTCCTTGGAGGAGGACATGCCGGCGGTTGGGCTTTCGCCGATCAGGTAGCCACGGCCTTCCTCTTTGAACATGCCCGAGCCCGTTTCCGCCGCGCTGCAAACCGTGCCGTCGATCAAGACGACCACCGGGCCACCATAGGGCTGGGCACCGGCAGAAGGCACCTTCTTGCCGCCTTCGTCGAGGGTCTTGCCGCTGGGCACGAAACGCCCGAGCAAGCCGTCGTGATCAAACCCGCCGCCGGGGTTGCCGCGGAAGTCGATCAGGAGCCCCTTGACCGACCCGAGCGCTGCGAGCGCCTCGTCCATCTTCTCTGGTAGGTCGCCCTTACAACGGCGGATGTGGATGTAGCCGAAACCCTCTTCGGTGGTCAGGTAGCGCAAGTCCTGATCGCCCTGCAGGGGACCGGGGAAAGCCACCGGCCCTTCGGGCGCGTAGCGCTTTTGAACGCACGTGACC
>JAUHXY010000285.1 GCA_030426785.1 bacterium
CCCGCCGCAAAACCCGCACCTGCATTGGATCCTGGGCGGCGACAACCTGCCGGGCTTTCCGCGCTGGTACCGCGCCGCCGAGCTGCTCGAACTCGTGACGCCGATCGTCATGCGCCGCGGCGGGGAGCCCGACTCCCAACGCGACCCGCGCGAGTTGTTGCAAGGTCACTTGGAGCCCGCCGCGGTGGAAGCGTTGGTCCACGGGTTCGTGGATCTGGCGCCGTTGCCGGGTCGCTCGTCCCACCTGCGCCGCGACTTCCACAACGGGTTGCGCGACCTGCCCGACCTGCCGCCCGGGGTGGAAGCCTACGTGCTGCGGCGCGGCTTGTACGGAACGAAGTCCGAGGAGGCGCGCTCGTGAGCGAAGCGTGGCGCGCGGCCCTCGTGTTGGGCGTGAGCTTCGGGGCCGCTTGGGCGTGGTTGCGCTTTGCGCCGCAGCCGGCCGTGCAGGAACCCGACGATCGAACCGACGAGCGACCGGTGCGCGAAACCAGCGTACCGCGCATCGGCGGCTTGGCCGTGTTGCTCGGGCTCGCCGTTTCGGGCTTGCCGTTGCCCTGGTGGGCGCTCGGCAGCGCGTGGCTGCTCGGCGCCATCGACGACCGACGGCCCTTGTCGGCGGGCGCGAAGGCTTTGCTACAGTTGGTGCCTGCCGGGTTGCTCGCGTGGGAGTTGACGCGCGGTTTGCCGGGCACCGAGATCTATTTGCAAAGCCTCTGGCTGGTGCCGCTCGCTTGGGCGGCGCAGAACCTCGTCAACACGTGGGATCACGCGGATGGACTGGTGTGTGGGCTCGCGGGCCTCGCCTTGCCGCCGGTGGCGGCTGCCGCGTTCCTGGGCGTTTTGCCCTGGAACCTGCTGCTGCGCCGGCCGCGGTCCAACGACACCGACCGGGATGTGCCGCGTTTGTATCTGGGCGACGCGGGTGCGCACGTGGCGGCCATCGCGCTGGTGAGCTTTCCCTTGAGCCGCTGGTTCCTGCTCTTGCCAGCTTTGGACCTGGCCCGGGTGGTCTGGCAGCGCTGGAAGGCCGGGCACCGCTTTTGGGTGGGGGACCGCCGGCACCTGGGCCATCGCCTGCAGAACCTGGGCTGGCCGCCCAAGCTCGTCGCGGTCGCCGCGCTGTTTCCCTCCGCGCCCCTACTCGGGGTCGATGGGTGGGGGCCCTTCGCGGCGATCTCGTGCGCGGTCCTGTGGGGCTGTTTGGTGTGGGCCAGCCAGCCCATGCAACGCCGCTAGCGGCAAAAAATCAGGCGCGGGACGAATTTCGCGCGGCCTAAGGCGCACTCAACGGGGATTTCCCGGGCTTTCGGGGCGCTCCTGCGCCCAGACCGGCCGGTTGGGCAAAGCCTCGGGCCTCCGGCCTTGTTCGCCCCACCCTGGAAGTCGATACTCTTTGCCCCCTTTCGGGCGCAGCCGTCAAGCGCTGGGCCCGGACGCTGACTTAACGGGCCTTTGACTGTGACCTACCCCAAAACCGCCATCATCTCCGACCTGCACGGCAACGTGCCAGCGCTGGAGGTGGCCCTCGCCGACGCCGCCAGTCGTGGGGTGGAGCGCTACGTGTGCTTGGGCGACGTGGTGGGGTATGGGGCCCAGCCGCGCCATTGCCTGGCGCGGGTCATGGAGCTGATCCAAGCGAACCCGGAGCAAGGCATCCAGGCCGGGCTGTGCTTGATGGGCAACCACGAAGACGCGCTGTTATTCCACGCGGACGACTTCAACCCGAAAGCGCGCGCCGCCATCGAGTGGACGCGCGAAGAGGTGGGCCGCGATCCCGAGCGGGCCGACCAGTTCTGGGACTTCCTGGGTGGGCTCGAACCCAGCGCGCGCGACGAGGTCGCCATGTTCGCCCACGGCAGCCCGCGCAATCCCGTGCGCGAGTACATCCTGCCGCGCGACGGCTCCAACCACGAAAAGATGCAGGCCAACTTCGCGGCCATGGATCGGCCTTTGTGTTTCATCGGCCACAGCCACGTGCCCTGCATCTACACCGACGACGGTCGCATCCGCAAGCCGAAGGATCACGGCGCTAGCATCAAGATCGCGGACCTGCACTCGGAAAAGACCATCATCAACGTAGGTTCGGTGGGGCAGCCGCGGGACGAAGATCCGCGCCTCTCCTACGTCCTGTTCGACGGCGAACAGGTCACCTTCCTGCGGTTGGAATACGACCATGGGAAAGCCGCGGACGAGATCCGCGCCATCCCCGAACTCCCCGACTTCCTCGCGGATCGGCTGGCCCTAGGGCGCTAGCGATCCGGTCTATCCCTTCAGCCCCCTTTCGGCACCGTGGACCTCAAGCGCTTCGGCCTGTTTCTGCTTCTCAGTTGGGTCATTCTGTTCGGCTTCAACCTGATGCAACCGCCCCCGCCCAAGCCGGCGCCTGGGGAAGACGGTGCGGTTCAGGAGCAAGGCGTGTTGCCCGGCGGCCAAGGGGCCAACGTTGGCGATCGTAGCGCTGCGAATGGGGCCGTGGATTCGAACGGCGCGAGTCTGAGCGCCCCCGAGCCCGTCGCGGGTGCCGAACCGTGGCAAGAGACCTTGATCCTCGGCCAAGAAGGCGAGCGCGGTCGCTACCAAGCCACCTTCAACAGTTTGGGTGGCGTGCTGGCGGAGCTGCGCACCGGCGACTTCTTCGTGCACGGCCACCCCGAGCTCGACCACAGCGATCCCACGTACTGGATGCCGCTGGTCAAACCCGTGCGCACCAGCGCGGGGGAGCGCGGGTCCCTGTTGCTGCAACCGGGCCCCTCCGCGCGCGATCTCGTGCCCTACGACCTGGACGCGATTCACTGGAACCACGAGGTCCTGCGCGAAGGCGAGACCGTTCGCGGCGTGCGCTTCTTCCACCAGGTGGAAGAGAGCGGCCTGACCATCGAAAAGATCCTGCGGCCCATCCCCGGCGAACACCAATGGTCGGTGGAGCTGGCTTTGAGCGGCGGCGAAAACACGCGCGGCGGACGGCAAGCGCGTTTCACCCTCACGCCGGTGCTCGGCATGGTGAAGTCCGCCAGCGACCCCTACTACACCGAACCCACCGCGCGCGCCTGCGGCGGGGACGACGGGGATTGGGAGCTGGACTCCAAAACCTTGGTGGCCGATGCCAGCAAAGCCTCCGACGGCTTCGGCATCGGCGGCGCGCCGGTGTTTGGCGGGGTCGACAACAAGTACTTCGCGATGTTGCTGCGCCCGGCCGAAGGCACGGAAGGGGAGTTGGCGCGCTCGGCGTTGATGGACGCCAACTGGCGCATGGTCGAGGACGTCGATTGGGCGAGCAAGCACCCCGATCAGCAAGAGGTCGGCCGCTACCACCACGTGGTCACGGACCTGGGCCTCAACCTGGCCGTGCCGGACGCGGGCACCCGTTGGTCGTGGAGCTTCACCCTCTACGCCGGCCCCAAAGAGCGCAAGGAGTTCGCCTCGATCACCCCGGCGCACGAAAAGCTCTTGCGCAAAGACCTGGGCTTCTTCGACGGCATCGGCACGTTCCTGCTGAACGTGCTGAACTTCTTCCACGGGTTGGTCGGCAACTGGGGCATGGCCATCATCCTCTTGACGCTGACCGTGCGCCTCGCGCTGTTCCCGTTCAACCGCCGTTCCCAAACGGCTATGGCCAAGCACGCCACCAAGATGAAGCGCGTGCAGCCCAAGATCACCGAGATCAAAGAGAAGTACAAAAACGACCCGCGCAAGCAACGCGAGGCGCAAGCCAAGATCATGCAGGAGAAGGGCGCCTTCCCGCCCCTCGGCGGTTGCTTGCCGCCCCTGGTGCAGATCCCGATCTTCTTCGGTCTGTTCAGCGCCCTGCGGGTGGCTTTCGACCTGCGCCAAGAACGCTTCTTGTGGGTCGAAGACCTGTCGATGCCCGATCGCTTCATGCACCTGGGCATCAACACGCATCTGCCGTTCATCGGGGTCATCGATTGGCTCAACGTGCTGCCGATCTTGATGGTGGTGCTGTGGATTGCGCAGCAAAAGGTGATGCCCAAGCCCACCGATCCCCAGGCCCAACAGATGCACAAGATGATGATGTGGATGCCCATCATCTTTGGTGTCTTCCTGTACAACTACTCGGCCGGCCTGTCCCTCTACATGGTCACGTCGAGCCTGTTCGGGATCTTCGAGTACACCGTGGTGCGCAAGATTTGGCCGCTGGACGAAACCGAAACGCCCAAGAAGGCCAAAGGCAAGTTTGCGACCCGCTGGGCCGAGATGATGAAAGAAGCCCAGCGCATGCAGGAAGCCAAAGCCAAAGGGCAGGCTGCGGGCGGCAAGAAGTCGGCCGGAGGCGGGAAGGGCAAAGGCAAGCGCTAAGGCCACCCGAGAACCCATGGGGCGGGCAGCGAGTCGAAGGACTGGCTGCCCGCCTTGCGTAGGGAGCGAGCGACGGCCCAGGTTTGCTCCCCGCCGGCGACGCGGCTAGCTTGGCGCCCCATGACCGCGCCGCACGCCTCCAACCGCGACACCATCGCCGCCATCGCTTCCGCTCGCGGCGGTGCGCGTCGCGGCGTGATTCGCGTGTCGGGGCCGCGCGCGTTTGCGGTGGTGGAGGCCCTCTGGCCGCAAGCTTTGCCGCGCGAGCGCGGTGC
>JAUHXY010000027.1 GCA_030426785.1 bacterium
CCCCAGCGACGGTTGCGCGCGATGGGTTTCGCGACGATCTTCGGCTCAGCTGAACCCATCGTAGGTTTGCAGCGCTCCACTATCCTCGCCCAGCGCGGTCACGATCAGGTACGCCACTCCCACCAGGGCGGCCAAGATCACGAGCTTCCAAAGCAGCGAGGAGCCAGATCGTTCGGAGTCGGTCATGCAGGGCGCGGGGGTGGGAGCGAGAAGGGGGCGCGAGCGGTCGAAGGCGCGCTCCCAAAAACCTATCCGATCCAGCGCTCAGGCCAACCCGCGGCCACATTTTCGAGCTCGATCTGGCCCAACCGGCGTCGGCACGGCTACCTTTCAGAGACCATTGGACCTGCCAAGCTCCCCATGACCTTCTATTTGATTACCGGCGGCGCCGGATTCATCGGTTCTCACCTTGCGACCGCGTTGGTGGAACGCGGCGACCGCGTGCGAGTGCTCGATCGGGTGCCCCGAGACGAGGCTCGCAACCTAGCCCACTTGGAGGTGGGCGCCAACGGCAGCGGAGCTCCCGTGGAGTACCTGCAAGGAGACGTATCGTGCCCCGAAGACGGCGCCCGTGCCATGCAAGGGGTCGCCGGCGTGCTGCACCAGGCCGCCCAGGTCTCCGTGCCCGAGTCGGTGGCCGACCCGGTGCGCAGCTATGAGGTCAACGTGATGGGTACGGAGTATCTGCTGGAAGCGGCCCGCGCCGAAGGGGTCGAGCGCTTCCTCTTCGCAGCTTCCGCCGCGGCCTACGGCAACAACCCCGAGGTGCCGAAGCGCGAAACGATGCTGCCCGAACCCTGTTCGCCCTACGCGTCCGGCAAGGTCGCGGGCGAGCACCTGCTCAAGGTGTGGGGCGAGTGTTACGGCATGAAAACCGTGTCCCTGCGCTACTTCAACGTGTTTGGCCCCCGGCAAGCGGACGACAGCCCGTACACCGGCGTGATCGCGATCTTTGCGCGGGAATTGCTGGCCGGTCGAGCGCCGACGATTTTCGGAGACGGCGGGCAAACCCGCGATTTCACTCCGGTCGAAAACGTGGTTTCGGCCAACCTGTTGGCGCTGGAGGCCGATCTGGAGCCCGGGGCGGTCCTGAACGTGGGCACCCAGGAGAGTGTTTCCCTCAACGACCTCTACGCGGTCATGGCCGAGCACCTAGGGTTTGACCAAAAGCCCAACTACGGCCCCACGCGCGAAGGCGACGTGCGTCACAGCATGGCCGCCATCGATCGGGCCCGCGAGTGGATCGGGTACGGGCCCTTGCTCGACTGGAAACAGGCTTTGCGCCAGACCCTCGACTGGTACGCCGCGCGCAAGAATGCGGGCGCGGCGCCTGCCTAAGAAGCGACGCGAGACCTTGAATCGGTCCGGGGGCGATTTAAGGCAGTTCCTTGAGGGCTTTCACGATGCGGCGCAGAGCCTGCTGGTCCCCAAACTCTTGGGCCCAGGCGCCCGCACGCTTCAAGACTTGCTCGGCTTTGTCTAAGTTGCCGACCTCCTTGTGGAGCCCAGCGATCGCCTCCAGTTTCTGAATGTCGCTCGGCTGACGCAGCCACGCGGTCTTGAGGGCCCGGATTTTGCCTTCGACTTCTTCCAGTTGCTGTACGCGCGCCAAGGCCAGAGACCTGCGTTCACGGGAATTAAGGTCGTTCTCTAAGGCCAAGGCACTCTTGGCCACGAGCTTCCAAGGCTCCGGCGAGTAAGGGTCCGCATCCGCCGCAACTACCGCTGCTTTGGAGGCTGCTCCTGGGTCGTCATTTTCAACGAGGTAGCGAGCCACTGCATAGAGCACGAATGGGTGCTCGGAATCGAGGTTCTTTGCGGCCAGTAAATCGCTCCAAGCTTGCTTGTATTGCTTCTTTTCCAAATGAGCCGAGCCCCGCAACGCCAACAGGCGCGCATCCTTAGGCCGTAGCTCGATCAGGCGCGTCGCGTGTTGGATCGCCTCCTCGAAGCGCTCCAAATCCAGCAAACACTCGGCGTAGCTGCGGGTTTGTGGCAGGACTTGGGGCGCTGCCCGAAGCGCCCGCTCGAAACACAGGGCGCTCTCCTCGAGGCGATCCATGCCGCGGTAGCTCAAGGCCAACAACTGCAACGCCGGCGGATACTCCGGTTCGGCCACCAATAGCCGCTGCAGGTAACCCGCGGCCAAGACGAAGTCCCCCTTGCGATACGCCTCGTAGGCGAAGTCATAAGGGTCGGCAGCGGCTTTCGGGGCCGGGTCCTGCGGCTTCCACTCGGCCCAGCGTTCGGTTTCCGCTGCGGGCAAGCTAGCGACGTCGAATTTCCAAGCCCGCGCGCGCAGGTTTTGCTCCATCTCATGCACGCTGGGCTGGGCCTCCTCTTGGGCCGGCGCCGGGGCGCACCACGCGCTCGGCATGGCTTCGGCGGCTAGGCAAGCGCACAGCGCCATCCGGGAAAGAATCATTCGCAGGGTCATGGAGGTCTCAAGCGGAAGTGGGTGTGGGGCGAGTCCCCAACGGGCCTTGCCGGGGAGGCAAAGGGCCGCCGGGCAACTTGAATCCTGGCGGCCCAGCGCTCGCTTCCCTGCCGGATTGGTGCCGGATCGCTGGAGGTGTTGTACGGCTCGGACTTGCGGTCGGGGAGCTGGGGGGCGGTCGACCAGGATACCTAGGCCAGCCGATCCGAATGGCTCGAAATGGTGGCTGAAGAGGTCGGTTTAAGGCTTTGGAATGGCCTTGCCGGGGCCTTCCCGATACCCTCTCCCGCCTGCAACGCCACCCAGCGGCCTGTGGAGTGATTCCCGGGCCCCTCCTCCGACTCCCCGTCCCATGGGATACACGCAAGATCTGGAAAGTCTGTTTGGTCTGACCTCCGTCACTTACAAGGCCAACCTCAGCAAGGACGAACTATTCGACGCGGCCATCGCCGGCGACAAAGGCCGCATCCGCGAGGGCGGGCCCGACGACGAGCAAAAGGCCTATGCCACGAAGCTGGGCAAGCAAGGCCCTCTGGTCTATTACACCGACCCGTCCTGCACCGGCCGCCCGGTCAAGGACACCTTCGGCGTCGCGTGGCCTGAGCTCGAAGAGAAGATTTGGTGGAAGAACGACTTCCAAAAGTTTGATCCGGCCAAGTTCCAAGGCCTGCTCAAGCGCGTCGGCGAGCACCTGAACAACAAGAAGGCGACCCTCTACGTCAAAGAGGTCTACTGTGGCTCGGACCCCGAGTACGCCGTGCCCTTCCGCTTCGTGGGTGAATACGCCACCCACGCCATGTTCGTGCACAACATGTTCCCCAAGGGAATCCCCGGCGTGGCGAACGAAGACGGCAAGCGTTGGACCTTGCTGAACGTGCCGAGCTACCACGCCGACCCGGACGTGGACGGCACCTTGAGCCAGCGCGCGGTCATTCTGGACATGAAGCAGCGCATCATCTTGGTGGTCGGCCGCGCGGATTACTGCGGCGTCAACAAGAAGGGCATGTTCACTATCATGAACTACTTGGTGCCCGAACAAGGCCACATGTCCATGCACTGCTCGGCCAACGTGGGTCCCCGCGGTGATGGGGCTATCCTGTTCGGCCTGTCCGGCACCGGAAAAACCACCCTTTCGGCCGATCCCGACCGCAAACTCGTCGGCGACGACGAAACAGCCTGGACCGAAAGCGGCATCTCCAACCTGGAGGATGGCTGCTACGCCAAGCTGATCGACCTCAACAAAGAGGCCGAGCCGGTCATCGCCGCCGCCCTCTCCATGCCGGGCACCTTGATCGAAAACGTGCCGGCCCCCAAGGGCAAGCGCATGGAGGAGATGGATCCCCAAGACCTCGATCTGACGGACGACTCCATCACCGAAAACACGCGCTTCAGCTATCCGTTGGACTGCAACCCGAACGTGGCGGAGGGCTCGAAGGGCCCGCACCCCGAAACGATTGTGCTGCTGACCGCCGACGCGTTCGGCGTGTTGCCGCCCGTGTCGATCCTCGACTCGAAGGAGGTCATGTACCACTTCGTGATGGGCTTCACCTCGAAGCTGGCGGGTACCGAAGTCGGCATCACCGAACCGGTGGCGGCGTTTAGCGCCTGCTTTGGCGCGCCGTTCATGTCGCACAAGCCCAGCGTGTACGCCGAGGGCCTCGCCAAGAAGATGGAAAAGCACGGCGGTCGCTGCATCCTTTTGAACACCGGTTGGGGCGGAGGCCCCTACGGCATCGGCAAGCGCATCTCCATCAAGGACACCCGGGCCCTGCTCAACGCCGCGTTGGCGGGCGAGCTGCACAAGGATGGCGCCGAGTACGAGGTGCACCCGATCTTCAACCTGAAGATGCCCAAGGCCTGCCCGGGCGTGGATTCGAAGGTGCTCAACCCGCGCAACTCTTGGCAGGACAAGGCCGCCTACGATCAGGCCGCGGAAAAACTGCGCGATCTGTTCCGCAAGACCTTCCAAGACAAGGGCTTCGCCCAGCTCGGCATCGAGCCGGTCATGTAGCCAGCGCCCCCGCGCGCCACCTTTTTGGCCCTTCGCCCCTGGGAAACCGGACGGCGGGGGGCCAAAGCCATTTCTGATAGACTCCTGATCCCATGAGCATCCACGTCGAACACTACAAAGAGGGCATGACCGCCTACGGGCAGGGCGACAACCAGGCAGCCGTCGCCGCCTTCCGCAAAGCGCTGGAAGCCAAACCCGAATGGCCCGAAGCCATGCACGGTTTGGCGACCGCGCTGATGCACGCCGGCGAGTTGGACGAAGCCATCGAGGTGGCCCTGCGCATCGCCGAGATCGACAAAGAAGACCCCTTCGTGCACACAAGCCTCTCGATCTTCTACCAGCGCAAGTCGGCCATCGCCGAGAAAGCGGGCGACGAAGAGGCCGCCAAGAAGTTCATCAAGATGGCCGAAGACGAGGGCGCCAAGGCGCGCATGCTCTCCTGGAAGATCGAACTGCGCACTAACCCCAACGCTCCGCCCCCCGGCCCGGCGGACGGTATGCGGGTGATCGAGTAGAGCGATCTCCGGGTCAGAAATCCAAACGGCAAGAGCCCCTCGGCCAAGGTTGGGGAGTTCTTTCCGGGCGTTTGGAGCTTTTAGAGATTAGGGTTTTCTTGGATCGGTTGTGACGCTCGAGCGGTCCCATGCGCAGACCCGGTGATGAGCACTCGGACCGAAGACCAAGATTTTCTCGCCTACCGGGATCAAGGCTCGATCGAGGGCCTAGCACGGGTGTTTGATGCCCTGGCGCCCCGTTTGTTGCTGTTGGCAGCCCACGTGACGCCGGATGCGGCGCAGGCGGAAGATTTGGTTCAGGCCACGTTCCTCGAAGCCATGCGCGGCGCCGAGCGTTACGACGGCGTGCGTCCGGTGGCCGGCTGGCTGTCGGGCATCCTCAAGCACCGGGCTCAGGATTTGCGTCGGCGCGCCGCTGTGCGCCGCAGCGATCCCCTTCCGGGTGAGCTGCCGGGAGAACTGTCAGCGAGCGACGATCCTTTGCAAGTCTTGCAGGACCAAGAGTTGTGGGAGCGCGTGGCTGCGGAGGTCGATGCGTTGCCGAACCCGTACCGAGAAGTCCTCTCGTTGCGGCTCGTGCACGGCCTCGAACCTACGGCGATCGCGCATACGCTGGGACGCAACCCCAATACCGTGCGCATGCAGCTCAAGCGCGGCCTCGAACGTTTGCGTCAAGCCATGCCGACTCAGATGGCCGGTTTGGCGCCGTGGATTCTCGAACCCGTACGTGGCTTGGAAAGCATCAAGTCCGTCGTGCTCTCGCAGGCCGGAGGAGCCGCGGCGACCGCCGCGACGTTCTCCTCCACGTCCGCCCCCGCCGGGGTTGGTTGGTTCGCAGGAGCGTTGATGATGAAAGCATGGGTTTGGGTTTTGATCGGTACGTTGTCGATGGTTGCGTTTTGGACATTGATGTGGTTCGACCAGCCCATTTCCGAAGCTGGCCTAGAGCCAACTCGATCGGAGCGCAGGGCGGACCTGCAGGCGGCTCAGGAAGACGCTCCACCGCTCTCAAGCGTTGAGGTCCGCGCATCTGGCAGCGTTGCGAAGGAGACGGATGTGTCCGAACCGGAGCCGAACCTCGCCCCCGAAGGCTTGACTGTCGCCGTCCGCTATGAGTCCGACGATTCCCCTGCAGCCGATGTGGGAGTCTATCTGCGTAGCATGCGCTCAGAGGCGCTTGGGCAAGAGCGTCGGACCGACGCGGCGGGTTTTGCTCACTTCGAAGTCGTAGAGAGGGGCTGGAACCGAATCGACGTTGATCGACTGGCGAATCCCGTGCCGATTTTGTGGGAGGGGCAGCCGAACATGGACGTAACCATCCCGCCTGGCATCGAAGTGGTGGGTCACGTGGTTACGCTCGACGAGCAAGCAGTGCCAGGGGCGACCATTTATCGGGTCAACGAGCGCCACCATGACGTGATGCAGCGCCTCACCGTTTGTGATGCGCAGGGTCGTTTCCACCTGCGCGATGTGAGCCAAGGAACCGAATTGCTCGCTCGAGCGCGGGGTTGGCAGCCCTCGGAGACGCATCGTGCAGCTATGGGATTTTCGATGGAGCTGCAGATGGGGGCCCGCGGGCAAACCCTACGCGGAAGCGTCGTCGACGAACATGGCCAGAGGGTGCCCCACGCTTGGCTTGTGGTCGGTGTGGACGAAGACGCGCGCGAATCCTTGGAGGGCTCTACAGAGGTGCCGTCCGATCAGCGCAGCATGAAGGCTATGGATCTGGAAGGCATCTTGGTGCGAGCGGATGAGCGAGGGAGCTTCGAGACTCATGAAGTTCCTGCAGGATTTGTGCTAGTGATCGCCCGCGAGCCCGATTTCGATGGGGAGAGGGTAGGCCATACGCACTTTTGGATGCCGCTAGGCGGAGAATGGGAGACCGTGTTGGCCATGCAGAAGGGCGCTCTGGTGCATGGTGTCGTTCGCGATCGGAGTGCAAAACCCGTCGCCGGCGTTCAGGTGGAAGTGGAGTGGGAAGGTTCTCACGTTTTGGGGCAGCTAGAAGATGAACTGGGGCCCTTCGTTTCAGATCGTAAAGTGTGGACAGCGGAGGATGGCAGCTATCGCTTGCCCGGGTTGGTTCCAGGGGACTACGACCTGCGGGTGAGAGGTGGCCGCCGCACGTTGCTGCAGTTGGAAACAGAGTTGACCCGAGCACAGACCTTTCGTTGGGACCCCGTTGTAGATGAGGTCACCAACCTGGAGGTGGACCTGCGTTCGTTCGACGGTCAACCCTTGGTGGGTTGGTTCGTGGAGGTCAGAGGCGCGACCGATGTGCACTTGGATTGGAACTTGATCGACCGCACCACTCATGAGGACGGGCGCACTAGGGTGCTCGACCTGCGGCCGGAGGAGACCTACCGGCTGCGAGTGTTTGGACCCAATGACCAAGGGTTGTACACCTCGTTGGCGGCGGCGCAGCGTGCGGACATCCGCGGAGATCTGGGGAGCGTTACCGTTACCCTGACCGCCGACGAACAAAACTTCGCGACCGTGCGCGGTCGTTGCCTGAATGCCCAAGCGAGGCCGGGGAAACCGGGGCCGCTGCGTTTGCTTAGTTTGAACGAAGCCGGCCAAGCACTGGGTTCAGTCCAGGCCGATGGGTCCTTCGTGTTCGAAGGCATTCCGGCGGGGCGCTATCGCTTGAAGGAATCCGCCACTGGCCGCATGCTGCTCGAGTTCGAGGTGGCCCCCGGTGAAGAGCGCGACCTGGGTAGCCTGACGACCAGCCGCTAGGCCTAGCCGAGCGCGGGCCTGAAACCACAGCACCCCGGCTTCGAGCGTTGCTGCGAAGCCGGGGTGCTTTGTTCGAAGGCTAAACGCCTACTCCTCGATCCCGAGGATCTTGCGGCCCTCTTCCGAGATGCAGTGGGGACCCCATTGCGGCTCCCACACGATGTCGATGTCGGTGTATTCGATGCCGTCTAGGGTGTTGACCCGGCGCTTCATCATCTCGGGGATGTTCTGGGCTTCCGGGCAGGACTGGGAGGTCAAGGTCATCTGGATCTTGACCGTGGCGTCCTCGACCTTCACGTCGTAAACGAGCCCCAAATCCACGATGTTGACGGGGATCTCGGGGTCAAACACTTGGCGCAGTTGGTCGTAAACGTCTTCGGTGGTGGCGGTCATCGCGGGTGGATCCTTCCTAGGAGGCAATTCAGGGGGAGGCTGGGCCGAAACCCCAGGCCCGTGGGGCGAGACTCTATCGGATGGGGGAGTCTTTGGCCTCCTCAACTAGTAGAATCCGGCCGTGATTCAATACCAAGGTTCGCTCTATCGGCCTCCCAGCGAGGCTAATAGCCTCATCCTGCAGGCCACCCTAGGGTGCTCCTACAACGAGTGCACCTTTTGTGGCATGTACCGGGACAAGCGTTTCCGGGTGCGCCCGATCGCCGAGCTGCGTGAGGAGATCGCCTGGGCGGCCGACCACCTGCGCGGGGTGCGCAAGGTCTTTTTGGCCGATGGGGACGCCCTGGTGGCCAAAGCGAGCTTTCTGCACCAGGTGTTGGACGCGCTGAACGAGGCGTTCCCCGACCTGCGCCGGATTTCCTGCTACGCCTCGCCCCAGGCGCTGGCGGTGCGCAAGGTTGAGGAGATGCGCTCCCTGCGCCAGGCGGGCCTGACCCAGTACTACCTGGGCATCGAATCGGGCTGCGATCAGACCCTCGAGTTCCTCCAGAAAGGCGTCGACTCGGCCGAGATGATCCGCGTCGCCAACAAGGCCCACGAGGCCGACGTGCGGCTTTCCACCATGATTCTGCTGGGCGCCGGCAATCGCGCGGGCAGCGAACGCCACGCCCGCGAATCGGCCCGCGTGGTCAATGCGATCCAGCCGCGCTTCGTCAGCACGCTCGTGATGACTCCGGTGGAGGATACGCCCCTCTACGAGCAATGGAGCGCCGGGCAGGTGGACGAACTCACCCCGATCGAATTGGCGGCGGAACTGCGCACCTTCCTCGCCAATCTGGAACTTCGGAGCAGCGTGTTCCGCTCCAATCACGCCAGCAACTACTTGGCCCTTAAGGGAACGCTGCCCAAGGACAAGGACGCTTTGGTCGAGGTCCTCGACGCCGTGCTCGCCGATCCGGACAAAGCACCCTTCGTGCCCGATTGGCTGCGGGCGCTGTAGATGGGGATAGGGCCTGCCTACGCCCCGGTGCGGCTATCGAGTCGAGACGGGTAGAACTGCGATCGACGGTTCGAGGTGGGAAGCGCTATCCTACGGGCCCCCTCTCAGAACCTCTCTCGCATGCGATTCCTACCCTTGGCTGCCTCGGCGGCACTTTGTGCGCTCGCTCCCCTGCAAGCGCAACGCAATCAGATTCCGACCGAACCGTACGCCGTGCAAGGCGTGCGTTTGGCCCTCGATGAAGATGCGCCGAAGCACACGCTGCTCTTGCGCGACGGGCGCATCGAAGCCGTACTGCCCGCCGACCGGGAGTTTGGCCCGGAGTACCGCGTCATCGACGGGCAAGGACTCGTGGCTGTGCCCGCTTTCGTGGACGCCTACTCGCACGCAGGCTTTGCAATGCCCGAGCCCAACATCACTCAAGATGAGCCGGTCGATACGGGCAAAGACGTGCGCGTGGAAATGCGCGCCGCCAACCGCAAGGGCTTGCAGCCGAGTTGGTCGGCGGCGGATGCGTGGAGTTTGAAGGCGAAAGACAGCGAAGCGCGCTTGCAGCAAGGCTTCGCGGCCATCGTCAGCGCGCCCCATGGAGAGATCCTGGCCGGGCAGAGTGCGTTGGCGTTGATGAATGGAGCCGTGACGCGGCAGGCGCTGTTGCGCGGTGATCTGTTCGCGCACGCCGCCTTCCAGGCCCGCGGCGACGGCTATCCGAGCACGTTGATGGGCTACCACGCGCAACTGCGGCAGTTCTTGATGGACGCTGCCTGGCACCAGACCATGAACGCGCGCCGCGCGCAGGGTCTGCCGGCGGCCCGCATGCCGTACGACCCCGATTTGGAGGCGGCCGCGTTGCTCTTGAGCGGTCAGCGCACGTTGGTTTGCGAAGCCGAAAGCGCCCGCGACATCTATCGCTGGATCGCCTTGGCCGACGAATTTGGTCTGCGCATCGCCATCGCCGGGGGGCGCGAAGCCTGGAAAGCGCGCCACGAGTTGGCGCAGCGCAACATCCCGGTGATCTTGACCTTGGATTGGCCGGACGAGGTGGAGGACCCGCACGCTAAGCAGGAGAAGAAGGGCAAAAAGGCTTCCGCCGAGGAGAAAGAACCGAAGGAGGAAGTGGAGGCGAGCGAGCAAGAACCAGAGTCTGAAGGCTCGAGCCTCACGAGCGCGGGTCCGAGTGGCCCGAAGAACGTCGCGACAGAGTCCGAGCCCGCCAAGGAGCCCAAAGCAAAGCAGAAGGGCCTTTGGGAGTACGAAGAACCCCTTGCCCTGCGCGAAGAACGCCGCCGGCGCTGGGAAGCGTTGCGGGACAACGCGTTGGCCCTGCACGCGGCGGACGTGCCGCTTTACTTTGGTTCGGGCAGCGAATCGAACAAGCGCTTGCTGGGCCGCTTGCGCGTGCTCGCGCAGCAAGGCTTCGATCGCGATCACCTGGTGCAACGCCTGTCCCAGGACAGCGCCGAGTTCCTCGGCGCGGAAAACGACCTAGGTGCCTTGGCGGAAGGGCGCGCGGCGACCTTTTGCCTGTGGACGAACGACCCGTTCGACGAAGACGCGCAGGTGCGCTACGCCTGGATCGAAGGCCGGCCCAAGGAGTTCGACATCCAGGACCCCAAAAACGGCAAGACCCGCCCGACAGACGCCAGCGGCGAGTGGATCTTTGACGTAGGCGCCGAACAGGACGTGGTGATGAAGCTCGAGATGGAAGACAACGGAGCGGTCCTCGGTTCGTGGACCGGCCCTGGGGCTTCTTCCCCCGTGTTGATCGAAGGGGTGGTGCGCGGCAACAAAATCACCCTCGAGACGGAAATCATGCGGGATGACCACCGCGTGCCGGTGATCGTAGAGGGCCAGCTCGACGGGGATGAATTCACCGGCGTCGCGCGCTCGAAGGATCCGGCGCAAGCCCTGGAAATCCTTTTCCACGGCATGCGCACGCCCGACGATACCGCTCACTGGCACTTCGATTTCACCTCGGACACCCCGTTCGAGCCGGCTTCCCAGCACCACTGCTGCGACGTGGAGGAGCCTCGCTAATGCAATCTTTCTTTTTCCGACGGCCTTCCACACAAGCCACCATGTTGCTCTCCACTCTGCTGCTCGCCACGCTCGCGGGCGCCCAGGACCACCCGATCGAAACCGATGAGCAGCGCGAACCGACCTTCCAGGTCGGCCCATTCTGCATCATCGAAAACGCAACCGTGCACACCGCGACGCGGCCAGCGTTCGAAGGCACCGTCTACGTGCAAAACGGCAAGATCGCCAGCGTGGGCCTTTGGGATGGAGCCATCCCCGCCGACGCCACGCGCATCGATGCCAAGGGCATGCACCTCGTGCCCGGCGTGGTCGACAACCACAGCCACATGGCCATCGAGCGCGGCATCAACGAAGGCACCGTGTCGATCACTGCCGAAGTGCGCATCGCCGACGAGGTCGACCCCGACGACGTGGGCATCTACCGCGCTTTGGCGGGCGGCGTGACCACCATCCGGCAGCTGCACGGCTCCGCCAACACGATCGGCGGCCAGGACGAAGTCATCAAGCTGCGTTGGGGCAAGGATCGCAAGGCCTCGGACCTCGTCATCGAAGACGCGCCGCAAGGCATCAAGTTCGCCCTGGGCGAGAACGTCAAACGTTCGAATTGGGGCCGCCCGGGTCGCTTCCCCGCCACCCGCATGGGCGTCGAAGCGGTCATCGACCGCGCCTTCACCCGCGCCAAGGAATACCAAGCGGAGTGGCGCGCCTACGAGCGGGCCGTGCAAGCGGGCGAAAACCCCGTGCCGCCGCGCAAAGACCTGCGCCTCGACACCTTGGTGGGCATTTTGGAAGGCACCGTGCACGTGCACAGCCACTGCTACCGGGCGGACGAGATCGTCATGCTGATCCGCGCCTCCCAGCGCCACGGCTTCCAAATCGCGACCCTGCAGCACGTGTTGGAGGGTTACAAGGTGGCCCACGAGATGGCGCAAGCCAACGTGGCGGGTTCGACCTTTAGCGATTGGTGGGCCTACAAGGTCGAAGCCTACGACGCGATCCCGCACAACGCGGCCTTCATGCACCGCGCGGGCGTCCTGTCATCGATCAACTCCGACAGCGATGAGATGATCCGGCGCTTGTTCGACGAAGCGGCCAAGTCGATCCGTTACGCCGATTTGGACCCCGTTACGGCTTTGCAGCTCGTGACCCTCAACTCCGCCAAGCAACTCGGCCTCGGCCACCGCATCGGTTCGATTGAGGCGGGCAAGGACGCGGACTTGGTGCTGCTCAACGGCGACCCCATGTCGGCCTTTAGCCGCGTCGAATGGACCATGGTGGATGGCGTCATCGAATACACGCGTTGGGATCCGTTTGGTCTCGTGGAGCAACCCGTCGTCGTCGAGTCCATCGAAATGGATTCTCCGAAGCTCGCACCCGAGCCGGGCAAGTCCACCGCGCTCGTCGGCGGTACCTTGCATACGATGCTCGGCGAGCCGTTGGAAGGTCGCACGATTTTGCTGCAAGGGGGCCGCATGTGGATCCCCGCCGGCGATGAGGAAGTGCAAGCCGACGAGGTCATCGACATCAGCGGCAAGCACGTCTGGCCGGGCATGATCGCTTTGCGTAGCTCCTTGGGCTTGTTCGAAATCGGCGCGGTGCGCGCCACGGTCGACTCGAACGAGATCGGTGAAAACCAGCCGGACGTGCGCGTGACCTCCTCGATTCATGCGGACTCAGCGCACATCCCGGTCGCTCGCTGGACCGGCATCACCCGGGCGCAGGTTTGCCCAGGCGGCTCGGGCCCCGTGCTCGGTCAAAGTGCGGTCATCGACTTGGATGGCGAAACGTGGGAGGAATTGCTCACCCACGATCGCGACATGTTGCATTTGCAGTTCCCCACGAGCCCCAACCGCACGCCCGATTCCGAAGAGGGTCGCAAGCGCGCCAAAGAACGGGAACGGCAGCGCAAACAGCGCGTGCAAGACCTGAGCGACCTCTTGGAAGAGGGCCGCAACTACGCGCGCCGACTGCAAGCCGCCCAGGACGCTGGCGTGGCTGCGCCGCCCTACGATCCGCGCCTCGCCGCGTTGGTGCCCTACGTGCAAGGGAAGCAAAAGGTGGCCCTGTACGCCAACAATGCCCAAACGATCCTGCACGCGCTGCAGTTTGCCGAAGAAGAGAAACTCGACGTGGTGCTCTACGGCGCGCGCGAGGCTTGGAAGGTCGTGGAGGCGATCCAGCACGCGGGCGTGCCCGTGGTGCTCGGCCCCATTTGGGCGTTGCCTTCTTCCGAGTTTGACCCGTTCGACTCGGTCTTCGCCGGTCCGGCGGTGCTCGCGCGTGCGGGGATTCCGTTCGCGATCGCTTGCGCGGATCCCGAAAACGAACGCAACCTGCCGTTCCAAGCGGCCACCGCCGTGGCTTACGGTCTCCCGCCCGAAGAAGGCGCCCGCGCCGTGACGCTCTACCCCGCGCAGATCTTGGGCCTCGACGACGAGCTCGGGTCCCTACGCAACGGAAACCGCGCCGACCTCGTCGTGACCGATGGTCACTTACTCGAGATCACCAGCAACGTCGAGCACCTTTTCATCGACGGCGCGCGCATCGATCACACCGACAACCGGCAAACTCGCTTGTACGAGCGCTTCCAGAAACGCCTTGAGCGGTTGCAGGGGAAGTAGGGAGCAGGCTCTCCCCTGGAACGCAGCGAGCCCTCTGCGATGAGGGCTCGTGGGTTGGGGCTGCTGTTAAACGATCAACGCGGAGAAACGGATCGAGGCACGTCTTCTCCGCGTGTCGCGGCACGCCAATCGGGCGTGAAATCGAATCGGAGGTTGCGCCATTTGACGGGACCTCCCTCGGTACAGAACATGCGACATCGGTCGTGGGGCTTGCTGTAGACGTGCAAGCTAACGGCGTCCTCTTCCAAGGTGCCGAGGCTGTGGATGCCTTGGGCGCGTTCGACGCCGGAAACCAATTCGCCAGCGCACTGGACCAGTTGGCTGGTGGCCTCTAGTTCGCAGGGGGCGCCTTCCTTCGGCATGCTTTGGCCCTCGCCCAAGCAGTAGCGCGTTTCCTGCAGTGCGCCGCGCAAAACCCGCACCCAACCGAGCTGATCGCAGTGGTCGTGCACCGGCGAGATCTTGTTCTTGGGCCAGCACAGGATCATCACATCGAACAGATCGGTGCGATGGATCAGGTTGCGGGTGTACTTCTCTTTGCGGAAGTTCACCAATGGCTGCAGATGCGCTCGACTGATCTCCGTGCGAGCCATCAAATCGCTCACGAGGTCCAAACCGATGGCGCTTTCCTCGATGTCTTCGAGGTGTTCGATCAGTTGCGGCAAGCTGAGCGTAGGGTTGGCCATAGGTTGGTCTTGGGGGCTCAAAATGAGCCTCCTTAGCGTAGGACGTCATGGTACCACGTACGAGTCCTCGATTGGCGGCACCGATCCGTGGCACAGCCGGAAAGACCCTGCTTGGGGCACAGACGGCTTTTAGGAAGACCGCTCCCAGCGCCGATAGAAAGATGGAAACCTCGCTCCGAGGGCCGAAGGGGGCCCCTCGTGACCGCGGGGGAGCTTTGGAGCACCGTATGACCACCACCCAACACGGCCTGACCATCCAGGCCACCCTGCCCGACGGACGGCACTGGACAGGATCCTTGGTCCAATTCACCGGCGGCACGCTGACCGCGCAGTTCTGGGGGGCCGACCTGCCCAGCATGGGGCTCGGCCAACCCATGCAGCTCTCGATCGGCGGCATGGATGTGGACTTGCCGCCCCTGGAGGGTCGCGCCTTGGAGCGCGTCGAGCTGCCCGGTGGGCGTTCCTATCGCTTCGGTTACGTGCTGACGGCCGAGTTCCTGTCCTGCATCCCAAAGCCCTTGCAGGTGCTCTTTCCCTACCGCGCATCGCATCGAGTGCAGCCCTCCGACGACGCGCCGGTCGTAGCCCGAGTGCGCTGCCAGGGTCAGGAGCCCTGGTCCGAAGCGGTCGTGCTCGACCTGTCGACCGCTGGCATGGGTTTGGCGGTCAGCCAGGAGGTGGAAGCCAACCTGGATTCCGACGCCGCGATCGAAGTGGAGTTGACCTTCCCCGCCGCCGAAGCGCCCGGCCCGTTCAAGCTGCCTGCGCAAGTGCAACATCGCCGCATGAAAGGCGTGCTCGTGCGCTACGGGGTTGCTTTCCACGCGCCTGAATCCGCCGGTGCGCCCGAACATGCAGCGCTGGAGGCTTACGTTTTACATCAGGAACGAAAGCTGCCTTAGGTAAGGGGCTTGCCCTGGCCGAAGAATGAGGGGTAAGAGCCCGCCGGGGAACGGGGCTCAGCGAAATTCGGCTCAAAAAGGGAGAGATCGCGGGGAAACCCGCCCACAAAGCGCATGGCCAGGGTGTACGTCATCGAGGACGATGTTTCCCTTCGGGACATTCTGTTGCAGGCTTTGCAGCAAGCGCTGGGGATCGAGGCGTTGGGCTTTGGGCAGGTGGATGAGGCTTTGCAAGCCTGGCCGCAGTACCCGCCGGACATGGTGCTCAGCGAGCTCAAGCTGCCAGGGCGTTCCGGGCTCGAACTCGCGACCGAATTGGAGGCTTGTGGGTGGTATGGCCCGCTCGTGTTCTTTTCGGACTACTTGGATGAGTTCACCGCCGAAATCCCACGCCTGCCCCGTTTGGCGTTGCTCGCCAAGCCTTTCGATCTGCACGCGCTGTTGGAATACGTGGCCGAAGAGCTCGCCAACCCTTCCACGATCGAAGCGGCGCCCGCCGCGCCCTTCGGTTTGTTCGATTACGTGCAGCTCTCCTGCGTCGGTGGGCACACCGTGGAAATCAACGTGTTTTCGCCCGAGGACCACACCGAGTTGGTCGGCCGCGTCGTGATTTTGGGCGGCGAGCTGTGGAGCGTGCAGGACGCGCAAGGATTGGGGACCGATGCGTTCTTGCGCTTAGCGTGTTTGCTCGAACCGCATGTGACCTGCAACGCGCTCCTAAACACCACCTTGGCGCGCAACATTCCATGCAGTTGGGACGCGCTCATGTTGCGGGCGGCGGCCTTGCGCGACGACGTGATCGCGCAGCAGGTCGGCAGTTACGAGGGTGCGCACGGGATGGAGGAAGCGGCCCACGGCTGGAACTCTGGAGAGCAAGGCGGTTATCCCATGCCCGACCAGGGCTTCCCGGCCTCGGAGGAAGCGGCTCCTGCTTACGAACCTAGTTTGCACGACCTCGTGCAGGCGGCCAACGCCGCCGAGGACGCCGGACAAGCCGCGCAGGCCTTGGCGATCCTCGAGCAAGCCATGGTGCGGTTCCCCGGGCATCCCGAAATCCTGTTGGCCGTGTTGCGGCTGCAGAAGTCGGCCGGGCGCGGGTGAAGGCAGCTCTTGGGCTAGTTCCATTCCTCCCGGGTCACCAAAGCTGACGTTCGAGAGCCGCGTCCACGGCTCCTTGCGTGCCGTTGGGCGCAGCTGAGGGAGGCGTCTGCAGGTAGCTGCGGGTTGATCCGGGTGCCGGGTGGGAGTTTGAATAGGAAGCCGCCGCATGCGTATTCCCCCGCGCTCCCCACGCCTTGGCCCCATGACCGAATCCAGCGCCGCTTCCCCCGTTGCCCCGACCCGTGCTGAGCTCGATGCTCGCATGGAAAAGCTGCGCCAACACCCGCGCTATCGCGAAGCGATGGGCAAGGAGATCCGCGGGCGCGACGTGGTGTCCCATCGAGCCGACGGCGCACGCAACGGAGTTTTGTTGCTCGTGCTCGCCTTCCTGGGGTACGTCGCGTACCAAAAGGGCTGGTTGTCGGGTCCCTTAGAAAACCTGGGCCCGGGGCCCCTGTTCGCCTTGGGGGCCTTTTCCCTCTTCGTGATCAGCCGCGGGACTCGTCGCCGAGGCCACGATCTTTCTGGACCGGGGCGTTCCCGCGAGGTGATGGTCATCCACAAGCGCCACGCCGAGAGTCCCGAAGGACCCGGTCGCCCCAAGGGCCTCGACGATCGTTACTACGTGACCCTGATGGATCCACAGGGGGTGCAGGAAGAGGTTTCGGTCAAGCGGCGCCTCTACGAGAGCCTGCAAGTGCGGGACACCGGCGCGGCCTACCTCAAAGGGCGCACGATGCTGCGCTTCGAAAAAGTCGACGTGGACTGAGCCGGCGGTTCAGTCCTTCAGGTTCGTGCGGCGCAAGCCCAGACTGTTCAGCACGACAAGCAAACTCGAGGCGGCCATGGCGGCGGCGGCCCAGTGGGGGCTGATCACGATGCCGAGAGGCTCCTTCGCGATACCTGCGGCTAGGGGCAGCGCCACCAAATTGTAGCCAAACGCGAGCCACAGGTTTTGCTTGACCTTGCGCATGGTCTTGCGCGCGAGGCGCACCAAGACCGGCAAGCGGTCCAAGTTGTCGTGCAGCAGCGCCGCATCGGCGGTTTCTAGCGCGATATCGGTACCTCCGCCCATGGCGATGCCGACGTCCGCCGCGGCCAACGCCGGCGCATCGTTGATGCCATCGCCGACCATCGCGGTGATGTGCCCCGCGTCGCGCATGGCGTGCAGGGTGGTCGCTTTGTTGCTGGGTTGCATGCGGCCTTGCGCGTTGCGGATGCCCAAGGCGGCCGCCACCCGTTCGACGACCGGAAAGTCATCTCCGGAGAGCAAAATCGGTTCGAGTTCCAGTTCGCGCAGCTCTTGCACCACCGGGAGGCTCGTGCCCCGCAGCTTGTCTTGAAAGCCCAACGCGCCCGCCAGACGGCCGTTTTCTTCGACCATCGAAACGGTGCCCTGTTCGGCCAGGATGGGACCGGCCAGCTTGTGCATCTGCGCTTGATCGTGGCCGCGTCCGGCCGCACCGTTCCAACTGCCGATCCACAAGCGGTGACCCTGCACGGTGCCTTGCACACCTTCGCCCGGCCGCGCTTCGAAGTCGGTCACCGGCTCGGTGTGCAAACCCTTGGCGATAGCCGCATCGACGATGGCACGGGCTAAGGGTTGTTCGCTCATGCGCTCCACCGAAGCGATGCGCGTCAGCAGGGCGGAAACGTCCTCGCCGGTGCGGTGCGCCACGATGCGCGTGAGTTGGGGCTTGCCTTCGCTCAACGTTCCGGTCTTGTCGAACGCGATCACATCCACGTCGGCCAAACGCTCCAAGGTTTCGCCCCCCCGAATCAACAAGCCTTCTTTGGCGGCGCGTCCGCTGGCGACCACGACCGCCATGGGGGTGGCGAGGCCCAAAGCGCACGGACAAGCGATCACCAAAACTGCCACCGCGTGGAACAGCGCCGGGTAGAGCCCTTCGTGCTGGTACCACCAGACCCCCGCTCCGATCGCGATGGCCAGCACGGCGGGCACGAAGACCGCGGCGACGCGGTCGACGATGCGTTGCACGGGCAAACGCGAGGATTGGGCTTCGTGCACCGCCGCGGCGATGCGGCCCAGGCTGGAGTGCGCGCCGATGCCCGTGGCGCGCAAGGTCATGACGCCGTATTGGTTGAGGGTGCCCGCACAGACGCGGTCGCCAACGGTGCGTTCGACCGGCATAGGTTCGCCGGTGACCATCGATTCGTCGATGGTCGAGCGGCCTTCCAAAATCACGCCGTCCACCGGAATGCGCTCGCCCGGACGCACGCGCAGTTGGTCGTCGAGCATGACCTGGGAGAGAGGCACTTCGGTCTCTTCGTCGCTACCCACCAAGCGTGCGGTGGGCGGGGCCAGGTCGAGCAGCTTGCGCACGCTGTCGGAAGCGGTGGCACGGGCGCGGCTCTCCAGCAAGCGGCCGAGCAGCACGAAGGCCAAGATCATGGCGGCTGCGTGCACGTGATGCGCGAAAGGGCCCAAAGGCTCGGCCCAGATCAAACCGGCCAAACCGGCCAGGAAAGCAGCCCACACTCCCAAAGAAACCAGGGTGTTCATGTCCGGCCGCAACCGACGCGCCGCGGCGAGGCCTTCCAAGCTGACGTTGCGTCCGGCCCACAAGACCGCAGGAGCCACGAGCAGCACGCCGACTAGGTGGGGCGCGCCAGCGTACATGGCGCCGAGGCTAGCGACCGAGCTGGCGGCCGCGATTCCGAAGTCGCGCGTGTTTTGGCGCGCTTCCGCCGCTTCCTGCTCCCGTTGGAACTCCACATCGGCCGAGATTTCCCGCGTGCCGAAGATACCCTGGGGAGCGGTAAACCCTTCCCGTTCCAACGCTTGCAAGAGCAGCGTTTCATCCACCTCCCCCTCGCTTTGGATCGTGGCGGTGCGGCTGCCGAAATGCACCTCGGCATGGGTGATGCCGGGGACTTCCACCAGCATACGTTCGATGCTGTGGGCGCATCCCTGGCAGCTCATGCCGGCCACGGGGAACTGGACCGTTTTCAACTCTTGCTTCATGGGCAACCTCCATTCTAACCCTGCTGGCTAGCAGGATGGCAGCGTTTCATGGCCCCCGGTTCGACCGTTCGGCCCTCCTGGATCGCCACGGTCCACGAGGGCTTGGCCACGGCCGGGGAGGGTGTTGGAACTCCGGCCCGGGGAGTCGCTCTTTTCGTCCCGGGCGCAATGCTTCCGATCCCAACGTTCTCCAACTTCTCGACCGTTCAGGGTTGGAGCCGCTCCCATGGATTTTCTGTAGGAAAGCCCGCGGGGTCTGGAAACCAAGGGGCGGGATCGGCAGTTTTGGGGGCATGAGCAGCCGCTATGCCGCCGTCAAGGCCTACCACAACGCCGAATTCCTGAACTCGCGGGCCGCCCGCCCCTTACGGATTCTGGCCGAATACATCGAGCCCGAGACCCGCTTCGAAGAGTTCGCCATCAAGGACACGGTGGTCGTGTTCGGATCGGCGCGCATCCGTTCCCGGGAGGAGGCCCTCGCCAACCTGGAAAAGGTGAAGCAGGAAGGCGGAGACGTCGCGAAGGCCGAGCGCGCCGTGGAGATGAGTATCTACTACGAAGCCGCCCGGGAACTCAGCCGGCGCCTGACCGAGTGGTCCAAGCAGCTCGAGGACAAGGCCCGCCGCTTCGTCATCTGCTCCGGCGGCGGCCCGGGCATCATGGAAGCCGCCAACCGGGGCGCTTCGGAGGCCAACGGCGAAAACATTGGCTTGAACATCTCCTTGCCCTTCGAGCAGAACGACAACCCCTACATCACCCGGCGGTTGTCCCTGGAGTTCCACTACTTCTTCATGCGCAAGTTCTGGTTCAACTACCTGGCCAAGGCGATCATCGTCATGCCGGGCGGTTTCGGAACCCTGGACGAGTTCATGGAGACGGTCACCCTGATCCAGACCGAGAAGATCAAAAAGCGCGTTCCGATGGTGCTCTTCGGCCGCGAATTCTGGGACCGCATCCTGCACCTGGAGCCCATGGTGGAATATGGCACCATCAGCCCAGAGGACTTGGATCTGTTCTTCAAGACCGATTCGGTGGACGAGGCGTTCGACTACCTGACCACCGAGTTGATGAAGATGGAGCGCACCGAAAAGAGCGCCTCTCCGTCGCTCTAGGACCTATTCCGCCGGGGTGCCCCATTCGGTGACGGCCCCCCGAGCGGGTTCTGGCCCCTTGGAGGCCCTCGGGGGGTAGGCTGGAGAGCTTCCGGACCCTATTAAAACCGGATGCCCCCAACGAACGGCCGCCCGGCGGCAAGTGGGGCTGTTATGGAACCCCGCACGGCTCATCCCGAACTCGAGCGTCTGCTCACCCACCAGGACTGGTTGCGTTCCTTGGCCCGCAAACTCGTGGGCGATCCGCAGGCGGCCGAAGACCTGGTGCAAGAAACCTGGATGGCGGCCATGAAAAGCCCGCCGGACCCCGCGCGCCCTGCCCGACCGTGGTTGGCCGGGGTGGTGCGTCGTTTGGCTTCCATGCGCGCCCGGGGGGAGGGTCGCCGCGCCCGCCGCCAGAACGCGGTCGCCGTGTCCGACGAACTGCCGTCCACCGCGGATCTGGTGGAAGAGGTGGACACCCAGCGCCGCTTGGTGAGCGAGGTGCTCAAGCTCGCCGAGCCCTACCGCACCACGGTCATGCTGCGCTACTTCAACAACCTGAGCTCGGCGGAGATCGCACGCCACCAAGACGTGCCGGCCGGGACCGTGCGCTGGCGCCTCAAGCGGGGGCTCGATGAGTTGCGCGAGCGGCTCGACGACTCCTTTGGGTCGCGCGAGAACTGGTGCATGGCGCTGTTGCCTTTGGCCAAGCTGGGCGCGGGTGGCGGGACGGCCGCGACCGCCGGCACGGGGTTGGCCAGCGCCGGATTGACCGTCGGAGCGATGAAGTGGGTTGCCGGCATTTTGGTCCTGCTCGGCAGCGTTACCGTGGGGTCCATTGTGGCCGAACGGCTGCGGCCTCTGTGGGCGGCGGAACGCAGCGCGGCGTTGGTCTCGATCGAGCCCGAGCGGGAGAGGACGCCCGACACGCTGCCCGAACGGGTCGCGCTCGCGAGCCAAAATCGTGACGCATTGGCGCCGGCGGAGCGTCAGATCCGCTTCTTGGAACCCAGCCGCGATCCCATCGCGGGCATGCTGGTGGTGCTCGATGACGGGTCCGAGCAGCCGCCGGTGGGCCAAACCGATGAGCAGGGGCGCGTGGCGTTCACGACGGCTTTGCGCCAAGGCAGCCTCTACGTGCAGCGACCGAATAGCCTGTTGCAGCGCGTCGATGTGGAATTTACCGCGGCGGGGATCGATGCCTTTTTGCCGTGGCAAGCGGAGTTGAGCGGGCGGGTGATCGCGCCGCAGAGCGATTGGGTAGGCGGTGCCGAGACCACGAGCTTGGCGGGTTTGCCCTTGCGCATCGACTCCGACGTCTTGTGGCTGGGCGAAGCGAACGTTCCGAACGCGGTGCTAGCACGCTTTGAGCAGCCCGGCCGCGTCACCGTGCAGACCGCGCAGGACGGATCGTTCCAAGTCGCGAACCTGCCGGCCGATTGGAGTGGCAAGCTGTGGTTGCCAGAACAGGTCGTCGTGCAAGGCGCGGACCGGCGCGAAGAAACCGGGCGCTACGTGTACTTCGCCCAACCCCAGCGCAACGCGACCGTGTTGGTCGATCGTTTGCCTATGGCGACCGGTCGCATCTTGGCATCCGACCAAAGCCCGGCCGAGCAGGTCTTGGTGCAAGCTTGGGTCGACGGCGCGAGCACGCCATTGGAAACCCGCACCGACGCGCAGGGCCGTTTCGCTCTGCAGCTGGACTCGGCGGGGCGTCTTGGGTTGCACCTGGAAGCGGTTGGATCGGAAGGTTTGGAACAGCTGGAGCTCGAACTCGCGGGCCATGAAATTCCGGACGACTTCGTGCTCGGCGACTTGCAACTGTTGACCGCGACCCGTGTGGCGTTCCTCGCGCAACACGGCGAAGACGAGCCGCTCGCGGGCGTGCGCGGCTACGACCGAAAGCGTGAATTGCAGGGTCAGGTCAGCGACGAAGAGGGTTTGGGCGAAGTCATCCTGCCCGCCGGTACCAGCGAGGCTTGGGTCGCTGCGCGCGGTTTCCAGCCCGTCAAAATCGCCTCACAGGGCACCTTGGATACCTATCGCGTACATCTGCAGCCCGCAGCAGCCTTGCGCTTGCACGTGCTCAACTTCGAAAACCTGTCCCTGTCCGACGTCGAGTTGCGGGTGGGGTGTGCCGAAGGCTTGTTCGCCTTTGGGGCCTCCTCGGAGCCGGCGCCGTGGGAACGGCCCCTGGAGCTGGGCCGCTTCCTCGGCGTGCAAACGGAGCCTGGCGGGGAGCAGGCGCGTTTTGCCGCCGACGAGCGCGGACGCGTGCAGTTGGTGGGCGTGCGGCCCGGAGCTCCCCTGTACGTCGAAGTCGTCGATGGCCTGGGCCAGCGGGTGCACCAACAGCGCATCGCAGCCCTAGGGGAAGGCGAACAGCGCGAAGAGCGCCTCGTAGTGCCGCAACGTTTGCGCGAACTGCACGCCGTACTGCGCGACCGGTCGGACAACCTGTTGGTGGGCGTTCAGGTGGAGTTGGTCGACGGAGAAGGGCAAACCGTGCGCGCTGAGAGCAACCTGGAAGGCCTCGTCTCCCTGCGGGACTTGGCGGGGGACGAGTACGAGGTGCGCTTGCAGAAACGGGGTTTCGTGAGCCAATCCATGCCAGGTTTCCGCCTGTCCGGCGGGGTAGGAGCGTCCGCGGAACGGCCACTCTCCTGGGTGCTCGACCGTGGCCACGATGTGGCGGTGTTGGTCGTCGATCCTGAGGATCGTCCGGTGTTGGGCGGGGTGGTTTCCGCCCGCAGGATTTCCGACGGGGCCGGCTACCAGGCTCACCCCTCGGGTGCTGCGGATCAGACCTTGCAAGACCTGGATCAAGGCGCTGTCGAGGTGACTCTGCGCCTAGGTGGTCAGACCTACGTGGAGAACATGCAGGCGCCGCTGGCTCGCTCCGTGGAGTTCCGGGTGCCCGCGCACGCGTCTCTCGAAGTGCAGTGGACCTCACCCGAAGGCATTACCAACGACGAGCCCCTGCGCTTGGTGGCGCAAGCGGTCGACGAGGCCGGGCAAGCTGTGCCCGACCGGGCCCCCGTGGTGCAAGCCATCGGGGCGCGCACGGATTTCCGCGGACTGACGGTCTTCCCGGCACTCCTACCCGGCTCGTACCAAATCACGCTGCAGCGCGAAGTGCCGCGCATCCCCGGAGACGGGGGTACGACCGAGCGCGTCTGGCAGCCCATCGGTCTGGAGCAGCCGGTCGAGGTCGCTTTGGGACCGGTCCAACGCCTCGTGCTAGCAGTGCGTTAAAAGCGGCGGGGATCCGTCGGATCCCCGCCCGCGAACCCGAAAAAGACGGGACATCCCCAGCAGGAGGGCTATAAAGGGCGGTCATGCCCCTGCTCAGCCTACGTTCGGTGCGCAAGTCCTATCCGACCCCCGCTGGGGATCGGCAAACGGTGCTGGAGGTCTCGTCGTTCGAGATGGAGCCCCGCACGGAGATCGCGATCGCCGGGTCTAGCGGATCGGGCAAAACCACGTTCCTGAACGTCATCGCGGGCCTGCTCAAGCCGGACAGCGGTGAAGTGACCCTGGCGGGGCATGAATTGACCCGGTTGAGCGAGGCGCGCCGGGACCGCGTGCGGGCCGAGCACTTGGGCTACGTCTTCCAGACCTTCCACCTCTTGGGGGCCTACTCGGCCCTGGAAAACGTCACTTTGGGCATGGCGTTTGGTCCCGGCCCGGACGTGGCCTTCGCCAAGCACCTGCTCGAGCGCCTCGGCATGCAGGACCGACTGCACTACCGGCCGCACCAATTGTCCGTCGGGCAACAACAACGGGTCGCCCTGGCCCGAGCCCTGGCCAACCGTCCGCAGTTGGTGTTGGCGGATGAGCCGACCGGCAACCTCGATCCGACGACCTCCCAGGAGGCGTTGGGGCTGATCCGCGAGTTGTGCCGCGAAAACGATGCGGCCCTGTTGCTCGTCAGCCACGATCCGGCGGTGCTCGCGGAGTTTGCCACCACGTTGGACTTCGCCGAGCTGAACGAAGCGCCCATCGCAGGAGGTCGAGCGTGAGCGTGCCTTTGGGAACCATGTTGCGCATCGCCACGCGCTCGATGCGCCGGCATGCTCTGTCCACTTCGATCACTGTGCTTTCGGCAGCTCTGGCAGCAGGGCTGGTGATGGCGGTGTTTTCCATCGCGGCCCAGAGCACGCGCGCGTTCCAGGGGGGTGCGCTCGGGTTCGACGCCGTACTCGGCGCACGGGGGAGCACCACGCAACTGGTGCTCAACGCGGTGTTCCACCTGCAGACCTCACCGGGGAATTTGCCGTATTCGACGTACCAAGAGATCGCGCAGGACCCACGCGTTGCGGCCGCTTACCCCTACGCGGTAGGGGACAACTACCGCGGTTTCCGCATCGTCGGCACCGTGCCCGAGCTCTTCACCCGGCACGAAATCGATGGAGAAAAGGTCTTCCACTTGCCCGGCAACGGCGAGTTGTTCGACCCGGGCAAGCGCCAAGCCATCATCGGTTCGGTCGTGGCCCAAGAAACGGGTTTGCGGCGGGGCTTGCCCTTCCACCCGACCCATACCTTGGACGAAGGATCCGACCACCACCACCACGAGGACTTCGTGGTGACCGGGGTGCTGGCGCCCACCAACTCGCCGGCGGATCGGGTCATTTGGATCCCCATCGAGGGCATGTACCGCATGGAAGGGCACGTCCTGCGAGGCACGGGCGAGGATTACGTCGCGCAACCCGGCGTACCGATTCCGGACGAGCACAAAGAGGTCAGCGCGGTCATGCTGCGCCTCAAGAGCGGCCACGCCGGCATGGGCCTGTTGAAGGACTACGGCCAAAAGGACAAGCAGGCCAGCCTCGCTTGGCCCATCACCGCCGAGATCCAAACCCTGTTCCAGCGACTCAGTTGGGTCAGCCAAGTGCTCGTGCTGGTGGCGTACTTGATCGTGGTGGTGGCGGCCGGATCGCTCTTGGCGAGCCTCTACAACACCATGAACGAGCGGCGCCGTGAGTTTGCCATTCTGCGCTCCTTAGGAGCCCGCCGCGCGACCCTGCTCGGGGTCATCGTTTTGGAGTCGGTGCTGATCGCCGGATTGGGGGCCTTGTTGGGCTATGGCGTGGCTTGGGGGATCCTGGAAGTCGCCGCAGGCAACATCCGCGAAGAAACCGGCGTGGTGGTGGAGACTCTCGCCTATCACCCGGTCCTTTGGTGGACGCCACTCGCTATGATTGGCGTCGGCGCGCTGGCGGGGCTGATCCCGGCCTGGAAGGCTTATTCGACCGACGTTAGTCGGGAACTCTCGCAGAGCGCTGGCTAACCCTCTCATGCGAATTTCTTGGTGGATCGGACTCGGTTTTAGTGCGTGCCTCGCT
>JAUHXY010000286.1 GCA_030426785.1 bacterium
TGCTGGCGCGCCATAGCTAGGTCGGTTGGGGGGAATTGGGGGTCTGCGTGAGCTCATTTTCGTCCCAATGCAAGTTCGGCGCCCCTTCCCCCGCAGGCGTGGCCGTGTGCCACGCCGAGGACGGAAGGGGCGCCGAACTTGCATTGGGGCGGAAAGGAGCCGCGCAGACCCCCAATTCCCCCCAACCGACCTAGCTATGGCGCGCCAGCAAGGCATTCGACTTTGGCGTGGCACACGCCTACGGCTGTCGGGAAAGGGCGGCGAATGCGCATTGGGACGAAATTAAGCTCGCGCAGACCCATAACTCCCCCCAACCGACCTAGCTATGGCGCGCAGCCAATGTGGGTGGGGGGGCACGGCCGCCCGGAGGGCGGCGTGCCGAGGGCACCTTGGGAGGGGGTTCGGTGTGCGTGCTTCGGAGGTGCTTTCGGTTGGTGAATGGTTTTGTTTGTCCCCTTCGTTTTGAGTGGGTTGCTGCCTTGGGATGGGGCTTGGGGAGGGATCGGAATGAAAAGGGGTTGTGCTGGTTCTAAGAAAGAGGGGAAGATTCCCTGGGCCCGGCGTGGATTGGCCGGGGTGCTTCCGTAATCCTTCTTTTTGACGTCCTTCGAGGGGGCGCATCGCCTATGGCTGGCCATTCCAAATTCGCGAACATCAAGCACCGCAAGGCTGCGGTGGATGCCAAGCGCGGCAAGATCTTCAGCAAGCTCGCGCGCAACATCATCTCCGCCGTCCGGCAGGGCGGGGAGGACATGGAGACCAACCTCAAGCTCAAGTACGCGATCGAAAAGGCCAAAGCGGCCAACATGCCCAAGGACAACATCGAGCGCGCCATCAAGCGTGGCGCGGGCGATAAGTCGGGCGATGCGTTTGAAGAGTTGATGTACGAGGGCTACGCCCCTGGTGGCGTGGCCTTGATGATCTCCTGCTTGACCGACAACCGGAATCGCACGGCTCCGGATGTGAAGTACACGCTCGAGAAGTTGGGCGGCAATCTGGGATCGACGGGATCCGTGTCGTTCATGTTCCAGTTCCGATCGATCTTCGTGATCGCCGCGCAAGGGCGAAAGGAAGACGAGATCTTCGAGTTGGCCTTGGAGGCCGGCGCGGAAGATGTCGAGATCGACGGGGACAGCGCCACCATCTACGGCAGCGCCGCGGACTTCTTGACCATCAAGAGCGCTCTCGAAGAAGCTGAGGTGGAGATGCAGTCCGCCGAAACCGGCTACATCCCCGATAACAACGTGGCGGTCGACGACATTGAAACCGCCAAAAAGGTCCTCAAGCTGATCGACACCTTAGAGGACAACGAAGACGTGCAGAGCGTGTACGCCAACCTCGACATCCCCGACGAGTGGGTGGAGGAATTGAACGCCTAGCCCACCTCGGGAGGCTCCATCGGCGCGGATCGGCTGCGCCGACGGCAACCCCGGTTTCCTGACCAACCCAACTTTCTACCCCTCATTCACCATGGTCGACGGCTTGCGAACGGTTTGGATTCTTTCCCACGACGATGCTTTGATCGCTTCGGCCCGCAATGCGGTCCAGCCGGTCGATGGGTGGGAGGTCGCCACTTTTGCCTCCGCCGAGGAGTTGCTCGCCGCGCCTCCCGTGGGCGGGGATGTGTTGCTGCTCGACGCTTGGATGCGGGACCGCAACATCTACGAGTTCTGCCGTGAGTTGTCCGGAAGGGTGCGAGCGCGCATGTACGTCGCGGTGGAAATGGGCAACCGCACCGCCGTGGCCCTCGCACGCTTCTCGGGAGCCGCGGGCGTGCTCGAGCGGCCGCTCAATCCCACGCGCATGCGTTCGTTGATCGAGGGGGCGGGACCCAAAACCCGCCCGCTGCCCGAAGACGGTCGCAAGGCCTCCAGCGAAGGCGGCGGCAACGACTTACCCCAGTCGCTTTTGGCGGACCTGCGCACCGGGCAACCGGATTCGAGCCTCGTCTCCGCCACCATCGACCCCGAAACGGGGCTCTTCAACTACGCGTTCCTCGGCTACAAGGTCGACGAGGAGTTCAAGCGAGCTCGCCGCTTCGAGTTGCCCCTGGCCTTCGTGATGGCGGGCTTTGAGAGCCAGGCAGAGGAGTCGGTCCTGCGCGAACTGACCGGCATCTTCCTCGACTCCAGCCGCGACACCGACGTGCTGGGGCGCTTCGACGAGAACACGTTCTTGTTCCTGTTGCCCAACACCGGTCCGGACGGAGCAGCGATCATGGCCCAGCGCGTGACCGAGGCCGTCGAAGCCCGCGGCTTGCGCGACCTGGTCGGCGATCCGTTGACCCTTTCGGTCGGGATCGCCCACTACCCGGCCCCGGATTTGGAGCGGCGCGAAGACCTCTTCCAGCGCGTGCACGACGCTTTGATGGAAGCCCGCCACAAAGGTGGCGGGGTCGTGCAGTGCCAATAGAGGCCACTTCCGCACCCCAACCGCCGTCCCATCAGCCCAATTCCCGGTGCGGCCAAGGGGCCTCACCCGTCGGCAGAATCCTGCCGTTCCGCAGGATCCGTTGAAGACCGCGGGACCCTGCGCGTACCCTCGCCCCCATGGCTTCCCGTCCAAGTTCCTCGACCGACCCCTGGCACTGGCGCCTCATCGTCGATGACGTGGGGGAGTTTGACCTCTGGGTGATGCCTCCTGACTGCGTTTTGCCCCAGGGACCTTGCCAGGGGCTGCGATTCGGGTGGGAGCTGCACCTGCAGAGCGGGCCGCGCTGGTCGCTGCGTTCGGGGCAAGCGTCGGCTCCGGAGCTGCGGCTGCCCGGGGGCCACCGAGGCTCGCGGGAGCGTGAGGAGGAGATCCACGAGATCGATCTGAGCGCTCCCACCGAGTTTTGGATGGGCCCTCGCCGCGTGCACAGCCGCCGCCCAGCGGAGGGCAGCGCGGCGATGCAGTGGACCTTCGAGGGAGGCTTGCCCGGAGTAGCCGAAGGCGGCTGCCTCTTCTTGCCCTATGGGCATTCGCTGTCGTTCGGTCCTCGCCAGTCCGCATGGCCGGTGGAGGATTGGAAAGAGTCGATCACCTTGGCTGCGACCTCGGATGGGCTGACTTTGGCCTGCGCCCAAGGCGTGCGCATGGGCCTCGAAGATGGCGACTTCGATGAGGCGCAACCCTTGCGGGAAGTGCCCCTGGACGGGGCGGCCCATCGGCCCTTTTGGTGCGTGGCGCGTCCTGGACCGCCGGTTTTCGTGACCCTGGAGCGTCAGTTCGAGGCTCCCAGCGCCCGGTGAACGACACGGAACGGCTAGAATATGGCTCCGCGCACCCGAAACCGCCCGGAAGCGCCGCCCCCTGACCATGGATTGGGAAGCTTTCTACAACCAGTTTCGCCGCAAGGACTTCATCCCCGGCTACGAGATCCAGCGCCGCTTGGGGGGCGGCGCATTCGGGGATGTTTACAAAGCGACCAAGCAGTCGATCGGTAAGACCTACGCGATCAAGTTCCTCAAGGTGGAAGAAGGCCAAGAGGGCGTCGTCGAGCGCGAGTTAGCCCAAGTCGGTCACTTCGCCGAGTTGGACCATCCAAACCTGGTGACGATCGAGGACATGGGCGTCGTGATGGGGGTGCCGTACCTGATCATGGGGTACGCGGGCGACCAGACCCTGGCCAAACGACTCAAGCAAGGCCCCCTCACGGAAGAGGAGGCCAGCCTGATCTTCCATCAGATCGCGCGCGGAGTGCAGCGCTTGCACGAAAAGCGTTTGGTGCACTTCGACCTCAAGCCCGGCAACATCTTTTTGCAGGGCAAACGGGCGCGCGTGGGGGACTACGGCTTGGCCAAGTTTTTCGACCAGGGCAACCAATCCCTCTCCATGGGCCGCGGGACGCCGCACTACATGGCCCCCGAAATCCTGCACGGTCGCGCCGACCACACCGCGGACATCTACTCGTTCGGTGTGATGCTGTACGAGAGCTTGCTCGGGCGCAAGCCATTCCACGACCCGGATGGGGATGGCCTGATCTTGCGGCAGCCGCACGATCCTTTGCCGGACGTGACGGGGGTTTCGCCCGGTATGGCGCACGTGATCCATACCTGTTTGGCCTGGGAGCCGGCGGAACGTTTCGCCAATCTGGAAGCGCTCATGGCGGCTTTGCCCGGGACTCCGGAGGCGCGCTTTGCCGCCGACGACGCGTCGACCGAAATCGCTACCCTTTCCCCGGAGGCCCAGCGGGTGCGGCAACGGGCTGGCTTGGTGCGCATCTCGGTGTTCTTGCTGTTGTTTTTCGGCATGGGCTTTGCCCTGGCCTTGGTCGGGATGTTGGTGGTGCGCAACCTGATCGCTTGATGTCGACCACGCCGCCGAACATCGAACGACTGCGCCAGGGAGACGAACAAGCCTGGGGCGACGTGCAGCGGGAGTACACCGGGCGTTTGCTGCGCTACGTGGGCAAGCGCGTCGAGGATCACCAAGCGCAGGAAGACATCTTGCAGGAGACGTTCCTGGGCGCCTTGCGCGGTATTCAGGCTTACGACCCGCGCTACCAATTCGAGCAATACCTGTTTGGGATTTGCCGCAAC
>JAUHXY010000287.1 GCA_030426785.1 bacterium
CGAAATTCAGGTGCGGCCCAATCACGGAATAGGCCCCCCACATGGCCAGCGGATACGCGATGAGTAGCACCAACGGCAACCCAACCCGCCGCACGCGCGTCCCTCCCAGTATCGCTCCGATTCCAACGAGCACGTTGAGAATGAGGACCGGTTGCCGCCAGATCTCTAGGTGGTGAATCGGTTGTCCCAGGGGCTTCCACGCCAAGTTCCAAACCCGCAAACCGGAACGGGACAGATAGTCGAGGAAAGAAGTATCCCCGGTCTTCGCGCCCAGCGTGTTTGGAAGAGGGCTGCCGAAGTACACCGTGGCGAAAGCTAGCCAGGGGGTCACGAGCGCCAAAGCCACCAAGCCGGGCTTCCAAGGAATGCGCCGTTGTTGGATCGTGAGCAGCGCAAAAAACGGTAGCACCATCATGGCGGCGTCGTAGCGCGTCAGGAACGCGCAGGCGACGCAAACGGCGGCCCAGGTGGGTGCGCCCTTCAGCCAGCACAGGACGGTGCCCAGTAGAAACGCCGTGTAGAGCGGGGTTTCCATGCCCCAGAATTGCAGGGTATCGCCCCAGCCGAGCACGATCAGAACTGCGAACAAAACACCGCCGACCGGGTAGCCGAGGTGCCGCAATATCAAACCGCCGAGCCAGGCGGTCGCGGCGATGGCGCCGGCAAACGTGATGTCGGCGGCTACCTCCACCGAGACGCCCAACAAGCTCCAAAGAGCGAGCCAGAGGGTATACAGGGGCGTGGTGGTGCCTAGGACGCGCTCGCCAGGCGTAAAAGAGAAGCCCAATCCGCGCGCCAAGTTGTCGGCATAGCGGTAGGTGATGTACGAGTCTTCGAAGATGTAGTCGCGGAAAGCTCCGTACAGCCCGATGCCGCCCAAGACAGCGATGGCTCCGAGGAGGACGAGCCACGCCGGGTGTTGGGCGTAGTGGGAAGGCGAAGCGGCAGAAGAAGCGTGGGGCATCGCGAAGGGGAGGCCCCGGGGCCTCGAAGACACGAAAACGAAAAGGGGATGCGAAGTGCGCGTTAGCTTGCCCCAGGATTCTTGGGTAGCGCGTTAGCGCAGCATCAAGGGGATGCAAAGCTTGGTCGGGAGCCGCCGTGATGGCGCCTCTTTGTGGGGGACCACGGAGTCTTAACAGTTCCGCCGACGCGACTTGCACTAGCTTTCGCCCACGCCTCGGCGCTTGGCCGAGTTCGTCCGACTCATGGTCTTCGCCAGCGGGATCTTCCTCTACTTCTTCCTGCCGCTCTTTTTAGCGGTTTACTACACCGTTCCGCGGCGTTGGAAGTCGTTTGTCATCGCGCTGTTCAGCTACGTTTTCTACGGCTGGTGGCGGCCGGACTTCGTCCTGCTGATGTGGATTTCGACCGTCGTCGATTACACGGCGGGTCAACGCATCACCGCGGCGCGGGCCAGCGGTGGCAAGGGAAAGCCGTGGCTGTGGCTCTCCTTACTGGTCAATCTGGGGCTTCTGGGGTACTTCAAGTACTTCAATTTCGGCGTCGATACGCTGAATGCCATCTTCGCCCCCTTCGGTGGTCCGACCCTCGACTTTGCCAAGGTCGTGCTCCCGGTCGGTATCTCGTTCTACACCTTCCAGACCCTGAGCTACACGATCGACGTGTACCGCGGGACCGCTGGCAAGGTGAAGTCCTTCGGGGACTTCATGTGCTACGTGGCCATGTTCCCGCAGCTCGTGGCCGGCCCGATCGTGCGTTACAACACGATCGCAGATCAGTTGCACGAGCGCACGCACACGCGGGAGAAGTTCTACCGCGGCATGCTGGCCTTCCAGGCGGGTTTGGTCAAAAAGGTGCTGATCGCCGACATCTTGGGGGAGTTAGCCGATGCGGCCTTTGATGGGCCGGGGTTGTCGGCGGGGTATGCATGGATCGGGGCGTTGGCCTACACGTTCCAGATCTACTTCGACTTCTCCGGCTACTCCGATATGGCGATCGGATTGGGTTTGATGATGGGGTTCCGCTTTCCCGTCAACTTCGATCAGCCCTACCGCTCGATCAGCATCACGGATTTCTGGCGCCGGTGGCACATCTCGCTGTCCAGCTTCCTGCGGGACTACTTGTACATTCCGCTGGGTGGCAATCGGAAAGGCTCTCTGCGCACCTACGTGAACCTCAGCCTGACCATGTTGCTGGGCGGTTTGTGGCATGGAGCCAACTGGACCTTCATTGCGTGGGGCGCGTATCAAGGCTTTTGGCTGATCGTGGAGCGGCGTTCCGGGAAGTCTTCGTTCTACGCCTTTTTGCCCAGACTCGGGCAGATCGCTGTGACCTTCGTGCTGGTCATCTTCGGGTGGGTGCTCTTCCGCAGCAATACCATCGGGGACGCGATGCACTACGTGCAAGCCATGTTCGGCATGGGATGGGATCATGGCACCCTCCCGATTCGCCCGATCCATCTCGTGGCGGCGTTCGCCGGAGCGGCAGCCCTTTGGCTCTTTCCGACGACGCAGCGCTGGCTCTACAAAGCTCCTTTGGCTTGGGCCCTACCGCTGCAACTGGTTTTTTGGCTGGCGCTGATCCACTTGCACTACGTCAGCCACGTGCCCTTCTTGTACTTCCAGTTCTAGACCTATCCCATGGACGACCACACCCTCATCGCGTTGCCTCAGGAGAAGCCGATGCCGGCCGGCCGCCGATGGGTCGCTTGGGGTTTGCTGGCGATCAACGGAGCGATTCTGCTGGGGACTTTGGTGGTCGATTGGGCCTTTCCCGTGACACCGCCACAACCGGTCGGCATCGAAAAAACACAGGATGACGAACGGCGCGCCCAAGCCAAGTGGTCCGACGGCAGCCGAGCCAGCCTGATCGAGCATGATTACCGGCAGACCTCGCGGGTGCGCAAGGAGCTTTCGAAGCCGTACACCGAATGGCTCTTCCGAACCTTCGGCGAAGGGGGCAGTTCGGTGTTGGTGGGCAAGGACGGCATGTTGTTTTTGCGCGACCGAATCGAAGTGCCCGAAACGCACTTTCGGATCGGAGCGCAGCGCACCGCGGTGATTTACGCGGCGGTTTCTCGACGCTTAGAGGCGCTGGGCATCCGGATGGTGGTCGCGCCCGTACCGCGCAAGTCGGTGGTCTGCGCGGATTGGCTGCCGCCCGGATGGCACGCCAACCGCCAATACGATGAAATCGTGCTCGAAGAATTCGAACGCCGCGGTGTGTTCACGGTGGATTTGCTGACAGCCTTGGAACCGCACGCGGGCGAGGCCTTCTTACGTATGGACACGCACTGGTCCACGCAAGGGATGCGCGAAAGCGCGATCGCCCTGGGCCACAAGACAGGCTGGATGAAGCCGGAAGAGGAACGCTACGGCATGCTGCGCGAAGTGCCGGCGCCGACGACGGCACCTCTCGGAGATCTCACCCTAGCGATGGGCGTCGAGTTTCGTGAGTCGGATGCGCCCAAGTACCAACGGCCCATGTGGGAGGTCATCCTGCCCAACGGACAGCCACTACCCCAAGGCGATCTTCAAGCCAACATCGTGCTTTGCGGCACGAGTTTCAGCCAGCATGGGACCTTTGGGTCATTCCTGGCGCACTACCTCGGTCAGAGCGTGCAAACCTATTCGATTCCTGGGGCCCCGCCCTATGCGGCCTTGGCCACCATGTTCCGTGAACGCCTGCCCGAACGCTTGCCGCACATCGTGATCGAAGAGGTGCCGAACCACCACGTCATTTCGGCGGGCTACCACAGCGAGCGCTGGGCGGTGAATCCGTTTGCGGCGGAGATTTTTGCGCAGTATCCCGCACCGCACCAAATGCTGCTACCCATGCCAAAACAGGCGTGGCAAACCAGCGCGGACTTGGGAACAGAGCTGCACGCGGTGGGGGGCCGGGTGATCTTGGATGTGGACTCCGGCTGGGTGGCGCACACGGGGGGCGGCGTCGTGGAGTTGCGCTTGCAGGGCCAGGTCGTCGAAGGAGAGGTACGCATCGACGTGCACTCAGACCAAGGCACTTTGTCGGCGCCTTGGCCGGCGGGGGCGACCGAGATGCAGTTGCCGGTCTTCACGCAAACGCCAGGGTCGCGCCCCCTACGCGTGGTCCTAGCGACGCTCACCCCGGAAGCCCGCTTCGTACTCGAGCATGCGGAGTTTCGCATGATCGGGCGGGAAGACCTGGCGCTCGAAGGCCTGCTGACCGATCGCATCGAGCACGAGCAGGGTTCCTTGCAAGCGATTCACTTCGCCCCCGACGTGACGGTCCCCGCACATGGGACCTTGGTGGTGGACACCGAGAGCTTGCGGCCGACGGCCAAACAAGTGCGCGTAATCCTTCCCTCCACGACCGATGAGCCGGATTGGGTGATCCCGTTAGGGGACTTGCGGCCAGGGGCCAAGATCGTGCTCGACTTGGGGGCCTTGCACGGCCAACCTTTGCCTCAAGTGCAAGTGGTGTGGGAAGGGCAGAAGAACCAACCGATCCCGGTCTTGGTGACCGATGCTCGTTTGGTTCCCCTGCGATGAGCGGA
>JAUHXY010000028.1 GCA_030426785.1 bacterium
GAAGTCACCTCTTCGTGCGTCACCGTCTTGACCACGTCCGGCCCGGTGATGTGCATGTACGAGGTACCCTCCACCATCATGATGAAGTCGGTGATGGCCGGGCTGTACACCGCACCACCAGCGCAGGGACCCAGGATCGCCGAGATTTGCGGGATGACCCCCGAAGCCTGCGTATTGCGCCAGAAGATTTCCGCGTAGCCGCCCATGGAGTCCACGCCTTCTTGAATGCGCGCTCCACCGGAGTCGTTCAGACCGATCACGGGGGCCCCGACCTTCAGGGCCTGGTCCATGATCTTGCAGATCTTGCCGGCGTGGGTCAGCGATAGGCTGCCACCAAAGACGGTGAAATCCTGACTAAACACGAACACCGGCCGTCCGTCGATGCGCCCGTGTCCGGTGACAACCCCATCGCCGAGATAGGATTGCTCTTGCATCCCGAAGTCGGTGCAGGTGTGCTCGATGAAGCGATCTAGTTCGACGAAGGATCCCTCGTCGAGCAAGAAGTCGATGCGTTCGCGAGCGGTGAGCTTGCCCTTTTGGTGCTGGGCGTCGATGCGAGCCTGGCCGCCGCCGAGCTGAGCTTCGGCGCGCATGCGGTGCAGGCGTTGGGTGGGGTTTTCGGGCGGCATGATCGAGGTGCGTTGCGGGCCAAGGAGTGTACGGCCCGACCTGGAGCGGGAAAAGACCGAGCGGTCCCGATCCCCGCCGGCTTGGGCCCGGCGACCGCCCCCGGGCCTAGTGGGCCGCTTCCCCGGCAGGCAATTCCACCAACTCCATCAATACGCCGCCGGTGGAACGGGGGTGCACGAACGCGACCCGTGTCCCGTGGGCCCCATCCTGCGCCGTCTCGTGGATGAGTTGCACTCCTTGGTCTTTGAGGTGGGCAAGGCTGCGCTCTAAGTCCGCCACCTGCCAGGCGAGGTGGTGGATGCCCTCCCCGCGCTTTTCCAAGAAACCGGAGATCGGGCTGTCGGCGGAAGAAGGCTCGACCAGCTCGATGCGTTGCGAGCCCGCCATCACCATCAATACGTTGACTTTCTGGCCAGGGACGTGCTCCTCGCCAGCCGGGGTCAAGCCGAGGCCCGCTTCGTACAGGCCGCGGGACTTCGCGATCGAGCGCACGGCGATGGCCACGTGATCGAGGCCGATGACGATTTCTTGGAGGGCTTGGGGAGCTTTCATGGGCGGCTGCGTTCGAGTTGCGGGAGCTGGGACGAGGGAGTTTATAGCACCTCGGGTGGGTGGAATTTTCCGAAGGTCGTTTCGAGCACGGAGCACACCTCGCCGACGGTAGCGTAGGCCTCCACCGCCGCCAGCATGGGAACCATCAGGTTGTCCTTCCCGCGGGCCGCTTCGCCCAAGGCGCGCAGGGTCCCTTCCACCCGTTCATCGTCCCGTTCGGCGCGCACGCGCGCCAAGTCGTCCAACACTTCCTGCTTGGCAGCGGGGTCGGGACGGAAGATCTCGGGCGGCTTCTCCTGCACTTCGTAACGGTTGACCCCCACGATGACCCGGTCGCCCGACTCGACGGCTTTTTGCCAGGCCATGGCACTCTGGTGGATTTCGCGCTGCACAAAGCCTTGTTCGATGGCGTGCACCGCACCGCCGTACTCATCGATTTTGGCGATCAAGGCGCTGGCTTGCCGGTCGAGTTCGTCCGTCAAATGCTCCACGTAAGGCGAACCGCCCAGGGGATCGATCACGTCCGCCACGCCGGACTCGTGCGCCAACAGTTGCTGCGTGCGCAGAGCCAAACGGGCGGAGTCCTCGGTCGGCAGCCCCAAAGCCTCATCCCTCGAGTTGGTGTGCAGGGACTGCGTACCGCCCAACACGGCCGCCAACGCTTGGATGGCGACACGCACCACGTTGTTCTCGGGTTGCTGACTGGTCAGCATGGAGCCCGCCGTCTGCGTGTGGAACCGCAACATGCAGGACTTGTCACTCTTGGCGCCGAATTCCTCGCGCATGATGCGCGCCCACATGCGGCGCGCGGCCCGGAATTTGGCCACCTCTTCGAACAGGTGGTTGTGGGCGTTGAAGAAAAACGACAAGCGCGGCGCGAAGTCATCCACATCCAAACCGGCATCGAGGGCCGCTTGCACGTAGGCCCGACCATTCGCCAAGGTGAAGGCTAGCTCTTGCACCGCCGTCGAACCGGCCTCGCGGATGTGGTACCCCGAGATGGAAATCGTGTTCCACCCGGGCACGTGATCGCGGCAGTAGGTGACCAGATCGGTGACCAGGCGCATGGAGCTGGGCACACCGAAACGGTAGTTCCCGCGAGCCGCGTACTCCTTGAGAATGTCGTTCTGCACCGTTCCGCGCAGGCGCTCGGGTTCGATGCCTTGGCGCTTCGCTAAGGCGATGTAGGCGCACAACAAAAACGAGGCGGTCGCGTTGATCGTCATCGAGGTGGATACCTCGCCCAGGGGAATGTCGTGGAAGAGCAGCTCCACGTCCGCCAAGGAGTTGATCGGCACTCCCACCTTGCCCACTTCATGGATGGCGAGCTCATCGTCGGAGTCGTACCCGAGCTGCGTCGGCAGATCGAAGGCCACCGAAAGCCCGGTTTGCCCCCCCTGCAGAAGCATGTGGTAGCGCTCGTTGGATTGCCGGGCGCTGGAGAAGCCCGCGTACTGGCGCATGGTCCACAAGCGACCGCGGTACATGGTGGGCTGCACGCCACGGGTGAAGGGAAACTCGCCCGGCCACCCCCCATCGGGAGCGTCGCCGTACAGAGGTTCGAGATCGATTTCCGAAGGGGTGGCAAACCGCTCGCGGCGCTCGCCAAAGCGTTTGGTCGCCTTGGCGTAAGTGCCCGCGTGCCAGGCCGTACGGGCCGCATCGGGTTGGGATTCAGTGTTCGTCATGGGATCGCGCCGCTCGAGGGAGCCCTCAGGATAGGGCCTAGGCCGAGGCCCGGAATCCGATACGTACGACTTTTTGGGTACCGCGAACTCCGGCACGGCAACCGCCCTCACAGGCCCTGCGCTGCCACCAAAAACGGAAGCGGGTCTACCCGTTTGTGATCCCCGCAAAGGCCAAGTTGGCGTCGATTCGCGCTGGCGAGCCAAGCCCCCATGCAACGGGCCCGAGTCCTGAGGACTCGGGCCCGTACCCATTCGAACGGCGGAAGGCGCTCGCGCGCACCCCGGGTCCGAAACACGATGGGAGTCTAGTAGCGGTCGTAACGGTTGCCGCGGTCACCACGATCGTCGCGGTCATAACGTCCCGCGCGCTCGCCGCGATCGCCACGGTCTCCGCGACCGCCGCGGTCACCGCGGTCAAAACGCTCGCGGGGCGGGCGCTCTTCCTTCGGACGGGTTTCGTTCACGCGGATCGGACGACCGCTCAACGAGAAGTCGTTGAGCGCTTCGATGGCGTTGTTCGCTTCTTGATCGTTCTCCATTTCGACAAACCCAAAGCCTTTGGAGCGGCCCGTGTATTTGTCTTGGATCACGTCAGCCGAGGTGACCTTGCCGTATTCTTCAAACGCGTCCCGCAGTTCATCGGAGGTGACGCTATAGGCGAGGTTGCCTACGTAGATATTCATATCGATTGCCTTCGGCGCGTGAGACGAAAACGCAAGAAGGCCAAACACGCCACACCCATCCCGCACACTGGGCCCTCAAACCGCATGGCGGCCGGGACCGAAACCTTACGCAGAGCCCACCCGACGGGCGTCCCCTGCGCGCCAAGGTTATAGATGGCCTAGGAATGCCTGTCAAATTCCAGATTTCTTTGTGGGAGGGGTCAATACCCACTCCATCCTTGCGTAGGGCCCTATCCCCACCTGAGTTATGAAGCGCTCCCTCCTCCTGCTCCTGCCCCTCGCTCTCCTCGCCGGCCTTTGGTTCTTAAACTCCGGTTCGAAGGAGTCGGACGGGGATTTGGAGGTCGAGCAAAGCGAACCCCAACCAGGGGGGTCCTCCTCCGACGCTGCCCTGGTCCAGGGCCCCTCCACCGAGCCCGGGGGAGTCCGCGAGGACTTGGCGATGCCCTCCACCGAGGCCGCAGAGGACCTCGTGGTCTTGCGGGACGACCCGGAGGCGGAGTGGCTGGAGGGCAAGGTCACGTGGCCTGCGGACTACCGCCTGGAAGGCGATCTTTGGGTCTACGCCATGCCCCAAGACACCTCGCGCCGTTCCTTAGACGAAGCGCTCGCGTGGGATGACGATCCTGACGATCAGGAATGGTTCCGCTCCACCGCCCTGACCCAACGCACCCTGACCCAACGGAAGGATCGTCGCCCCCTGGCCCGGGTGCGGGTGGCCTCCGACGGGAGCTTCCGACTGCCCCTGCCCGCCTGGCGTCCGGGCATGCACCTGCAGGTGCTCGGCCGACACCTCTACCGCAAAGAGGCCTACCGCGTACCGAATCCACCTTGGGAGCAACCGGTCACGGTGGCAGCCGAGTTGGGGGCTTACGTGCACGGCACTTTGCAGGCGGCCGACGAGGCTGCGACCCCGCTCGATGCGCTGGTGACGGTGTTTTACCCCATCGATGTCGAAGCGCAAATCAACCCGGGGCAAAGTAGTTCCAACGGCCAGTACGCGACGCACGCGGACGCTCAAGGGAGCTTTGCTCTGCTCGGGATTCCACCGGAGGAAGACCTGCAGCTCGAAGTGCAACCCGAAAACTTCGCACGCGTGCTGCATCCCGTCGGTGCGGTGGGTGGCGGTCAGACCGTCGAGGTGGAGATCCCGCTGACCGCCGGACGAACCTTGGCTGGTCGGGTCGTCGACGAACAGGACCAGCCGGTCGCCGACGCGTTGGTGCTCGTGCACGCAGAGGCCGGTGCTTTGACGCGCGCGCGTCGCGAATTGCGCATGGTGAACACCGACGCGGAGGGCGCGTTCCGCGTAGAAGCGCTCCCGAATGGCAACTTGATCCTGCAAGCCCATCACGATGCCTACTTGGCCAGCGAAACCCTCACCGCCGCGAACGACACGGCCTTCGACAACCTCGTCTTGACCTTGCAGGCGGGGGCTTCCCTAACGGGGCGCACGGAGACAGCCGACGGCCAGCCCGTGCCCGACGCGCTGGTAGAAGCCGTCATCGACGTAACCCGCTTGCGCGATATCGAGGGGCTCCAGGTCACCCGCCACATCACTTCCGCGCCGGCCACCCGCTCGGACGCCCAAGGCCGCTTCACCTTGACGGGCCTCGCGCCCCTCCCCTATCGGCTCGAAGCGCGCGGCACCTTGCAGGCCACCGAATTGTTGGGTGCGGAGAGCAACCTGCGCCCGGGCGCCGAAGAGGTCCTGGTGACCATGAATCCCAGGCTGAGCTTGCGCGGTCGCGTGGTCGACGACGCGGGTGCGCCCGTGAACCCCTACACGGTGGCTCTGCGCCGAGTCCTGGAAGGCGAGCTGATCTCCCAGTACGACCACCACCAACTGCTGCGTGTCCACGACGAAGAAGGGCGCTTCGCCTTCGAAAACCTGGCATCGGGCAAGTGGCAGCTCGAAATCCAAAGCGCGACCCACCTGCTGGATCCGGCCCTAACCTTGGACTTGCCGCGCCCGCCCGGCGAACCCGAGCTGGAACTTGCGTTGCAACCGGCCCGCGCCGTTCGCGGCATCGTGCTCAACCCAGCCGGACAACCGGTCGAGGGGGCGCGCATTCGGCTCCATCAAACCGAGATCGATATGACCCAGTACGAGGAGCCGGGTGAGCTGGAGGTGAGCTGCCAGTCGGGAGAGGATGGCCGCTTCGTCTTCGGACCCTTGGCCCGCGGCCTGCATCAAGTGCGCGCGGAAAAGGAGGGGTATTGCGCGAGCGAACCCGTACGCTTCGATCTATCCGCAGGGGCGGCCGCCAAAGCGATCACCCTAACCTTGACCGAGGGTGGGCATCTCGTCGGCACTTTGTTCGACAACGATGGAGAGCCGAATCCCGGACGCATCATCACCGTCGTCAACTCCCAGGCGATGACCGACACGCACACGACCACGTCGGATGCTCAGGGGAGCTTCGAGTTCCACAACCTCAGCCCAGGGCAGTACCAAGTGGTCGCCTTGAACAAGAGCACCACCGAGATGATGGCGGCTATGGAGTCGGGGGAAGCCAACCTCGCCGACATCACCGGCAACATGAAAATGGGCACCGCCCAGATCGAAGAGGGCAAAACGACCGAGATTCTGCTCGGGGAGCCGCCCTCCGACCCCATCCTGGTACGCGGTCAGGTCACGTTGGGGACCGAACCGGTCTCGCAAGCGTTCATCTCCTTCGGCGCGGACGGGAAGTCCTTGATGGACTCCATGGTGCTCGAAACCCTCGATGCCGAGGGGCGCTACGAGGCCAAACTCGATGGCGCCGGTCGCTACCGCATCACGATCCAGCAGCTGACCGGCGGTGCGATGCAACAGAGCACCGTCGAGGTGGTGCGCGACATTCCCAAACAAAGCGAAGTGGAACTCGACTTTGCCCTGCCCGAAGGACGCATTTCCGGCAAAGTGCGCACCCCCGGGGGCAAGCCCGCAGCCAACGTGCGAATCTCGGTGCTCCGCCAAGGTCGCGCTTCCACCGCCACGATGCTGGGTGGATCCTACGTGGAGGCGACCACCGATGAGGCCGGAGCCTTCGACGTGCGCGGGCTGCAAGCGGGCACCTATGTGGTCTCCGCGGGCGGAGCGTTGCCTCTGAGCATGCTCACGGGGCCCGGCCAGGAAGACCCTCTCGGTCGCACGACCTCCGAACCCATCCGTCTGGCGGAGGGTCAATGGGCCAAAGGAGTCTCTCTCAAACTCGCTGCGCCTGGGCGCATCGTCGCGACGGTGCTCGACCCGGACGGACAGCCGGTCTCGGGGGCCTCGCTTTTCCTGCGGGACGACCAAGGACGGCCCCTGGAGGCTTTTTCCCTGGTGACGACCAACAACGCGGGGGTTTGCACCTATCGGGGCCTGGCCCCTGGCTCGTACACCGTACTAGCCCGTTATCAGGATTGGGCGAGCCAGGAGATCGGTCCCATCGAGGTGCGCGCGGGCGAGACTACGCCGGTTCAGTTGCCCATGCAGCCGGGGACCATCTTGCACCTGTCCTTCCGTACCATCGAGGGGGAGCCCTGCGCCGCGGAGTTGGAGGTCTTCGGGCCCGAAGGTCGCGAGGTGTCCCGCTTGTTCGGCATGGCGGAACTGCAAGCGCTGTACACCTCCGAGGCCTACCTTGAGTCCGAACGGCGCTTGGGCCCGTTGCCCCCCGGCCGTTATCGGTTGGTCGCGACCATCGACGGGGAAGAGGTCGAAAAGACCGTTCGCCTGCACGGTGGCGACGTGAAGCGCGTGCGGCTGCGGGCACGCTGACCGCGAGCTAGCCCCCTTTCCTGGGCTAGGCGAACTGCTTGCGCAGGGCCTGGTAGGCCCTTTCCAACTCGTCGGGCCACGGGGCGCGGAAGCGGCAGGCCTCTCCCGTGCGCGGGTGCTCGAAGGATAACTCGTAGGCGTGCAACGCCGGGCGAGCGAGCCGTTGGCATTCCGCGGGCAACCGATCCGTGCGCGCATTGCGAGGCCGGTACAAACGATCCCCAAGGATCGGCAGCCCACGCGATGCCAAGTGCACCCGCAATTGGTGCGTGCGCCCGGTTTTGGGGTACGCGGCACACAAAGCCGCCACCTGACCGAAGCGCTCGCGCACTTCGAGCAAGGTGCTGGCGGGCTTGCCCTCCCCCTCCTTTGCGATCCGCCGGCGTTCGGGTTGGCGCGGATCGCGCTCGATCGGCGCCTCGATCCACTCGCTGTCGAACCGCGGCACGCCAAGGGTCAACGCCAAGTAGGTCTTCTCTACGCGCCGCTCCGCAAAGGCGCGCTGCATCGCCTCCATCGCCTCGCGAGTGCGCGCGAGCACCATCACACCGGAGGTGCCTCGATCGAGGCGGTGCACCACCCCCGGGCGCAGGGGCTCGTCTCCCTCCGGCAAGGGCCCAAGCTGCTGCACGACCAACTCGGGCACCGCCAAAGCCGCGCCGGCGTGGTTGCGATGGCTCAGCAGGCCAGCCGGTTTGTTCACCACCACCAAGTCCTCGTCGCTGTGCAGGATCGTGATGTCGACGATCGGCTGCCCTTGGCTGTCCTCGCTCGGCGGGATTTCCGGCCACTCCCACGTAACGTGCTCGCCCCCTTCCAACGGCATACCGGGCTTGCGCACGACCTGATCGTCCAGCCGAACGTGCCCTGCGCGGATCAAGGTTTGCCAGCGGCTGCGAGAGGGGCCACCGATCTCCTCGACGAGCACGTGATCGAGGCGTCGCCCCCGCCACTCGGGAGCGATTTTCAATTCTTCTGGAAGGCGGGTCATGGGGTGCGTCACCTTCCAGGTCCGGTGCACGGGCCACGTGGATCCAGTGCGCCGGATCCTGATCGTGGCCATCGGATCGGGTGACCCGGATCGGCGGAAAGCGTTCCCAAGGATGCCCCAGGAGCCCTTCCTCCGTCAACTTGGCGCGTCCAAGGGCTCTCGAACAATCGGTTCGATTTGGTAGACCAGACCCATGAGCTACGCCCGCCCCGGATCCCCGTCCTCACAGGAATTCGACCCTGCCGCAAGACCGCGCGTCCTGCTGGTGGACGACGAGATCAGCACGATCGAACTGATCGGCGCTGTGCTGGACGCGCAAGGCTTCGAGATCACCCTGTGCACGGACGTGGCGGAAGCCACGCGGCTCATCTCCGCCCAGGCCTTCGATGCCTTGGTGAGCGACGTGGTCTTCGACGGCAACGATCGCGGCGGCGAGGTCCTGGCGGCGAGTCGTAGCTTGTCTCCGGAAACGGTACGCATCCTGATGACGGGGTATCCAGTCATCGAAGGGGCGGTTTCGGCCATCAAACACGGGGCCATCGACTACCTGCAAAAGCCGGTGGACCCCATGATCTTGGCGGCCACCATCCGGCGCGCCCTGAACGAACGGCGCATCCACCCGGAAGAGCTGGTCTTCCAAGACCTGGTCAACATCCTTTCGGACATGGTGGCGCAAACCATCGAGCGGGTGGACCCCTACACCGCGGGCCACGGGGAGCGCACGCGCAGCTACTGCCGCCAAATCGCCCAGCGCTTTGGTTTGGACCCGCGCACCGTGGAGCGCTTGGAACTCGCGGCCATCGCCCACGATTACGGCAAGATCTACCTGGACGACCTGACCTTCCTGACCAAAAAGGGCCCCCTGACCGCGGCCGAGTACCGTGCCGTCCAACGCCACCCGGCTTTGGGCGCTCAGAAGCTGGGCAACCACCCCCACCTGCAGGACGCCTGTTTGTACGTGGCCGAACACCACGAGCGCTGGGACGGTACCGGCTATCCCCTGCGCCTCAAGGGCAAGGCGATCTCCGAGCCCGGTCGCATCCTGTGCGTGGTCGAAGTCTTCGACTCGATCTCAACCCGGCGCTCGTACAAGAATCCCTGGGACCTGGACAAGTGCATCGACTTCTTCGAAGCGCAGTCCGGGCGGGCTTTCGAGCCAGAGGTCTTAGACATCTTCTTAGGGTTGCTCGAGGAATTCGGCCACGAATGGCTCGCAGCCCCGGCGCGGGACCTCGCCAAAGCCCAGGCCCTACGGGACGCTTCCACCGTCATCCACTAGCTGGCGCGCGTCTGGCGCCGACCTCGGCCTCGCACCGACCGGCAGGGGCCTGGCGGGTGGGGCCTGGCGGGTGGGCGAAAGGCCAGCCAACGCCCGGAGCCGCCCCTGCCAGGGCCTCCAACGGGTGGGCTGTTTCCCTGGCCCCCCTCGGGCACTATCCTCTTGGGCCCTTCCGGCCGCGATGTCCTAATAGAAAGAGGCTTCGCGGTGGGCCCTTCCAGAAAATGAGCAACCCTAGCTCCGTCTGCGACTAAGCCAACGAGCTAGATCCCGTCGGGTTGGCACGACCCGCGTCGGGTTTCCTCGCCCCCTGGGGAAGCTCGTCTCTACTACACCCCACTCACGCCCGCATCGATGTTCGCACCGAAATCGCTCGTCCTCCTCGCCGCCTGCGGATGGTTGGCCGCCTCTTCGTTCGCCGTTTCCAGCTCCCCGAAGGCGGGGATGAAAGACGAGGATGCCTTGAGCGCTCCTCCGGGCATGGTGAGCTTCCAAGGCGGTCGTACCCAGGTGGGAGTCGACACCAAGGACGTGCAGAAGATGCTCGACGAGTACCCCGAGCTGCTCGAATCCGTCAGCCCCCTCGACGCGGAAACCCCCGCCTACACGGCCAACGTCAACCCGTTCCACCTGATGGTCACCGAGGTGACCAACGAGCAATACCGGGAATTCATCCGTGCCAACGAAGGGGTGCAGCCGCCCATGGAATGGGCTTCGGCGGCCCTGGAAGCCGGCCGCCAGGCCTTCTTCGACTCCATGAAGGATATGGACCCCAAAGAGCGCCAAGGCATGAGCTTTGAACCTCGGGACTGGTGGGATGCGAATTGGCAAGAGGCACAGTGGGAAGTCGCGCCCGAAGACCTGCTGCTGCCGGTCGTTTACGTCACTTACCAGGACGCGCTCGACTACTGCGAGTGGGCCGGCTTGCGGCTGCCGACGCAGGAAGAATTGCAGCACGCCATTCGCGGCCGCACGGATCACCCCTACCCCTGGGGCACCGACGCCACCCCCGGGGTGCACGCGGTCACGGGCGACATCCAAGGCTTGCGGGCGCCCATGCCGGTCGGCTGGATCCCTGCCGGAAAAACCGAAGAAGGCGTTCAAGACCTGATCGGAAACGCCTGGGAATGGACGGATACGCCCTATTCTCCCCACAAAGGCTGGAAGCCGCACAAGTACAAGGTCGGCACCGGCAAGAACAAACAGGAGCGCACTTCCGACCCGGATTGGAACGGGGACCGTCGCGTTTGCGCCGGCGGTAGCTGGCAATTGCCGATCATCGCTGCCCGGGCTTCGATCCGCCGCGGCACGGCGCGCACGCAGAGGACGAGCGATGTGAGCTTTCGCGCCGCCGCCAGTGTCGCGGCCGCGCAAGACAAGTCGGCGAGCTTGTACCAGAAGGTCGTGCGCCTCTCCCCCGCCCGGGCGGACGGCGTGACCTACGACTCGGAGAGCGCTTTTGGCTGGGTCCGTTGGACCAGCCGCGCCAGCGAGGTGGGCGAAAAGGAGATCAAGGACCTCGTCAAGAAGTACCGCAACCTGCGCCCCAAGGTCGACACCTACGCGGTGCCCTCCGGCTACGAGGTCATCACCGGCTTCGACTACGCGCTGTTCACCCCCAGTGCGCTGATCGACACCAACGACGTCAAAGGCATGCAGCGGGACTCCCTGGGTGAGCCCCTGCACCTCGGATACCTATCGATCAGCCGGGCCATGCTGCAGCCCGCTCTCCAGCCGGGCACCTACATGGTGGCCTATCGCCACGACGGCGAAATGCCCGAGCCGGAGAAGTCCGAGGAAGACCCCAAGAATGGCGAGGAGGAAGAGGTCCTGCCGCCCCCGGACTGGGTCGCCAAGATCGACCTCAAGAAGAGCAACCTGCTCTTCCTGGACGCGATCACCGGCGAGCTGGCCGCCCACGTGGAGGTCAAAGAAAGCCCGGAGACCCTACAGAACAAGAAACTCGCCTCCGAGGACCGGGTGGCCGGCCTGCGCGCGGTGACCAAGAAGGAGCGCGGACAGGACGATAAGGGGAAACCGATCTTCGTCGAAGTGCCCTGGCTGCAGTTCGACGTCGTGGTGCCCGCGAAGGTCAGCAAGACCTCTTGGGTCTACCGCTTCGACGTGCAGCCGCCGGCCGAATTCGTCGAGCTCGACTGGCGTCGCTAGGACTTCCGATCGGGCCCAGCAGGCCCGAATCCGCCGTCCCCCATTCGATGCGCTTCGGATGGGGGACGGCTTCGTTTTGCGTGCGGACCCAGCGCGTCCGGTGAGGATGGCGCCTGATTCGAAAAGGACCCCCAATTTGGCGTTTGGAGCGTGGCAGGGCCCCTCTCGATGCCCTATGATCCGCGCGATTTAGGGCCTTGGAACAAAGAGGCCCCGTACCCCTCCGGCGCAGGGACTCGCTGAGTCCGTGCCGACTCCCCCGCAGCCCTTGCGGCACCTAGGACCGACCGTCCCATGCCCACCATCAAGATTCGGCGAGGCTTGGATATTCCCATCCACGGCGCAGCCCCTTCGACCGAGATTACCGAGGCCCAACCCGCCCAGCGCGTGGCCCTCCTGCCCCAAGAATCGTGGGGCATCAAAGTCCGCTTGCTCGTTGCAGAGGGCGACCAAGTGCAGATCGGCACGCCCCTCTTCGTCGACCGTCGCGATGAAGCGGCGCTGTTCGGCTCCCCCGCTGCCGGTCGCGTCATCGAGATCAACCGCGGCCACCGTCGCGCGGTCTTGTCCGTGGTGATCGAGCCTTCCGGTGACGCCTGCATCCCGATCCCCAAGCTGTCCGACAGCGCTAGCGCCGACGAAGTGCGCCAAGCCCTGCTCGCCAGCGGCCTGTGGCCGTGCTTGCGGCGACGCCCCTACGATTCGGTAGCACGCTCGGACGAATCGCCCCGCGCGATCATCGTGCAGGCCCACGACACGCGTCCCTTGGCCGCCAAGCCCCAAGACCTGTTGCAAGGGCGCAAGGAGGCCTTCCGCCACGGTTTGGCGCTGATCCACAAGCTGTCGGGCGGCAAGACGTTCCTCGCTGTGGATGCGGACGCCGCCTGGAGTGAGTGGACCACCCCCGGGGTGACGGTGCAGGCCTTTTCCGGCCCCCACCCCGCAGGTTTGCCGGGTACCTCCATCCACCACTTGGCCCCGGCCGGACCGGGAGTGGTCACTTGGCACATCGATGCGCAGGACGTGGCCGACATCGGGGAAACATTCCTGAACGGTCGCATCCCCACCCGTCGCGTGGTGGCTTTGACCGGCCCGGAAGCGAAGAACCCGCGGCTCGTAGCGACCCAACGCGGCGCTTCCACCGAATTCGCCCGCGGCGAGTCTAGCGCCCAGAGCACCCGTGTTCTGAGCGGCTCCGTACTCGATGGCCGCATTACGAATCCGGGCGACGATGAGGGCTTCCTCGGCCGCTACGCCAATCAGGTGTGCCTGATGGAAGACTCGACGCAGCGCGAAATGCTGTCCTGGGCAATGCCCGTGGCCGGCCGCTTCACGCAGACGAACACGATGTTCGACAAGTTCTTCCGTTCCAAGTTCAAGTTCAACGCGGACGAGAACGGCAGCCTGCGCGCCATCGTGCCCATCGGCCAGTACGAAGCGGTCATGCCGCTCGACATCCTGCCGACCCAATTGATCAAGGCCCTTGCGGGCCACGACCTGGAGGGAGCCGAAAAGTTGGGCGCCCTCGAACTCGCCGAAGAAGACCTGGCGCTCTGCCAGTTCGTCGATCCCTCCAAGCAGCCGTTGACCGACATGCTGCGCGACATGCTGACCCGCATCGAAAAGGAAGGCTGATCCCATGCTACGCAAACTGCTCGACTCCATGGAGCCGACCTTCAAGGAGGGCAAGCTCAAGCGCCTGTACCCCTTCTTCGAAGCGGCCGACACCTTCCTGTACACACCGGGAACCAAGACCAAAAGCGGGCCGCACGTGCGCGACGGCCTTGACCTGAAGCGCGCCATGATCTCGGTGGTCATCGCGTTGATCCCCTGCACCCTGTTCGGGATCTGGAACGCCGGCTACCAATCGATGTTGGCCCACAACCCGGAGCTGACCCCGGGCACCGCCAACTTCTTCGAGGCCATGACCCACGGTTTGTGGGCCTTCCTGCCGATCTACATCGTGACGTTGGCCGTCGGGGGGACCCTCGAGGCCATCTTCTCGGTCGTGCGCAAGCACGAGATCAACGAAGGCTTCCTGGTCACCTCGTTGCTCTTCCCGTTGATTTTGCCCCCCACCATCCCCCTGTGGCAGGTGGCCCTCGGCATCGCTTTTGGTGTCGTGGTCGGCAAGGAAATCTTCGGCGGTACGGGCATGAACGTGCTCAACCCGGCGTTGACCGGGCGCCTGTTCCTGTACATCGCCTACCCCGCGCAGATCTCCGGTGACAAGGTCTGGATCTCGGAGCGCGCGGGCCAATGGGCGGACGGCTACTCCGGCGCGACGCCCCTGGCGGACTTCTACGCCAACCGCGCGGCCGACCTGGCCACCCCGATGACGGACGTCTCCGCCTTCAACGCGTTCATGGGTTTCATGCCCGGATCGATCGGCGAGACGAGCGTCCTGTGCTGCCTGCTGGGCGCCGCCTACTTGATCTTCTCCAAAGTGGGCTCCTGGCGCATCATGCTGAGCTGCGTGATCGGCATGGTCGTGACGACCCTGCTGTGCAACGGCTTGGCCCCCGACAGCAACCGCTACATGGCGGTCAGCCCCCTGTGGCAGTTCCTGGTGGGCGGCTTCGCTTTCGGTGCGGTCTTCATGGCCACCGACCCGGTCTCTGCAGCCCAAACCAACACGGGCCGTTGGATCTACGGATTCCTGATCGGCGCGCTGACCGTGGTCGTGCGCGTGCTCAACCCCGCTTACCCCGAGGGCATCATGCTGGCGATCATCTTCATGAACGTCTTCGCCCCCACCATCGACTACTACGTGACGAAAGCCAACATCAAGCGTCGGGAGGCCCGCCTTGGAGTTCAGTAACCGCTACATCATCGGATTCTCGATCGCGCTCTGCTTGGCCTGCGCCCTGGTGGTTTCATCCTTGGCCGTGGGCCTCAAGGAACCGCAGGAAGCGAACGCCGCCCTGTTCAAGGCCCAAAACGTCCTGCGTGCCGCCGGCGTGCTGGAAGAGGGCCAAAGCGCGAACCGCGAAGAGGTCGACAAACTCTTCGAAAAGATCGACTACGTGGTCATCGACCGCGAGTCGGGCCAGGTGCTCGAGGGGGAAGAACCCGAGTCCTTGGATCTGAAGAAGATGGCCCGGGATGAGTCCCAGAGCCACGAGACCCCCAAGGAGTTCAAGAACACCTTGGTGCGCCGCGTGCCCAACAAGTTGCTCGCGTACGAAGTGCACGTGGAAGGCCACGAAGCCTTGGTGCTGCCGATTCACGGGTACGGCCTTTGGTCGAACCTGTACGGCTACATCGCGTTGACACCGGACGGCCGCGAAGTGAAGGGCATCACCTACTACGAGCACGGCGAGACAGCCGGCCTCGGCGGTGAGGTGGAGAACCCCTCCTGGAAGGCCCAGTTCCCCGGCAAAACCGCCGTGGGACCCGACGGAGACGTGAAGATCACCGTCGTCAAGGCGGGAACCGTCAAGGAACCCGAGTACCAAGTGGATGGCATCAGCGGTGCCACCATCACCTCCCTCGGCGTGGCGAACATGCTCCAGCTGTGGCTGGGTGAGCACGCCTACGGTCCCTACCTCGAAAACAAGCGCGCGAACTAAGCCGGAGCCGTCATGGACAAACAAACAAAAAAGATCCTGGTCGATCCGCTGCACGTCACCAACCCGATCACCATTCAGGTGCTCGGGATCTGTTCGGCGCTGGCGGTCACCACGCAACTCAAGCCGGCCATCGTGATGAGCCTAGCGCTGACCTTCGTATTGGTTTGCTCCAACACCTTGATCTCGCTGCTGCGCAACAAGATCCCTGGCTCGATCCGCATCATCACCCAACTCGCGATCATCGCATCCCTGGTGATCGTGGCGGACCAGATCCTGCGAGCCTACGCGTTCGATGTCGCCCGGCAGCTCTCGGTGTTCGTCGGCCTGATCATCACCAACTGCATCGTGATGGGTCGCGCCGAAGCCTTCGCCATGGGCAACCCGCCCGGCAAAGCCGCCTTGGACGGCTTCGCCAACTCGATGGGTTACAGCTTGATTCTGATCACCGTCGCTTTCTTCCGCGAGCTGTTGGGCTCGGGCAAGCTGATGGGTCACACGGTCCTCGAGCGCACCATGGACGGCGGCTGGTACGCCCCCAATGGGCTCATGGTGCTGTCGCCGGGCGCCTTCTTCCTGATCGGCATCTTCATCTGGATCCAACGTAGCGCCACCCCGGCCCTCAACGAGGAGGCCTAAGCCATGGAATTGGTCAACATCTTCATCAAAGCCGTGTTCATCGAGAACATGGCGCTGGTCTTCTTCCTGGGCATGTGCTCCTTCTTGGCGGTGTCCAAGAAGGTCGAGACGGCCAACGGGCTGGGCATGGCGGTGGTCTTCGTGCTGCTGATCACCACCCCTCTCAACAACCTGATCTCGAACTACTTCCTCAAGGAAGGGGCGCTCAGCTGGCTGCTCGGTGCCGAGCGGGCTGCGGGCATCGACCTGACCTTCTTGGCGTTCATCGCCTACATCGCCACGATCGCGGCTACCGTGCAGCTCGTGGAGATGACCATCGATAAGTTCTCCCCCGCCCTGTACGCCTCCTTGGGGGTGTTCTTGCCGCTTATCGCCGTGAACTGCGCGATCCTCGGATCGTCCCTGTTCATGGACCTCAAGGAGCTGACCCTGACCCAATCCGCCGCGTACGGCGTGGGCAACGGCGTCGGCTTCTGGCTGGCCATCGTCGCATTGGCGGCGATTCGCGAAAAGCTCAAGTACTCCAACGTCCCGCCCGCCCTGCGCGGCCTGGGCATCACGTTCATGATCACCGGTTTGATGGCGATGGCGTTCACCATCTTCGGCGGCATCCAAATCTGAGCCCAGCGCCCGAACGCAAGCGGCCGGGCCTATCAGGCTCCTGACCGGTTCGGGCCCCCGAGACACCCCACCTCACACTCCCATGGAAACCGTACTTCTCGGCGTCGGCATGTTCACCTTCGTGGTGGTCGCCCTCGTCATCGTGCTTTTGATCGCCAAGAGCCAGCTCGTTTCGAGCGGTAAGGTGTCGATCACCATCAACGGCAACAAGGACACGGCCGTGCAGGCCAACGCGGGTGGCACCCTGCTCGCGACCTTGTCCGAACAGAAGATCTTTGTGCCCTCTGCCTGCGGCGGCGGTGGTACTTGCGCCCAATGCCTCGTGCAGGTCGACTCCGGCGGCGGTACCTTGCTGCCCACTGAAGAAGGCCACATCAACCGCGGCATGGCCAAGGAACACTACCGCCTCGCCTGCCAAGTGAAGGTCAAGCAGGACATGGAGATCCGCGTCCCCGACTCGGTCTTCTCCGTGCAGAAGTGGGAGTGCGAAGTCGTCTCCAACCACAACGTAGCCACCTTCATCAAGGAGTTCGTGGTGCGTTTGCCCAAGGGCAAGAAGATCGACTTCGTGTCCGGCGACTACATCCAGATCGAAATCCCCCCCTACCAAGAGTCCTACGAGACCATGGAGATCGAGGAGGAGTACCGCGAGGACTGGGACAAGTTCAACCTTTGGCAGTTCAAGGTGGACCACAAGGACACCATCGAGCGCGCCTACTCCATGGCCAACTACCCGGCCGAGGGCGACGACATCGTGATGCTCAACGTGCGCATCGCGTCCCCGCCGCCGCGCATGCCCGACGTGCCTCCCGGCATCGGCAGCTCGTACATCTTCAACCGCAAGCCCGGCGACAAGGTCATGATCTCGGGCCCCTTCGGTGAATTCCACATCCAGAAGACCGAGCGCGAGATGATGTTCATCGGCGGCGGTGCCGGCATGGCGCCCCTGCGCAGCCACATCATGCGCCTGCTCGTCACCGACAAGACGAAGCGCAAGATGAGCTACTGGTACGGTGCGCGCTCCAAGCGCGAAATGTTCTACGTCGAGGACTTCGACAAGCTCGCCGCGGAAAACGACAACTTCGAGTGGCACGTGGCTCTGTCCGATGCCCTGCCCGAGGACAACTGGGACGGCTACACCGGCTTCATCCACCAGGTCGTGCTGGACAACTACCTGTCCAAACACCCCGCCCCCGAAGACATCGAGTACTACCTGTGCGGCCCGCCCATGATGAACTCGGCGGTGCTCAAGATGCTCGACGACCTGGGCGTGGAAGAAGAGATGATCCGCCTGGACGACTTCGGCGGCTGATGCGCCTCTTGGTCACCTTCCCAACCACCGCAGCGGCCCTGGTCGCTGCGGTGGTTTTTTGGTGCTGGAGCTGCGGGCCGGCCGGCCCTAGCGACGAAACGACCTACCACTACCGCGGGGAGATTTTTGGGACCACCTACAAGATCACCATCGCGGATTGGCACTTGCACCCCACCACCGTGCGGGACCAAGCCCTGGGGCGCATCCGCGCGAAGCTGGAAGAGGTCGATCAAGCTCTCAGCACCTACCAAGCCGACTCGGACCTCAGCCGTTTCTCCCGGGCTCGGAATCCGAAAGCAGTCGAGGTCCAAGAGGTGACTTGGCAGTGCTTGGACCTCGCTCACGGCGTGTTTGAGGCCTCCCAGGGATGCTTCGATCCCACGGTCGGCCCTGCGGTTCGCCTCTGGGGGTTCGGGTGGGATCGAGCGCTCGGGGAACGCAAGTTACCGGCCCCCAGCCCCGAAGCGATCGCGGAAGCACGAGCGAACATCGGTTGGGACCAAGTGGAGCTCTGGGATCCCATCGAGGCTCCTGAAGGACCGAGGAGCTTGCGCTCGGAGAACCCCAAGCTGGAACTAGATTGCTCTGCCATCGCCAAAGGACTGGCCGTCGATTTGGTCTGTACCGAGTTGTCCGAGCTGGGCTTTGAACACTTCCTCGTGGAAATCGGGGGCGAACTGCGATGCATCGGTCGGCGCCCGGGCGGGGGTCCTTGGCGCTTGTGGATCGAGAGCCCGCTGCCCGATGACCCCGATCTCGCCACCGCCATCGAACTCGACCAGCGGTCTTTGGCCACGAGCGGCGACTACCGCAACTTCCGCATCCTGGCGGATGGTCGCCAAATCTCCCACACGATCGATCCCCGTACCGCCCTTCCGGTCGAGTCACCACCGCTCAGCGTTTCGGTCATCGGCGACCTGTGCGCCCTCACCGATGCGTGGGCGACGGCCCTTTCCGTGGCCGGAGAAGACGGCCTTGCGTGGATCGAAGCTTTGCCTGACTTGGAAGCTCGCATGGTCCTACGCCCCGCGGAAGTAGGCGGCGCGCCCCGCATCGTGACCACCAGCGGGTGGCCGGCGGATCCGCGACCGGCTGCGATGCGGGACGGAGCGAGTCGCTAGACGGTCGGGCCCAAGAGCCTGCGGAGGCCGAAACCGGTCCCAGCGCAGGGGCAGCATCGGGCGCTCCCGCGTCCTAGAATGGTTTGTCCCGAGTCCCCACCGGAACCCCATGCGCCACCTCGCCCCCCTGCTGCTGTTCCCGCTCCTGTGCACCCTGTCCTTGGGACAGAAACACGTGTTCCACAAACTCGAAGTGGACCTGCTCCCCGAACGCCAATCCCTGGTGGTGCGGGACACGATCACCATGCCCGAGGGTTGGGAGCCGGGCGCGCTTGCGTTCCGCTTGCACCCGGAGCTCAAGATCCAAGGCAGCACCCCCGCACTGATCGCACCCTCCGGGGACGCCGCAGCGCCCGGTCAGTACACTTTCTCTGCCCCGACCGACGGCTCGCGCACCTTCACGATCGAGTACGAGGGTCGCATCGCCCACGACTTCGAAGGCTCCAGCGAAGAGTACGTGCGCAGCTTCCAAGGAACCAAGGGTGTCATCGACGAGCGCGGGGTGTACCTAGCCGGTGAGAGCGAATGGATCCCCTCCGTCGACGACGGCTTGATCGTCTTCGATGTGCGCATCACGGCCCCGGCCGACTGGCATGTGATCAGTCAGGGTCGCGGGACTTCGCAAGTTTCGGGGCCTTCGCAATCCCGCAGCGAAGCCCATTGGATTTCGGAAGGACCGATGGAACAGGTCTACCTGGTCGGCGGCCCTTTGCAGCGCTACGTGGATCGATCGAACAACACGGAGACTTTGGTGTACCTGCACGCCGAGGACGCGGGGCTCGCCAACAAGTACCTGAGCACGACCGACCGCTACCTGCGCATGTATGCGGACCTGTTTGGCGCTTACCCTTTCTCCAAGTTTGCGCTGGTCGAGAACTTTTGGGAGACGGGCTACGGCATGCCGTCCTTCACCCTGTTGGGCGAGAAGGTCATCCGCATGCCCTTCATTCTACACTCCTCCTATCCCCACGAGATTCTGCACAATTGGTGGGGCAACTCCGTGTTCGTGGACGCGCGCCGCGGCAATTGGTGCGAAGGCCTGACGGCGTACCTGGCCGACCACCTGGTCAAAGAAGGCCGCGGCGAAGGAGCCAACTACCGCCGCGACACCCTGCAGAAGTACAAGAGCTACGTGCGCGACGGCCGGGACTTCCCGCTCAGCGAATTCCGCTCACGCCACAGCGGCGCGACCGAAGCCGTGGGTTACGGCAAGTCGCTCATGCTGTTCCACATGCTGCGCATGCAGTTCGGGGAAGGCACCCTGATCCAAGGGTTGCGGCACTTCTACGAGCAAAACCGCTATCGCCGGGCCTCCTTCGAACACCTCAAGCGGGCGTTCCAGCGCTTTGGCGGCGAAGAAGTCGGGCCTTGGATGGACCAATGGATCGACCGCACGGGAGCGCCGCAGTTGGCCATCCAATCCTGCGCGCTTCATGAGGACGGGGACGGTGTCGAGCTGCGCTTGGAGGTCGTACAAACCCAGGACGGACCCGCCTACCACCTGCAACTCCCGGTGGTGTTGCTCAACGCTACCGGGCAAGGCGGATTCGTCGTTGAGATGACCGAGAAACAGCGCACCATCACCCGCAAGCTGGCGGAAGCTCCCTTGGGCCTCGCCATCGACCCCGACTTCGACCTGTTCCGCTTGCTGGACCCGGCCGAAACGCCGCCCACCATCGGGCAGCTCTTCGGCGACCCCAGCATCGTGGCGATCGTGCCGAGCGACGAGAGCGCGGAACGCTACCAACCACTGATCGAAGCCTGGAGCGGGGGCCAACAGATCGAAGTGGTGAAACGCGAAGCGATCAGCGAATGGCCGCAAGGCAAGAGCGTGTGGGTCTTCGGACCGCAGAGTCGCCCGGTCAGCATCGAGTGGCATTGGGCAGATGCCCACTGGCGCCGGGGCCCGCGAGTCGGCGCCTTCACCGTCGAGGCCCAGGACTATAGCCTCGATCAACACAGCGTCGTCACCGTCGCGCGCAAACCGGGCGAGCCCGAGCGCGTCATCGGATACGTGCATCTGCCCCATGCTGCCGCCGCTCCCGGATTGGCGCGCAAACTGCCCCACTACGGCAAGTATTCGTACCTGGCCTTCGAAGGCGAGGAACCCACCAACGTCGCGAAGGGGCAATGGCCCACTTCGGACTCCCCCCTGTTCGTGGACTTGCGACGCGACCGCTCCCAACCGTTGCCGCAACTGGAGCCGGCCAAGCGCCTGCCGCTCGCCAAGCTGCCGCCTGAGTTTTCGGCCGATCGCCTGCGCCGCCACGTGAATTGGCTCGCCTCCCCGGAACGACAAGGCCGCGGCCTCGGCAGCCAAGGCTTGGCGGACAGTGCCGAATACATCGCCCGTCAAATGAAAGCCGCCGGCCTACAACCCGGGGGCGATGACGGGACTTGGTTCCAGAGTTTCCCCGTCGAAGAAGGCCCCACTGGCCAACCCGTCACCGCCCGCAACGTGATCGGGGTCTTGCCGGGCACGCGTTGGCCCGAACAGTCCTTCGTACTGGGTGCGCACTACGACCACCTGGGCATGGGCTGGCCCGACGCGCACGCGGGGCATGAAAACACGTTGCACCCCGGCGCGGATGACAACGCGAGCGGCGTGGCGGTCATGCTCGAGGTGGCCGCCAACCTGGTGTCGCAGGGAGCCCCAGGCCGCTCCCTGGTCGTCGTCGCGTTCAGCGCCGAAGAGGCCGGGCTGCTCGGTTCCCGGCACTACGTCGAGCATCCGATCCTGCCGGGCGACCAAATCTTTGGCATGCTCAATTTCGACACGGTCGGGCGCCTAGGTCCGGGCAAAATCCAAGTGCACGGCACCGGAACATGTTACGAGTGGCCCCATATCTTCCGCGGTGTGGGGTTTGAAACCGGCATACAAAGCCAAGCTGTGCCCGACATGCTGACCGGGTCCGACCACGCAGCGTTCATCGAAGCGGGTATTCCCGCCGTGCACCTCTTCACCGGTGGACACGAGGACTACCATCGACCGAGCGATACGCACGACAAGGTCGACGCGCGCGGCATGGTCCAGGTGGCCACTTTGGCCCAAGGCGCAGCGGCCTACATGTTGGGTCGACCCGAGCCTTTGAAAATCACTATCGCCGGGCACGAAGAAACACCGGTCAGCGACGCCGCGCCCGAAGGAACTCGCAAGGTTTCGTTCGGCTCCATGCCCGACTTCGCTTTCGACGGTCCGGGCGTGCGATTCGAGCTGATCAGCGAGGGGTCTCCGGCCCACCAAGCGGGCTTCCAAGCGGGAGACGTCCTGATCGAATTGGATGGAGAGGAGATCGTTGACCTACGCGGGTTTTCCGATCTGCTCAAAACCTTCGAGCCGGGTGACACGGTCGAAGCGGTGGTCCTGCGCGACGGCCGAGAGGTGATCGCCGAGGTCACGCTGGTGGCGCGCTAAGCGAGACGGCCCGTCTAGCAGTACGCTGCAGCCTAGAGTGAGGGGGCGATTGGCGAAATCCGTCGCTGCTGTTAGGGTGGAGACGAGTGGCTCGCGCGTGCGAGCTGCCCCCACCATTTTACTTTCACACTAACGATGCATTTCTCCTCTCTTCTAGGGCGCCACGGCCGCGCCACCCAGTCCCTTTCCTTCTGGCTGCTCACCGTCAGCACCGCCGCTGCTGCGCAAACTCCCCATACGGACCGCCTTACGCAAGCCCACAGCGCGACGTTCAGCGGTCCGTCCTGCGCCACGCTGCCCGATGATGTCCTTGAGGACAACGACACTTGTGGCACCGCCGTGCCGCTGGCTCTTGGCTTGCACCCAAACCTGCACGTCAAGGACAGCGACCACGATTACTACTCCATCACGATTCCGAGCCAGAGTTTGCTCGACATCCACTTTCCCACCGGCTCGGGGGACATTTGGATGACCGGCTTTCAGCCGTGCTTCGTGCAGGTGACCGGTACGAGTTCCACCGGGTTCAGCCTCGCCAACCCGAACGCTTTTCCACACACCATCCTCTTCCAAGTCCGTCCGCGCAACGCGGCCTGTGCGGACTATTCTCTCGACTTGACCGCAACGCCGGATGCCTGCCTCAGCGTGTCCGATGACGGATTTGAGGATTTTGACGACTGCTCGAACCCCATGCCGTTAGCGCCCGGCAGCTACGCGAATTTGGTGGTCCGCAACGAAGATCCAGACTTCTTCGCGATCACGGTCGGGCCCGGTGAGCGCCTACGCTGTCAGGAGACGAGCGATTCGTTCCACGCGAGCTACCAACTATGGGATGCGGGCTGCGCCAACTCGCTGGGATCGGATCCGGCCTTCGTCGAAACGACGAACACCGGTACGCAAGCGCAGACCGTGATCTTGGAGGTGAGCCAGACCTTTGCAGGTATCCCGAGTTGTTCGACCTATGCCTTCGACCTGATTGTGGAGCCCTCGCCGTGTCTCGCAATTCCCGACGATACGCTCGAGCCGAACGACTCCTGCGAAGGCCCCACGCCGGTTCAGGATGGCACGTTGCTTGGCTTGCAGGTCAGCGCCTGGAGCCCTGACTTTTACCGCACTTGCGTGCCCGCAGGCGAGTGGCTGAACGTGGCGGCGACTTTTGCTCACGCGCAGGGCGACATCGACGTGTACCTGTTCGATGCCAGCGACTCCCTGTGTGGCTCGATCCTGCCCGGCGCGGACCTGGCGAAAGGAACCTCCAACAACGACAACGAAACGCTGGCGTGGTTCAACGGAACCGGAGCCGCTTTAGACGTCGTGTTGCTGGTGGCCCTCGACCGTCCGCAGGCTCAACCCTGCAACAGCTACGACTTGACCATCAGCGGCGCCGCCGATTGTGTCGGCGCTTTGATCACTCCCTATTGCAGCCCGATGGATTCCAACTCCACCGGTTTCCCCACCTTGTTGGTCGCCAACCACGGGCATCCAGCGCAAAGCGGATTGCGGCTGCAAGCGATCCTAGGGCCGCCCGGCGAATTCGCCTACTTCCTCGTTGGAACCGGAGCCTCCGAACCAGGTCTTTCGATCGGCGCTGGCCGCCTGTGTTTGCGCACCGCACCTCCGAACGAAATCGGGCGATTCAACGTCAACGGTACCCCGTGGAACTCCTTGGGGCAGTTTGATGGCCAAGGGATCTTCCAGAACTTGTCGGGGACATCGATCTGGGGCAGCGGCTTCGATGTGCCGACCAGTCTCCCTTTGTCCGGAACGCCGACGATTCAGCTTGGAGAAACCTGGTACTTCCAGTTGTGGCACCGGGAGGCCCAAGGCAGCTCCAACTTCTCGAACGCCGTCGCCGTACGGTTCTAAACGCGTAGCGAGAATCGATCGGCGTGCCCTGTGCGTCGATCGAGTGCGCTTACTTGGGAAGCTCGATCTGGTAGAGCTTCTTGGGGTTGTCGCACATGGCCTGCTTCTTCTTTTCGCACAAGCAATCGCCGACCAGGGTGCCATCGGGCAAACGCCCGCCGCAGGAACCCGAGAGGCGCTTGCCCGAGAAGATCACGCCCACCGCCATGGCCGCCACGGCGACCAGGAAGAACAGAAAGACGGCCAGGAAGGTTTCCATGGGGGGATCCTAGGACATGCGCCCTGGGACCGCAGGGACCCAGTCCCAAAAAACGGCCCGCGGCGAGCCGCAAGGCCGGCAGACCACCCGCAGCGCCTGTACTCGCGCCCTACGGCTGGGCTTCGGCCGGGCCTCGAAACGGGTTCGAGCTCCGGCCCAACGAAATCATCGGCCCGCCCAGGCAAGCGGTCGCCACCTAGGCGTCGAACAGTGGCTGCACACGAACCGGGAAACCACGCGGACTGCCCTCCCCAAGCTTCACCGTGCCCGGGGCGAAGGCGTTCAAAACCTCCGCTTGGGTTTGGGTGTGCAGGGAGAGGCGACTGGCCACGAACTCCCCGCCCCGCGTGCAGGCCAGGGGCAGGATCAGTTGGTCGGCGAGGTGCTGGTCCACCGGAGCACCGTTGCGCAAGGCGCGCTCCCCTTGGCGAGCCAGACTCTTGGCCAACGAGCGCCCGGAGACCCCCGGGGCGCCGAACTCGGTAAACACGAGCGTCACGTTTTCATAGGCGAGCCGCAGGTCCAAGACGTTCCCAGGCCCCGGCGCAGCCGAACCGTCTTCGTGCACGAAGCGTTGGTCCGGCCAATTCAGGCGCTCAGCGATCACCCGTTGTTCCTTTTTCAAGATCGCCTCGTCCAAGTGCGCCAGCGCGATGTGGCAGCGATGCTGCCCTGGTTTCCCCCGCTCGAGCAGTGCATAGGGTTCGACCACCTGCGAAGGCCGCCAGGGAGAGACTTTGGCACGCAAGAGGCCGCCCCCGGCGGGAAAGAAGCCCGGGCGCACCAACTCCAAATCAAGATCG
>JAUHXY010000288.1 GCA_030426785.1 bacterium
AATGGCCAACGAGGCCTTCAAGCCTATGCAGGATGAGTTGTGCGAGTTGCTCGCCGGCTGGGACAAGGGATTCGACTCCTAAGCGAGGACTCGGGACGCGATGCAATCAGGGTCCGATCGAGGAGCGAATGGGTTGTCCCCGGAGGACGCGCGCTGCGCGCTCACCGTAGCGATGGACGCGGCGCGCGAAGCCGGGGAGGTTTTGCTCGACTCCTTTGAGGCCTTGCAGGCGAGCGACATCGACCACAAGAGTTCGGCCCGCGACCTTGTTTCCAAGGCGGATGTGGCTGCAGAACGTTCCATTGTCGCTGCGCTGCGGCGGCACCTGCCTGGCCACGCGATCGAAGCCGAAGAGGAGGTGCGCGACGCCCCTCGCAGCGGTCAACCCCGTTGGTTGGTGGACCCCTTGGACGGAACGGTCAACTTCATCCACGGCATTCCGTTGTTCTGCGTCTCGATGGCGTTGTACGTAGACGATCAGCCCCAGGTCGCGGTGGTGCACATGCCCAAGATGGGGGAGACCTTTTGGGCGTTGCGCGGGGGCGGGGCGTACTTGGAACACAGCCGTGGCCAACGCCGTCTCGCGGTGACGGCCACGCGCGACTTGAGCGAAGCCATTCTGGCGACCGGCTTTCCGTATCGCCGGGAAGAATGGAAGCCAAACAACCTCGAGAACTTTTCCGCGTTTTACCTGGCCGTGCGAGGCCTGCGACGCACGGGCTCGGCGGCCCTGGATTTGGCTTGGGTGGCGGCCGGCCGTCTGGATGGCTATTGGGAACTGTATCTCTCGCCTCACGATTTGGCCGGAGGGGCGCTGCTCGTGCGCGAAGCCGGCGGGATCGTCACGGATACCGAGGGAGGCCAGCGCTGGTTGCGCCGGGGCGACGTGGTCGTGGCAGGACCGGCCCTGCACCCCAAGATCCAAGAGCGCCTGCAGGCACCCGATCCGCGCTGGGGCGCCTAGCCGAGACGTCTAGCCAGGACACCCGGTTCCCGCGGAGGTCCGATGGGGAAAACGATCACGGCAGGGGTTGAAGTCCCACGCTCGCACCCAATAATGCGCCTTCATTCGGCGGCTGGTTCCGCCCCCTAGCAAGGTTTCGCCCGCAAGGCGCACCCATCCCATCCAACCCCACCATCCCATGGCAGTTCTCGTCGGCAAAGAAGCCCCGAATTTCAAAGCTCAGTGCGTCAACGCGCAGGGCGAATTCGAAGAAATCACTCTGGACCAATTCCGCGGCAAAGAGGTCATCCTGTACTTCTACCCGCTCGACTTCACCTTCGTCTGCCCGAGCGAGATCATCGCTTTTGACAACGCGCTGCCCAAGTTCAAGGAGCGCGGTGTGGAGCTGATCGGCGTTTCCGTCGACTCCCACTTTACGCACCACGCCTGGCGGAACACCCCTCGGGATCAAGGCGGCATCGGCGCCATCGGCTACCCCTTGGTGGCCGACCTCAACAAGAACATCGCCCGCGACTACGACGTGTTGACCGGGGACGGTGCGGTGGCTTTCCGCGGCCTGTTCCTGATCGATAGCCAGGGCATCGTGCGTCACCAAATCGTCAACGACCTGCCCCTGGGTCGCAACGTCGACGAGGCCCTGCGCATGGTCGATGCGCTCCAGTTCCACGAGCAGCATGGCGAAGTTTGCCCGGCCGGTTGGAACAAGGGCAAAGAGGGCATGAAGCCCACCGCGGAGGGCGTCGCCAGCTACCTGGCCACCAACGCCGAAAAGCTGTAGGCCATCCTCGCGCGAGGGGTCCCGCCCGCTCTCGGCGGCCAGCCCCCTCGACCCGCTGGTGGCCCGGCTGTGCGGCCGACCCTAGCCACGCGCGGACCACGGTGCCCGGCACCCCGGAAACCCCGGGAGCGCCGGGCACCCTCCTTTTTGGGAGGGGGCTTTTCGGAAGAGGACGCGCCGGAGTCGGTCCTGGGGGGCCGAGGCAGGCCGGAAGCGGCTGGCAGGGCCCCATGGGTCGCTTCTTTGGCCCGGCTACGACCGCTTTTCCCCTCTCCCGGGGGGTGCTACAATCGCTGCTTCGCCGTGGGCCAAACAGGCCCCCGGGACCCTCTCCACCGTCTCACCAACGGCACGCTCCCACGGCACCCGATTCATGGCCCAATCGTCCTCCAAGAGCCGCTCCGCGGCCCCTTCCAAGGAGCGCCAAGCGAAGGGCTCATCCGTGGCGGGTGAGATTCGCATTCGCGGAGCCCGCCAAAACAACCTGCGCGGCGTGGACGTGGACCTTCCGCGTGGCTCCCTGGTGGCGATCACCGGGTTGAGCGGATCGGGCAAGTCCTCCTTGGCCTTCGACACCCTCTTCCGGGAGGGGCAACGGCGCTTTTTGGAGACGCTCTCGGGATACGCCCGCCAGTTTTTGGGGGGCCTGAGCAAGCCCGATGTGGAGAGCATCGAGGGCCTCTCGCCCGCCATCGCTGTCGACCAAAAGTCGGTGCCGCGCGGGACCCGGTCCACGGTCGGTACCTTGACCGAGATCACCGACCACCTGCGGGTGCTCTTTGCTCGGGCGGGCATCGCCCATTGCCCGAATTGCCAGCAGCCGGTGCGTTCGCGGACGCCCGAGGCGTTGGCCCAAGAGATCTTGCGCATCTACGAAGGGCAGAAGGTGTTGCTGTGCGCTCCGCTGATCCGGGACCGCAAAGGCTCTCACCGCGCGCTGTTCGAGGACTTGCAGAAACGCGGTTTTGTGCGCGTGCGGGTCGATGAGCAGGTCATGCGTTTGGAGGAGGTGCCCGAACTATCGCGCTACCAGCGCCACCGCATCGAGGTGGTCGTCGATCGCATGATTCCGCGTTCGGATGAGCCCGGGCGTTTGCGGGAAAGCCTGAACACTTGCCTCAAGCACGGCGAAGGCGATGTGTTGGTGGTGGTGGGGGAAGAAGCCAACCTGTATTCCACCGAGCGGGTTTGTCCGGGCTGCGGTGGCGATGTGCCGCCTCTCGAACCGCGGCTGTTTTCGTTCAACTCGCCCCACGGAGCGTGCGGCGATTGCCAGGGACTGGGTCACGTACGCCGGCCTTCCGAGAAAGCGGTGGTCAAGGATCCGACGCTGAGCATCCGCAAGGGGGCGCTGGCCGTCACCAAGGCGAAGGGCGGCGGTTTGCACTTCCCGCGCGTCGATTGGGCCTTCCTGGAAAAGGTCGGCGCGGCCCACGGATTCGATCTGGACACGCCCTGGCGCGAGCTGACCAAGCAGGCCCGACAAGTTTTGCTCGAAGGCGCGGGCGAAGAGCGCTTTGCCGACGTGGCGACCTGGAATGGCAAACGCTTCAAGGGCCAGGTGGAGTGGGAACGGCGTTTTCCCGGCGTTTTGGGGGCTTTGCGCCGTGCAGGCAAAAAGGGCACGAAGCGCAAGACCTTGGAACGCTACTTGGCGGAGGACGTGTGCGACGGTTGCGCGGGCACCCGTCTGATGCCCGCCGCCCGCGCGGTGCGCATGGACGATTGGACCCTGCCGCAGCTCTTGGCATTGCCGGTGGATGAGCTGACGTCCACCCTACAGGGCTTGGAGTTGAGCAAGCGCCAGCAGCGCATCGCCCGCGACCTGCTGCTCGAGATCGAACGGCGCACGCACTTCCTTCTGAAGGTGGGCCTCGGTTACCTGACCCTCGAACGCCCCGCGGACACACTGTCGGGCGGCGAAGCCCAGCGCATTCGCCTTGCGGCCCAGCTAGGGGCCGGTCTGCAGGGCGTGTTGTACGTGCTCGATGAACCTTCGATCGGGCTTCACGCACGCGATCACGGGCGTTTGCTCGGCGCCCTCGGCGACCTGCGCGATGGAGGCAATAGCGTGGTGGTCGTGGAGCACGACGCAGCCACGCTGCGGGCAGCGGACTATCTGATCGACGTGGGACCCGGCGCGGGCAGCCACGGTGGGCGCATCATGGCCTGCGGCACGCCAGCGGAAGTGGCCGCCGCCGAAACGCCGACCGCGCGCATGCTGCGTGGGGAAGTGCACATGCCAGCGCCGGAAACTCGGCGCCAGGGTTCCGGCAAGTTCCTGCGCATCGAAGGGGCCGAAGGCAACAATCTCAAGGGCGTCGACGTGGACTTCCCGCTCGGCACTCTGTTGGCGGTGACCGGGGTGAGCGGTTCGGGCAAGTCCAGCCTGATCCAAGGTACCTTGCGCCCCGCTATGCAACGGGAACTGGGTCGCGAAGCTCCTTTCCCGCTGCCTTACCGTCGCCTGCTCGGTTGCGAGCACATCGACGATATGGTGGCCATCAGTGCGGCACCGATCGGCCGCACCACGCGCTCGAACCCGGCCACGTACACGAAAATCCTCGGCCCGATCCGCGATCTCTTCGCGGCCTTGCCGGAGAGCCGGATGCGCGGCTACGACAAGTCGCGCTTCTCCTTCAACACCGCCGGTGGGCGTTGCGAGGAGTGCCAGGGAGGCGGTGCCAAGTTCGTCGAACTGCAATTCCTTGCGCCGGTCACAGTGCCCTGCGAGGTCTGCG
>JAUHXY010000289.1 GCA_030426785.1 bacterium
CTTTGTACCAGGCGGATTGCGAGGCGTTCACCCAGATCCTCACCACCGCCCGCGCGGCCCGGCAGGCCGCGCAGGACTCGCAGCCCTCCGCCGAACATAGCGCCGCTACGCAAGCCGCTTGGCAAACAGCGACCGCGATCCCCGTCGGCAGCGTGCGTTTGGCTCAACAGATGCTGGACGAGCTGGAGCGCTACCAAGGCCAAATCAAAGCCTCGGTACGGGCCGATCACCAGGCCGCCATCACCTTGATTCAGGCCGCTTTGCGCATCGCGACCGAAAACGCGCAGGACAACGCCGCGCACCTCGATCCCGACGTGGCGCGCAAGCTGCTCGGCCGCCTCCGCGAGGGATAGCCCGCCTGCGAGCGTGCCACCCGGCCTCGCGCAACCTTCGCCCTACGCCTCGTCCGGACTCCCCGTCTCAGGCGGCCGCAAGGTGCGAGCCATGCGGCGCGCGAAGTGGTGGATGCGCTTCAGATTCTCGAGCGCGTCCACTTCGACCGAATAGGCGGGCAGCCGATTCGGCTCGTGCACGACCAGCCGCCGGGATTGGTGCCGGGACGCGGAGTGCCCTTGCGCCAAGATGCGGTCGTCCATGGCGAACACGGCTTCCGCTTTCTCCGCATCGTGTTGCGTGACGGCGGCGAGGGCTTGTTGCAGGGCTTGGGATACGCTTTTGTGGAAGTCAGCGATCACGTTGCGGGTCATGGGGCTGATCGTGAAGTCGAGCTTGATGCGTTGCAGGCCGTTGCGCACGAGGTTGGTTTCGATCAGGTCGCCGATGTTTTCGAGGTCGTTGACGGCTTCGAGCAGGCTCAGTAGCTCGGCGGTGTGTTGGTCGGTCAGCTTCTGTTGGCTGACCTTGCCCAGGTAGGTCACGATGTGGCCGTGATACTGGTCGACGGTGTCGTCTTGATCGCGGATGGCTTCGAGTTCGGCGCGGGTACCGCCCAAAAACGCTGGCAGGATCTCGCTCATCATGTTCGTGACGCGCTCGCCCATCAGCGCCAGCTCCATGCGGGCTCGATCGAGGGCTAAGGCCGGCGTGGACACCAAGGCGTCGTCCAGAAACTGGATGCGCACGGCTGTCGTTCCTTCTAGAGGCCGGTCGGGAACGAGCCACTCCACGACCCGCGCCATTTGCGTCGCAAACCCGATGAACAGCAGCGTGTTCGCGACGTTGAAGATGGTGTGGGCGTTAGCGATTTGCCGCGGCGTGTCGGCGGCGAGCTTTTCCATGCCCTGCAGGCCCGGAGTTTCGGGGGACAGCAGGCTGACGACGATGGCCAACTCGTCGATCAGCGCCAGCCAAACGAGCACGCCTCCTACGTTGAACAGCACGTGCACCATGGCGGCGCGCAGGGCTTCGCGCGGTTTGCCCAGGGTCGCGAGCACCGCCGTGATGCAGGTGCCGACGTTCGCGCCAAAGGAGATCGCGATGCCCGCCGGCAGGCTGATCAGGCCTTCCGAGGCCATCACGATGACGATCCCCGTGGTGGCGGAAGACGACTGCACGAGCGCCGTAAAAAGCATGCCCGCCAAAATCCCGTAGGCCGGATGGGCCATGCGCCGCATCCCTTCCAGGAAGGGCGCGTAGTCGCGCAGGGGCGCCATCGCTTGCGCCATGATGCCCATGCCTAAGAACACCAAGCCTAGCCCCATGATCCCGCGACCTTGCACGCGCAGGGACTCGCGCTTCGTCAGGAACACCAACCCAAAACCCACGGCGATCATGCCCAGGGCATAACGCGTGACTTGGAACGCGATGATCTGCCCCGTGATCGTCGTCCCGATGTTGGCGCCCATGATGACGCCGATCGATTGGGACAGGGACATCACGCCCGCGCTGATGAACCCGACGACGAGCACTGTCGTGACCGACGACGATTGGATGGCGGCGGTCACGAAGGCTCCCGACAGCACGCCCATCAAGCGGTTGCCGGTCAGCTTCTCCAGAATCGTTTTCAGGCGCGTGCCGGCGGCGAGCTTGAGCGCCTCCGACATCTTGTCCATGCCGTACAGGAACAGGGCGAGCCCGCCCAGCAGTTCCATCGCCAGCCGGAAGACTTGGAAGTCCGGTTGCAGGGCGGCCAGGGTCATGCGCGGTCTTCCGGCGCCTCTTCCGCTTTGACGACCGTCACCGGAATGGGGGAGAGTTGCGCGATGCGCAGGGCTTGCGATCCGAGCAGCAGCTTGCTCAGCCCACTGCGTCCCGCGCTGCCCACGACGATTAACTGCGCGGCCAAACCCTCCGCCACCTCGATCACGCGCGTCGCCGGCAGCCCCGCCACGATCCGCGTTTCATAGCGCTCCGCCCGCACCAACTCCGGCCGCTTCTGCGCCGCCCCCGCCAAAAACTCCTCTAACAACCTGGCCGCCACTTGCTCGGGCAACCCTTGCCCCGCCCATTCACCCCCCTCCGCATAAAACCCCGGCGCCCCCGCCGGATCATGCACCACGTGCACCACCACCACCCGCGCCCCCCCAACCCGCCGCGCATACTCCAGCCCCCAAACCAACGCCGCTTCCGAATACGGCGAAAAATCAACAGCCACCAAAACGGCTTGCGTCGCGGACGAGCTCTCCATGCGGGTGTTCAGCCTACTCACCACTTCGCTGGGGAGCTAGCTGCGTGACCCTCCGCCGATCTTAAACGGACCAAGCTCCATGCAGAGCGAAGCTTGCCTTGGTCCACGGGCCATACGGACCCAACCCCCCAATGGTGCGGGAAGGGGGACTTGAACCCCCACGGCCGAAGCCACGGGAACCTAAATCCCGCGCGTCTACCAATTCCGCCATTCCCGCGGTGGGGGCGGACATTATCTAAACAGAGTCGGGGGGGCAATGGCTCTCCCGCTCTTATGACGGCGTCCATACTGGAAGAGTGGGCTGGAATGCCAACTCAGGAGGCTCGGGAGGTGCAGCTCGGTCCAGAACTAGTCGTTTCGTACTCGACTAGACCAGAGTCACAGCTGGGGTGAGGAATTCCGGCCTTCAGTCCCACACAGAAGGATCCAGCACGCAAACCAAGATATTCTCCCAATCCAACGGTTTGGCTTAGAATCTGGCACCCAGCTAACAACGCTTCAGCTCTCAATCATTCTCCACAAGCCGCAGGCATTCCAAGCACCGCATGCCCAGCCAGTCAAAGAAGAAAACCACTCGCAAGAAGAAAGCGCGCTCCGCGAAGGCGGTCCCGAAGGACAAGTCCCTCGAAGCCTGGATCTGGGATGCCGCCTGCTCCATCCGCGGCGCCAAGGACGCCCCCAAGTTCAAGGACTACATCCTGCCCTTAGTCTTCGTCAAACGTCTGTGCGATGTCTTCGATGACGAGATCGAGCGCATGTCGCGCAAGGTTGGCTCGCGTAAGAAGGCTTTCACCCTAGCGAAGGCCGACCCCAAGCTGGTCCGCTTCTATTTGCCGCTCATCCCGGAGGACCCCGACCAACCCGTCTGGTCGGTCATCCGCCTGCTGACCAAAAAGATCGGCGAGCAGCTCACGACCTACATGCGTGAGATCGCCAAGGCCAACGCGCCCCTGCAGGGCATCATCGACCGCATCGACTTCAACGCCACCACCCACGGCCAGCGCGACCTGGACGATGACCGTCTATCGAACCTCATCGAAGCGATCAGTACCAAGCGTCTCGGCCTGGACGACGTCGAACCCGACATCATCGGCAAGAGCTACGAGTACCTGATCCGCAAGTTCGCCGAGGGCGGCGGCCAAAGCGCCGGCGAGTTCTACACACCCGGTGAAGTGGGGGAGATCATGGCTCTCGTCATGGACCCAGAACCCGGCATAGAGGTCTATGACCCCACTTGCGGATCGGGGGGCTTGCTCATCAAATGCGAACTCGCCATGGAGGCGAAGAGGGGCGACAAAAAAGCCCCGCCCCTCAAGCTGTTCGGCCAAGAGTACACCCCCGAAACCTGGGCCATGGCCAACATGAACATGATCATCCATGACATGCAGGGCGAGATCGAAATCGGGGACACCTTAAAAAACCCGAAGTTTCGCAAGAAAGGCAAGCTGCGCACCTTCGACCGCGTCGTCGCCAATCCCATGTGGAACCAGGGCGAGTACACCGAGAACGACTACGACAACGACGAACTCGGCCGCTTCCCCGCTGGCGCTGGTTTCCCCGGCAAGTCCTCCGCTGACTGGGGCTGGGTCCAGCACATGCACGCCAGCCTGAACGACACCGGTCGCGCCGCCATCGTGCTCGACACCGGCGCCGCCTCCCGCGGCTCGGGCAACGCCGGCAATAACAAGGAAAAGACCGTGCGCCAGTGGTTCGTCGACCAGGACGTGATCGAGAGCGTGCTCTACCTGCCCGAGAACCTATTCTACAACACTACCGCTCCCGGCATCGTGCTCTTCCTCAACAAGGACAAGCCGAAAAAGCGCAAGGGCAAGGTCTTCCTCGTCAACGCCAGCCAGGTCTTCGAAAAGGGCGACCCTAAAAATTACATCCCCG
>JAUHXY010000290.1 GCA_030426785.1 bacterium
CACCCTGCCCTTCTCTTCGTCGTAGCGCATCTCGACGTGTCCTGAAATCGGAAAATCCTTTCTGAACGGATGACCGATGAAGCCATAGTCCGTGAGCAGGCGACGAAGGTCGGGGTGGCCGAGAAACACGATACCGAACAGGTCGAACGCTTCGCGCTCGTACCAGTTCGCCGACGGCCACAAGTCGTTCACGGACTTCCTCAACGCGTACCCCAAGATCGCCGAGCTCAAAGAGGACGGGCACATCCGGCTCGTGCGGCTGCTCCCGAACGGGTCCTGACCGGGACTCCGCTCAGGCCGCGACCGGCAGGACGACGTCGAACCGACAGCCGCCGGTGACGTTCCGCGCCCGGATGTCGCCGTCGTGGGCCTTCACGATGCCGTGTGCGATCGCGAGCCCGAGCCCTGCCCCACTGCCCGGTCCGTGCTGGACCCGGTCCTGTGGTGATATCGCTACCGAGATGATTGGCAGACCAAGTGATGCCCTGCGCTGCCACGGTATGCGCTAGCTGATATCCCCCGACCACCGTCGTGCGGACGTGTCCCCAGTCAAGGTCGCTTTCAAAGCCCTCGTGGATGGCCTGCAGGCTCGCAGCGGTTAGAGCGTTCATGAACGCGGTTTCATCTGTGAACGTTTGGACTTGCGCGCTGGCGAGCGGAGCCCAGCCCATCCCGATCAGAAGGGTGGCCAGGAGGATCGAGAATTGCATGGTTGGTAGGGGCTGGGCGAGAGGGGACACCTGTTAGAGCCTAGGACTTGCGGAGGCTTTCGGGATTACATGTCCGTAAGGCCGTTCGCGCTGACGGCGAAGAGGACGCACCATGATTCTTTCAACGGAAGGGTGAGCCGGAGCGTCATCCTCGGGTCATTTCAGGAGCCGGGGTCGCGCTACGGTTGGAGGTGCCATGAGCTAGCCAAAGGAAGCTTCGCTCTCTTGAGCCTACCACCACCAAAACGGTCAAAAGCAGATTGCGTTCGAAACCTGAAACCATGAATCCAATGCCTCAAGAAGCCGCTCTGCGCGCAACGGACGAACTGCGGCCACAGGAAGTTTCTGCCACCCAACTTCCGCTCGGTGATGGAGCGCCTGAGGCTCTCACCTTTCAACCCGACGTCTACGATGAAGTCCTGAAGCGACTTCCCAAAGGCGTCGGGCTGTCCATTCTCGATCTCGGAGCTGGGTGCGGACATCTTTCGTATCGACTGGCCGCTTTGGGGCACCAAGTGGAAGCCTGCGACTATTCGAAGGAGAGTTTCGCTTGCCCCAACATTCGGTTTCTACAAGCGGACCTAAGTATCGGACTTCCGATCGAGAGCAATCGCTACGATGTGGTCATCAGCGTCGAAGTGATCGAGCATATTGAGAATCACTTTCGATTCATGCATGAAGCCTTGCGGGTACTCAAACCCGGCGGAAAGTTGATTCTGACGACTCCGAATGTGCTCAGTCTTCCATCGCGCTGGCACTACTTCTGGTACGGGTTTACGGATTGTCAACCCATACCCTTGGATCCGCATCGGCGCGACTACTTCATGCAGCACATCAACCCGATCTCTTTACCCGAGATCCTCTTTCACATCGAGCGCAACGGGGCCCAGTTGGAAGGGTTGTACACCAATCGACTGCGAAACAGCGCATGGGGGCTCATGCTGCTTTGTTATCCGTTCTTGTGGCTCATGATTCGTAGAAAGCTATTGCGAAGCCGATACCGCGAGGAACGCAAGCTCTTCCGGCGGCACATCGGTTGGATGCTATCGCGAGCCAACTTAATGGGGCGCATTACGATTGCCGTATGTCACAAGCACACCATGGAGACCGTCAGCGAGGCGTCCTGAACCGCTCCCTAAGGAATCCTCGGGTCCTCGGCATGCCGTAGGTAGGAGACGGGAATCGCGTTCGGTTTGTGAGACGCTTGCTTTTCGCCGCAAGGTATGGCGTAGGATTCGGCCGCGTCAGCGCGCCAGGTCTTCCTGGTAGCGCTGGAGAAGCGAGTCAGCTTCGCGCAGGTAGTCCGGCGCTAAGTGACAGGGCGGTCCCATGCGGTGCAGGCCTTGTCCCTGGGGCAACTTAGGCAAGAGTTGCTTCCAGTTCTCCGGCGCTTGGCGGTACCAGAAGAAGTAGAGGCTGCCGGCCGCGCTGGGGCCGTCTTTGGGGTCGTGATAGGTCGCCAGCAATACTTCGTGTTCGCGCAGCATGTCCTTCACGCCGCTGAGCGACGCCTTGGCGAGTTTGGCGTTCTTAGCGTAGTAGTCCGCAAGTTGCGAAACCGCTGTCCAGCCGTCGACTACGCGTTCGGAGTAAAGGGCACCGCCGCCAGAGGGGCGAGGGTGTTGGAAGCGTTGTAAAAAGTCTTCGGGCAGGCGCACGTAGTTGCCTTCACGGTTGTGGGAGAAAGGCCGGTCGAAAGCGAGCAGGGCGATGGGGTCTTCGTATTGCACGCGATCGAGGGCGCGTCGCAACGCTTGCTGCACGTGGCTGGGTACCAATTCGGCCCGGCGGGCATCGCCGATGGCGGCGAGGTTGTAGATCGGCTTGCCGTCCACCTGCTGGATCCAGCGGTTGCGATAGGCGGGGGTGATGGCGCTCTCCCCGTCGAGGATGCGCCCGATGCGGCTGGCGAGCTGCACGGTCACGATGGGGGGCAGGTCCGCCCGTTGCACCCGCTCGAGGGCTGCGACGATGGCCGGCGTGTCGGGGTGCGGGTCCAGGAGCTCGCCCGAGCGCCCCGTCAGCACCTGCCTGATGACGTTGCGCATGGTTTGGTTCAGGTTTTGCCACAGGGGCTCGGCCACGTTCCCCGCCAGGGCCATCTTGGTTTGACTGCGGTCGACCCAGCTCGGTCCGGCGTAACGCACGTAGCGCCCGTTCCACATGGCCAAGCAGTCTCGGTCGATCACTGCGGTGCGCGAGGCGCAGGCGATCGCGCCCTGCAGGGGGCCCTCCTGGGGGTAACGGCTCAGGATCCAGTCGTGTTGCAAGGCCGGGTTGGCGCGCAATCCAAAAACGAGGCCCGCCTCTCGCAGGAAGTGGCCCCAGCGCACGTTGAGGGCACCGAGTTCTAGGATGTCCTTCAGCTCAGAAATTCCGCCGGGGTGCGTGGGCTTCGCGTTGACCATCGTGAAGCCCCCTAAAGAGTGCAAACCGGCGTTCAGTGCGCTGCGGCGATCGCAGAAAGAGGCGCGCAACGACTCCGCCCAGGCTTCGATCGTGGCGGGGTCGTCTTCGCCAGGGCCCCAAGGGTTTTCGCCTTGGGGTCGGTATGTGTTGGCACGAATCTTGGCGAGGACTTGCTCCGTCACCGCGTTGAGGTGTTGGCGCAAGTATTCCGCGGAAGGAATCTCCGGCAGGGCCGTGATGGCGGTGATGTGCCCGATTTCTACGTCCGCCATGTACCAACCGTCCGGCCGTTGGACCCGGGCGGGCAAAGCTAGGCTCACGTCGGTGCGCAGAGAGTAGGCTCCGTATTGGCCGACTTTCTGGCCTCCGCGGCTCGTGGTGACCACGCCTCCGCCGAGCTGCACCAAGTAGCGCATTTCCACATCGGCCGACGGGTCCGCGGTCAGGCCGTGTTCGTACAGGGTGGGTACGATCACCTCGAGCCATCCGCGATCATCGCGCAGTACCGGGACCAAAGTCGTGCTGCGCGAGACGCGCACCGCAACCCTGTCGAGGCCCTCCAGCAGCTCCGCCGCCGAGACCGCCGGCGCTGCTTGCACCGCTGCGGCTAGCTCCTGCGCCGATCCCGCTAGGTCCTGGGGCGGCCAGGGATCGGCGCTGCCGATCTGCGTCGCTTGGATCGAGAGCTCGATGATCTCCTTGTCGAGCTTTTTGATCTGATCGTCGAGGGCCTGCAAGCCCTCCCGACCGCTCGGACCCTGGGCCGGGCCTGATTGGGCCGGTTGCTCGGGTTGGGGCTCCTGGACCCCCAAAACCGCCCCCTCTCCGGGCCCAAGCCACAGTCCGGCCAACAAAATCACCACGGGGTAGGGCTGAAAGAACATCATTGGATCGCTCCGTTGGGGCCGCTGAGGGCTTTCTTCACGAGGTGGGGGAGTGTAACCCGGTTCCCTTGAATGCAAGACCAAGCTCGCCGTAAGGACTTGGTAGGGTTGCCAACAACACACCATCCGTCGGCTTGCCCTGAACCGGTTCCCCGAACGGTCGTCCCTTCATGCATCGTCGCTCCAAGCCAAGACCACGCTCCACCTGGGAGTCCGTTGCGATCTTCTTCGCAATGCTCGCTTTGTGGTGGGGAACTTTGACCTTGGCGTTGGTCGCTTTCTACCCAGATTTCTTATTCCGCGCGTGGCACCCGTTTCGTTCGGGTTGGTTGCACGGATCGTGGGGACTCGTTTGGTTCTACAGCCTGCTCTCGATTCCCTTGTTTCCGCTCTACAACCGCCTCGACGATTGGTTGGAGCGCCGCCGTCGCAGCCAAAACCAAGCGCAATCCCCGCCAGTTGCGCCTCC